>NZ_JAWOTS010000495.1:0-1000 GCF_033338975.1 Vibrio sp. Vb0349 | reverse complement strand
CGGGACTTGAATGCCACGCTGCTGCGCACTCAGCATAGTACCAATTGCGATGTCATCGTTGGTACAGAACACCCCGTCGAGCGTTGGGTACGTTTCCAGTGCGCGTTCAAGCAAATCATGCGCAAGGGAGAAACTGGAGTGCACGCCAGTTAACACATGTTTGGGTTCGAGTCCGGCTTCATTCATCGCGCGATCATAACCTTGCATACGCAGTTTGGTACGCGTGTCCAAACGCGCGCCGAAATAAACAATGGTGCGTTTACCAGCGTCCAACATACGTTTCACCGCGTTGTACGAAGCGTCTTCATGATCCAAGCCCACAGCCATATCAATCGGTTGTGGCGGCAATTCCATGGTTTCGACCACCGGAACGCCAGCGTTTTTGATCATCTGCAACGTGCGTGGAGTGTGGTGACTTTCAGTCAAAATCAACCCATCCACTTGGTAGGAAAGCAAAGAGGCGATTTTGCGCTCTTCCTCCAACTCATCGTAGCTAAAGTGTGCCAGTAGTGTTTCGTAGCCGTTAGCCTTAGTGACCGTCTCTATGCCCTGAACAAAGGAAGCAAAAATTTGGTTGGACAGAGAAGGAAGTAAGATGCCGATGGCTTTGCTGGAAGACTTAGACAACATCGCGGGGGCGCGATTTTCGATGTACCCCATCTCCTCGATTGCCGCGGCAATTTTCACGCGGGTCTTCTCAGCCACCGATTCTGGATTGCGCATATAGCGCGAAACCGTCATCTTCGTTACGCCAACTTGGTCTGCGACATCCTGCAATGTCGTTCGTGTTTTTTTATTCTGTTGAGCCATAAATATGTGATTTATCAATAATGTTACATGTAACATTATGACGAATACACAGGATGCCGACAAGCCACCAAAAGCCAAACATAATATCCACAATAAAATCATGCACTTATTGTTACAGAGTTGTTTTTAAAGAAACACTCGCAAAACGAATAAATAAATGACATTAATATTGAGTTTCTTATAAAATAGC
>NZ_JAWOTS010000494.1:0-1001 GCF_033338975.1 Vibrio sp. Vb0349 | reverse complement strand
CGATTCTTCAATCAATAGTAAATCGGCTCGTAAGCTGTTAGCACGCTTCGGGATAAAGGGTGATAAAGCACAACGTCGCTTAGAGGCGTTGAGTGGTGGAGAGCAAACTCGCGTTAAGCTTTGTTGTTTAGCAACACGAGGCTGCAATGTACTCATTCTCGATGAGCCAACTACGCATCTTGATACCAGCAGTAAAGATGCGTTGAAGCAGGCGCTACAACGTTTTGCGGGCAGTGTCATCTTGGTTTCACACGAGAAGGCATTTATCCAAGATTGGCCAGACAGAATCGTCGATATCGCGACCTTAGTGGAGCTTTCGTTGCAAGCGGAGGTTGAAGCATGATTCAGTCGATAGCGTTGTTCCTTATTGCATTTCTGGTAGGTGCTGACGAATTGCTGCTTGGCTCAATTTTAGAACCTATCGGAGGTGATCTTGGTGTTCCTCCGAGCCAGGTGACACTCTTTATTACGGCGTATAGTCTAGCGATTGCGTTTTGTGCGCCTTATTTAGGGCGCTGGTCGGATCGAGTAGGGCGTCTTCGCCTTATGCTGCCGGCTTGTTTCGTTTTTGGCATCTCCTCGATTCTGACTGGCTTGGTTAGCCAGTTTGAATGGGCTTTAGTCACTCGTGTTGTTACGGGCATTGCTAGCGCAGGAATGCTGCCAATCGCATTTGCGTTGGCTGGTGTGAAAAAGGTGGGCGCTCGATGCGGCAGATTGTGATGGTGCAAGCTGGATTGACATTAGGCATGATAACCAGCCCTGCTATCGGCGCACTGATCACACAGCTCTTATCATGGAGAGCAGCTTTTATCATTTTAGGGATGGCGGCACTTGCTGTTGGGGCCTTAGTTTGGGGATGCATGAGAGAGCCTCACGATCAGAACGAGCGGTTAATGACATTACCTCCCGTTATAGAGGCATTTCGCCTTCCTGGAGCGTTGGGTGCGATTGCGGCTATGTGTTTTGGCTTAGGTGGTGGTATTGGTGTGTTCAATCTC
>NZ_JAWOTS010000493.1:0-1002 GCF_033338975.1 Vibrio sp. Vb0349 | reverse complement strand
AAGTTGGCGACTCAGCAGTAGATGAAAAGCTAGCGCAGCTAACGCGCCAAGGGATAAAAGCAATGGAATTTTAAAGCTGTAAATGGCAGGAAACGCTTCGTGAATACGGAAAAAAGAGAAGATAACGAACAGTGTCACGAGCCAAAAGGTTTGATTGAGGACGAATAGCAATGCCAACGGTGCAAAGCACACTGCCACAATCAAAATGGGGTGAGGCATCACGATCCAAAGCAGCGCAATCACGACGGTGATCGTCAGCGCTGCAATGGATTGTTTTGTTCTCACATCGGTTGAGCTCATATCGAATATCTCTTCACTTGTCCGCACCATCGAATGAATTGCTGACTTAATGCGCTGCGGGTTTCTTTACTCATGTAACGAACGGCGAGTCCTGCCAGCAGGCTGCATGTCAAAATGCAAATTGCGATGGCGATTCCTATCGATTGTGAAGAGTGAAGCAGGAACAGTGCCACACCTGAGATAATTTGCAGTAAAACCATCAAACTCAAATGGAATGGTAGAGTCATACACTGTTGGCCAACCGCGTAAGTTAGGCCGAGTTTACAAAGCTGCGCGTAGTACAACGCAATGAACACACCAAAAATACCGAGAGAAGACAACCCAAACAGCAACCCAATCGCAACCAAGGCAGAAACCACATTAATACCAAGCAACCATCGGGTTCTGCGTTTGAAAAGAATGGCGATGTTTAACAATTCGCTCCATTCCTTGAGCATCGCAATCGGTAGCAAGAACAGCGTGTAAAGTACCGCTTCATGGTAGGTCTCTGGCAAGAAGTTCGTGATCATGACCATCGCCAGTGTCGCTACAACCACGCTGAGCGCAGCAACATAAATCATCCCTAAATGAGAAACGCGCACGGCTTCATTCTCTCGACCATTTTCGATGTATGCAAAGCGTCGTGGCATCCACCACATGCCAAATGGCTGCACTAAAATACACATACCTACAGAGAACTTAACCGCAATCGCATAAATGCCT
>NZ_JAWOTS010000492.1:0-1003 GCF_033338975.1 Vibrio sp. Vb0349 | reverse complement strand
CTAGGGCGACCACAGAAAACAGCTCTGGGTTTTGTTCAACCACTTTTAAGGTGCTTGCACCTATTGAGCCTGTTGCACCAAGAATCGTTAACTTTTGCATGATGTAAGACCGTTAGAAAAATTCAGGAGCGATGAAGCCGCTCCCGATAAATTAGAATACGTAGTATAGAAGAGCAAAGACTGGAAATGCAGCAGTCAGGCTATCGATGCGATCTAATACGCCACCGTGGCCTGGAATGATGTTACTGCTGTCTTTGATGCCAGAAACACGCTTAAACATGCTTTCGACTAAATCACCTAATACAGAAATCACGACCGTGATCAACGTAATGATGATCATATGAATTGGGCTCGTGAACTGGATATTGAACCAATCGGCAAACAACCAGCCAACAATCAGTGCCGCGATGATACCGCCAATAAGACCTTCAATCGTTTTGTTTGGGCTAACATGTGGTGCCATCTTGCGCTTGCCTAAACTTTTACCAGCGAAGTAAGCACCGCTGTCTGCAGCCCATACCAAGAAGCAAACGTACATTACGAGCTTTGCACCGTGGTATGGATCTACCGAAATGTCTGAGGCTCTTAGAATGATTACACTCCAAAGAAAAGGGAGTAATGTCAGAAAACCAAAAACATGTCGTAAAACAAGGTTGCCTTGCCAAGATTTTGTGGTTTTCGGGTAAGTAATTGCCATCAAGCTAGCAATAATCCACCACACAAAACCAAGTCCTAACACAACATAATGAGGTGTACTTAAATGGTTTAAGCTATGTGCGTCAGGTGAGATAAAGAGAAAACTAAGTCCGGTAACAACGGCTGCCGGAATCAGTGCAGCAATGCGAGAATTGCTTTCTGTAAATTGTGTCCACTCCCAAAAACCTAACAGTGTTATCGCCGTCAACGCGATAATAAAGCCCATTAGGGGTAACTTAAAAATGCCTAAAATAACCAGGGGAGCTAAAATTAGTGCTGTTATTATTCTCTGTTTCAAACTAATTAG
>NZ_JAWOTS010000491.1:0-1004 GCF_033338975.1 Vibrio sp. Vb0349 | reverse complement strand
AATGGCGGTACGTGAACCACGCCTTGGTTGAGTAGATAGTACAGCTCCGGCAGCAATTGATTTTTGGTGATGTACTCTTCCGGTTCTGAGTCAAAAATCGTTACAACACGCAGATTCTTTTTCCCACAACGCTCTCGCGCCAATAACAATTGAGCCAGATGCCGTTGTCCCTCTTCAGGCAGTTCAGGTAAGTTCTCTAACACAAGTAAACACGACTGCTGTTTGTCGATGGCATCATCAATGCTATCCATTGTTGTGGTTGCACTGAGAGCAAAAGAGCCATACTCCGTTTCTTCACTCTTAGACATCATGTCTTTAATTAACCCCGCGACGCTGTGACGCCCAGTGCCCGACTCACCATAAACCACCACGTGCGTGTCCAGTAACGCGTATTGGGCAACAAGCTTGCGGATCTGCTCCATATGCGCAGACTTACCAATTAATGAGCGCGAAATAGATTTCTCCGCCTGTAGCTGCAATTCCACCTGGCTGCTTCGAGTTTCAAGCTGCTGTTTTACTAGTGTTAACAGCTCAGCAGGATTGATCGGTTTTTCTAAAAACTCACATGCGCCCTGCTTTACTGCATCAACCGCCATTGGAATATCGCCGTGCCCAGTGATCACAATGACAGGGATTCGCTCATCGACGTTTTTGATCATCCGAAGCAGTTCTAATCCATGCATTTGCGGCATGTACATATCGAGAATAACAACGCCCGCCCACTCTGGAGAGACATATTGCAGCGCTTGTGTTGGGTCGTTAATGGCTTTTGACTTGATTGATGATATGTTCATCAAGTACGAATAAGAGTCCAAAACATCCTGATCATCATCGACCAATAGTACTGAATATGGGTTATTGCTCATTAGGTAACTCCAACACAACCATCGCACCTTTTTCTAATGAGGAAGCGAGGTAGATACTTCCTTTATGCTTTTCTATTAATGACTTACAAATATTCATCCCCAGCCCTAAGCCAACTTCTTTTGTCGACACAAAAGGCT
>NZ_JAWOTS010000490.1:0-1006 GCF_033338975.1 Vibrio sp. Vb0349 | reverse complement strand
CTCCTGCACTTGTTCGACAAAATAGCCTGTTAACATGGCTAAAATGCTCGAAATCATCAAACTTCCTTCTACTTGGTAATAGGTCAACGCGACTGAGCCTACCAAAGCCACTACGACGCTAGAAAGTACCGCTGCATTTTTAATCGTGGGTACGACAATCGCGATAAAGGTTGCGGCTACTGCAAATTCCAACCCCATTTCACTCAGTTCTGGGATTAGGCTACCTGCCACGATGCCTGTCAGCGTCGCAAGGTTCCAGAACAGATAGAAGCTCAATCCGGCGCCTAGGGCGTACCAGCGATTAAATTGTTCGTCAGAATGATGGCCTGCAATGGCAAACAGCTCGTCGGTTAACAGAAAACCAAGCGATAGCCGCCATTTAAGCGGAAGTGGTGCAATTTTACTGCGCATGGATACGCTGTAGAGAAAATGTCGTGAGGTGATGAAAAACGTGGTGAGCAACATAGTGGTTAGCCCCGCGCCCGCTTTTATCATTCCCATCGCGACGAGCTGAGCGGAACCCGCGAAAAGAATCGCGGATAACGCTTGTCCTTCTAGCGGGTGAAGCCCTGTATCAATCGCGAACGAACCTGCTAAGAGTCCCCAAGGCAGTACGGCAATACTCAACGGCATCATTGCGAGTGTGCCTTGCCAAAATAAAGTGGCTTTTGATTCTTCTTGTAACGGCAAAGTGTTATCCATTGTTTGTTCTTAATTGTTTTGAAGTCAGGCTATCAACGTAACGTGGTAGAGGCATCTCGCCTTGTACGATATTGCGGATTTAGCTAAAGCGAAGATATTGGCCCGGCGTGACGCCCATGGCTTTCTTAAAGTGTCGATGCAGGTGGCTTTGATCATGAAAACCACATTCTTGTGCGACATCAGAGATTCTCTGCCCTTGTTTGAGCAGCTTTTTCGCCATACGTAAACGTTGCTGGATCTGGTAAGCATGAGGCGGAAAGCCAAATTGCTTTTGAAATTCGCGCAGTAAGTGAAAAGGGCTCAG
>NZ_JAWOTS010000489.1:0-1007 GCF_033338975.1 Vibrio sp. Vb0349 | reverse complement strand
TTCACTCAGATCGTTGTGCCATTCATGGCATTGGCGTACATCATCACCGCTTTCGTTATCATTCTTCTAAACATCGGTGAAATCCCACGCATTATCGGCATGATCCTAGGAGACGCGTTCACTCCTATGGCTGGTGTTGGTGCTGCCATTGGTTGGGGTGTTAAACGTGGTGTTTACTCAAATGAAGCAGGCCAAGGTACCGGCCCTCACGCAGCAGCGGCAGCAAGCGTTGATCATCCTGCACAGCAAGGTCTGGTTCAATCATTCTCAATCTACATCGATACACTACTAGTATGTTCGGCAACTGCGTTTATGATTCTTATCACAGGTGCGTACAACGTACACGGTGCGGTTGAAGGTGCATTCCTTGTGCAAAACCTACCAGCCGATATTGGGGCCAATGGTCCAGTATTCACGCAAATGGCGATTGAAAGTGCTCTGCCTGGAGTTGGTAAACCGTTCATCGCTGTTGCACTGTTCTTCTTCGCATTCACCACGATCTTGGCTTACTACTACATCGCAGAAACAAACATTGCCTACATTCGCCGTACCTTTAAAGTGAACGGTCTGATGTTTATCTTAAAACTGGTACTTATCTCAGCCGTGTTTTACGGTACAGTAAAAACCGCAAACCTAGCATGGGCGATGGGTGATGTTGGCGTAGGTTTGATGGCTTGGCTGAACATCGTGGGTATCTTGATCATCTTCTTTATGTCGAAGCCTGCTCTGAAAGCGCTGACCGACTACGAAGAACAACAGAAGCAAGGTGTCACAGAGTTTACGTTCAACCCAGTTGCGCTAGGTATCAAAGGTGCAGATTACTGGGAAGAGAAATACAAACGTAAAACGGGTCAAGCACCAACGACTGAAACTACCGCAACAGACACGGTAGAACAGCCTTCGACCTAAGTTTCTTTCCTTAAAAATAAGAAAAAGCAGTGGTCCGTTCTTCGGACACAACAAAGGGGTTAACCAGTGGTTACCCCCTTTTTATATCAGTCAGATTT
>NZ_JAWOTS010000488.1:0-1008 GCF_033338975.1 Vibrio sp. Vb0349 | reverse complement strand
ATTATCATTGAGTGTTTGGTTTGAACAACAAATATTTCTCAGTCTCAATCGGAGTTACATCAACTCTCATTTTTGCATCATGATTACAGATACAAAAAAGGCCCCACAACGTGGAGCCTTAAACAATAAGCGATGGTTGGTATTATCAGGTTGTCAGAGCAAGGATTGCGCCTGGCAGAATGATGAATACAGACATCAGGTAGCCACCCACAACGGCTTTGTTCTTGATAGCAAGCTCTGAAATCATTTCAGCGCCTTTTACTGGGATTTCACGTAAGAACGGAATACCAAAGATAAACAGTGTCGCCAAAATATTAAAGGTTAAGTGTACTAGCGCAATCTGAAGAGCAAACACAGCAAACTCACCAGATACTGCGGTAGCTGCAAGTAGCGCAGTGATACATGTACCGATGTTCGCACCTAGAGTGAATGGGTAAATGTCACGAACTTTAAGAACACCAGTACCTACAAGTGGAACCATCAAGCTTGTTGTTGTTGATGAAGATTGTACCAACACCGTCACGATCGAGCCTGATACGATACCGTGGATAGGACCACGACCAATTGCATTCTTCAGAATATCGCGAGCACGGCCAACCATTAGGCTCTTCATTAGCTTACCCATTACTGTGATAGCAACGAAGATTGTAGCGATACCTAAAGCAATTAGAGCCACGCCACCCATGGTGTCACCAAATGTTGATAGCGGTTCTTTGATAGCAGAAACAACAGGCTTAGTGATTGGCTTGATGAAGTCAAAACCCTTCATGCTCATGTCGCCAGTGTTCAATAGTGGCGAAACCAACCAGTGAGAAATTTTCTCTAGAATGCCGAACATCATTTCCAAAGGAAGGAATATCAGAACAGCAAGAAGGTTAAAGAAGTCGTGGATCGTCGCACTAGCAAATGCGCGCTTGAATTCTTCCTTACAACGTACGTGACCTAGTGAAACCAAAGTGTTGGTCACTGTGGTACCAATATTGGCACCCATTACCATTGGAATCGCTG
>NZ_JAWOTS010000487.1:0-1009 GCF_033338975.1 Vibrio sp. Vb0349 | reverse complement strand
GGATTACTTCAAGAAAATTGTCGAGTTTCAAGAGAAATACCAGCCCGCAGGCGTGAAGATCTCTAACGATCTGCAAACAAACGGCACGTTATTGAATGACGAATGGTGCGAATTCTTAAGCGAGAACCATTTCTTGGTGGGCTTGAGTATTGATGGTCCTGAAATGCTGCACAACGCGTATCGAACCAACCGAGCCGGTCGGGGCACATTCAAACAAGTCATGAATGCGGTGGAGTTGCTGCATAAATATCAGGTGAACTTTGCCACGCTTACCTGTGTGAACAACCTGACGAGCCGAAATCCGCTTGAAGTTTACCGTTTTCTGCGAGATGAAGTCCGCTCGCCACAAATGCAGTTTATTCCTATTGTTGAACAGAAAACGTTCCGCACCACTGCGCCTCAAAAATGGCAACCGCAAGAGCAGCTTAAACAAGGAGACAAGCGTTTGATTCCGGGTCACAAAGATTCTGTCATGGAACCTTGGTGTGTTGCTGATGAAGCTTGGGGTAACTTCCTGATTGCGGTTTTTGATGAATGGATTAAGAACGATATCGGCAAAGTGTTTGTGCAATATTTTGAAGCCAGTGTAGAGGCTTGGATGGGGCGCGCTAATCCACTTTGTACGCTGGGTGAGGTGTGCGGTAAGGGGTTGGCGATGGAGCCAAATGGCGATGTGTTTGCATGCGATCATTACGTTTATCCGGAGTATAAAATTGGCAATATTCATCATGACAAGCTGGATGAACTGGCCTACAGCAAAGAGCAACAGAAGTTCGGTTTTGCAAAATCTCGCTTGTTAACGCAGCAATGTCGAGACTGTGAGTATCAGTTTGCATGCTACGGTGAATGCCCGAAAAACCGTTTCATTCGTACTCGTGATGGTGAGCCGGGACTTAACTATTTATGTGCAGGATGGAAGAAATTCTTTGCACATGCTGACAAAGCGATGGCATACATTTTACGCGCAACGGGTAACGTGGTGGCTCATGGCAAATACAGCGATTCAGTC
>NZ_JAWOTS010000486.1:0-1009 GCF_033338975.1 Vibrio sp. Vb0349 | reverse complement strand
TTTATTTCACCAACTCAAGCGGTGAGAAAGGCAGGGTTAAAGTTCAGTACTCACCATGACGCACCTGTGGCGCTGCCAAGTTCATTCCGAGTATTGGATGCGACCGTCAATCGCACCACCAGAACTGATAAAGTACTGGGTGCAGATCAGCGCGTTGACACGTACACCGCGCTGCAAGCCATGACCATTTGGCCAGCTTACCAACACTTTGAGGAGTCGTATAAAGGTTCTATCGAAGTAGGTAAGAATGCGGATTTAATCATCCTCGATAACAACCCGATGAAGATTGAACCTAAGGCGCTAAAAGACCTAAACGTGGAAGAAACCATCAGCAGAGGTCAATCGGTTTATCAACGACAGTAATCCAAAATAAAACACCGCCGTTATCGAGGCGGTGTTTTCTATCTGACTCACCAAGCACTATCTATTTGCTCGCCACTAGCTTCGCTAACCAAGTAGGAAACTTTTCGTATTTAAGAATAAACCACACCTAAGCAAAGGTGGATTAATCAAAATCAGAAGGTCGTTTTGAGGGCGGCTTTAACAGCCTGATTCAACTTACTTAGCACCAATTCAAACACCCAACGAATAAAGGAATAAGTAAATTTGATCGCGATATTTGCACCTTTCCCCGCAAATACCAACATGTGGCCAAGTAAACCTTTTACGCGTTCAGAAAATTCGCTAGAGAGTTCTGAAATTTTGACGATTGAACGAGCAATCGCGTCATATATAGTAGCAATAGCAGAACCTACATTTTGCAGGGCAAAGACTGACGCCGCAGCCCCACCATCAACTAACAATGTAAGGAGCGCTGCCGAGATTTTATCTGCCCAATCAGCAGAAGGTGTGGCTTGAAGTCGATTCTCATAGTTTAAAACTACGCGTTTAAAAGTGGAGCTTGCCTTTTGAAAGCCAAGGCTCTCCCAGGTTGCAGTCTGTGTATAAGAACTGTACTCCGCCATAAAATGTGCGCTAGGAAAAAGACCTTGAGCACGATTCAATATGT
>NZ_JAWOTS010000485.1:0-1009 GCF_033338975.1 Vibrio sp. Vb0349 | reverse complement strand
CAATCAATCAAAAATGTGCTTACGTCGATGCTGGTGGCAGCATTACTGGTCGTGATTGCGGCGATTGCGATTTCAAAATACATGGGAAATACCATTGGGCGCAGAGTCCAGCGATTATCAGAACGAGCGAAGATTATAGCCTCTGGCGATGTTTCTCAACCACCATTGAACGTTGTTGGCAAGGACGAGCTGGCTGACCTTACGAGCTCTATCAATCGCATGAACGAGTCACTGGCAGGCATTGTTGCAGGTGTAAATGGCAAAGCGAACCAAGTGGACACCAGCATGGGTGCACTTCTCGAATCGGCACAAGTGACATCCAATAACGTTGAGCAACAACAATCCAATATCTCAGAAATGGGGCGTCAACTCGAAGAGATTGCCTTTGCCGCGAGCAATACGTTGGATCAAGCTAATCAATCGGTGCAAAAGTTGTCAGATTCAAAAGATGAGATAGAACAAGGTCGTGACGCACTCGAGCAAAATAAAGCGACCATGGAAAGTTTACACAGCAGCATAGAAAGCGCCAGCACCCAAGTTACGCAGTTAAGCAAAGAGAGCGAAGCAATTGGCCGCGTGACGGAAGTGATTGAAGGGTTAGCAGAACAGACTAATTTGCTGGCACTCAATGCGGCAATTGAAGCGGCGAGAGCTGGTGAACAAGGGCGAGGTTTTGCTGTGGTTGCCGATGAAGTGCGCATGTTGGCGACAAGAACCACGCAATCGACGACAGAAATCAACGGTATTATTAACGCAATTCAGCGTTCAACTCACACGGTGGTTCAGGAAATTGAACACAGCCAGTCGTTGGCAGAGCAAGGTGCTGAACACATCGATAATGCCGTAACGAGATTGGTTTCAACGACAGAGCAGATCGGTTCTCTAAACGAGCAAATGGCAGAATTGGCCGCTGCTGCCGAGCAGCAATCTCACGCAACGCAATCCATAAATGGGTTAATGGCAGGCATTACACAGTCGGTCGAAATGGTGGCGAGTAACAGTCAGCATG
>NZ_JAWOTS010000484.1:0-1011 GCF_033338975.1 Vibrio sp. Vb0349 | reverse complement strand
ATACGTGGTTAACGACATTACTTTTTGAATTCCATTATGGTGTCAGGAAAAGTGTGAACGACAAATATACACGCGTTACATACATTGGAAAATACTAAATTACACTGATTTACGCATTAGCGAAGCGTGCGTGCCAGCTCTTACCGGCCTTTGAAAATAGAATCACCAATGCTGGTAGCAATACCCACATATGAATAGCAATCAATGTTTGTGGATCAAACGGCAAACGCTGTAAGGTACCCACTAACAAACCAGAACCGCTCATTTGGAACAAACCAAGTAGCGCCGCGGCTGTGCCCGCTTTATCACCGAATGGTTCCAACGCCTTGCCCGCGGCGCCGCCAAGAATCAAAGCAAAACCAACGGACGACATAAAGATTGGCAGCATGAACGACAGCGCCGTGTTTTGGCCATTCATCACCAGCATCACCACACCAGCCAGAGCCAACGTCGAGATACCAACCACAAGCGTGTTGTGTGTGCCAAAACGTTCCATGAACTTCGGTGCCAACATACAGCCAGCGATGTTGATGACCGCGTTAATGCCAAACCAGAATGTGAACTCATTCATTGAAAGGCCCATGCCTGTCATCAATACCGACGGTGCTGACGTCACGTAAGCTAAGATAACCGCCATAGCCATCAAACATAGTGACGCGTGGAAAATGAAAGATGGCGTGCTCAGTACCGACCAGTAACGACTTACCTTGAATACCGCTTGTTTCTCGGTTGCAGGGTTGGTTTCCTTCATCATCAAGAACATCAACGTTCCTGAGACAACCGCAAAACCAGCCATAAAGCTGAAGTTTGCACGCCAATCGAATTGCTGTGTTAACCAGCTACCTAAGATTGGTGCCAGTGCCGGAATAAAGCAGATCGCACCATTAAGGTAGCTGATCATCTTGCCGCTTTTCTCTGGGCCGAAAATATCGCGAACTGTTGCAAAGGCTGCTACCGATGTCGCACACGCACCTAAGCCTTGTAGCAAACGAGACATCAACATCCACTCTA
>NZ_JAWOTS010000483.1:0-1012 GCF_033338975.1 Vibrio sp. Vb0349 | reverse complement strand
TTAGCTTTATTTGGCAAAGACCAGTTTAACAGTAGCCAGAACAACAGTTTTGGTAGCAGCAGCGACAGCTTTGTTCCGGTCGACCAAGCGTTCCCGTTTAACTTCTACCAACAAGACGACAAATTGATGCTCGATTGGCAGGTACGAGACGGCTACTATCTGTATCAAGAGCGCTTGTCTGTGTCTGGTGAAAACATCTCTCTGGGCGAACTGCAAATGGAAAACGGCACGCCACATAAAGATGAATTTTTCGGTGATGTGCACATCTACACCACGCCTTTATTTGTGAATGTACCGCTTGATGAGTGGCAAGAAGGCGCACGCGTGATCGTGCAATATCAAGGCTGTGCAAAGGCTGGATTCTGCTACCCGCCAGAAACTCGCATCATTCCCATTGACGCTTTTACGGCTTCCATTGCTGATTCCGCAGTCGCAACAAAACCAACGCAATCAACAGCAAACAACAACCAAACAAACGCGACATCACCAACGGCGAGCACGTCAGTGTCATCAAACAACGATCCAGCACCAGTCACTGAGCAAGACAGCCTCGCGGCGAACCTTGCTGACAATTGGTGGACTCCGCTGCTGTTTTTAGCTCTTGGTGTAGGCTTAGCGTTTACGCCATGTGTTCTGCCAATGTACCCAATTTTGACCAGCATCGTACTTGGCAGCGGGAAACTCAGCCAACGCCGCGCTCTGGGTTTATCCCTAGTTTACGTGCAAGGCATGGCGCTGACTTACCCTCTTCTCGGCTTAGTGGTGGCATCAGCAGGCATGCAGTTCCAAGCGGCGATGCAACACCCATATGTGTTGATTGGTTTGAGTATCTTATTCGTCACGTTGGCACTCTCCATGTTTGGTGTGTACACCCTGCAATTGCCAAGCAGTGTACAAACGTGGCTAAACAACCTAAGCAACAAACAACAAGGCGGCAGCAGCGCAGGCGTATTCGCGATGGGCGCGATCTCAGGTCTGGTGTGCTCACCGTGTACCACAGCACCTCTGTCAG
>NZ_JAWOTS010000482.1:0-1012 GCF_033338975.1 Vibrio sp. Vb0349 | reverse complement strand
GTGGTGCTTTGATTATTGTACTGATGCTGTTGGCGATTATGGCGACCATTGCTGCCACCATGTCTGAACGTTTGTTTTTGCAGTTTCAGCGCGGTTCAAACCAAATCCATTACCAGCAAGCATATTGGTACAGTGTTGGTGTTGAAGCCTTGGCTGAAGTGGGTATCGAGCAGAGCTACAAAGACAGCGATACCATCAACCTCAGCCAACCTTGGGCGATTAAAGAACAAGTGTACCCATTGGACTATGGTCAAGCTGCAGGACGTATTTGGGATAAGCAAGCGTGCTTTAACCTCAATGTGTTAAGTCGAGTGCAGCCGACCGGACAACAAACCACTCGACCATATTTGGTTCAAGTGCTGCAGCGTTTGTTGGAAGAGTCAGATGTAGAGCCGTATCAAGCGGAAGTGATTGCCGATTCCACTTGGGAATACATTGATTCAGACAGCACAGTACGTTCAACCACCGGCGTGGAAGACAGCACCTACGAATCGATGAAACCTTCGTATTTAGCGGCTAATGGTTGGATGGCAGACAAAACTGAATTGCGCGCGGTATATCAAGTGAGTGGTGAAATTTATCAAAAGATTGAGCCCTTGGTATGTGCGATCCCAAGTGATGATTGGCGTTTAAACGTCAACACGATAGAGGTGGAACAAGCGCCGATTTTAGTCGCTATGTTTTCACCGAACTTGAGCAGCAGCGATGCGGTTCAACTGATAGAAAAGCGTCCCTTCGATGGTTGGGACAGCGTAGACGAATTTCTAGCGGAGTCAGAATTAACTGGCTTGAGCGATGATGTAAAGAAAAACGCCAAAGGCTATTTAGGAGTGGATAGCTCCTTCTTCGAATTGGATGCACAAGTGTTGGTGGATGATTCACGAGTACGTATCCGAAGCCTTTTGCAAAGTACAAATAGAGAAACGGTGACGGTCGTTCGCCGTCGTTTTGGAGGGATCAGTGAGCGAGTTTCTGACCGTTCGGCTGAGTAGCGAACAACAAAGTACCATTC
>NZ_JAWOTS010000481.1:0-1014 GCF_033338975.1 Vibrio sp. Vb0349 | reverse complement strand
TGTTCATTCACTCGGGTTTTGAAGTCACCGCCACACAGCGCATTGCTTTTGAAGTAACCATACGTCCCGGACACAGAGTTACGCCCAAACAACTGCAAGTTGCGCTTCGCCCATTCGGCTTTTAAACCTAGTTGCTGCCAGTTAGTGATGAACTGACTTTCCCCACAACGCAACGTAGCGGAAAACATCGCGTCCAATTGATTAAAGTTCAAACCTTGAATGGGATTGTCTTGATGCACAAAAATACCGATAGCATCAATAGCAACGCGCAATGCTGTAGGTTTGTAACCATGCTGTCGCTCAAACGCTTCGATTTCTTTCAAACGCATCGGGCGGCTCATTGGGCCAAACTGAGCCGTTTGCTCTGTTACAGCAGGTGGCGCAGTTGACGAGCCTGAAGCTTGAACTTGCGCGTTGATGTTTGGGTAAATGGATGTAAACTCTTCCACCCAAAGTGTGGTCATCCCCGCCAAAGTGTCTGAGCCTACCGAAAGCAAATTACCAACAATGCCAGTGGTTTTATGGTAGTTCGGTAAAGGCTTATCTTGAGCAACCGCCATACTCGAACAAATAAGCGCGATACAAGCGATGGCTTTACTGACTCGACGTCCCATTATTTCACCACTAAACGACTTGGAAGTACGAACGAGAACTTGCTTCCTACACCGACTTCACTTTGAATTTCCAGGTGTGAGTCATGATGGCTCAGCGCATGTTTCACAATCGCCAAACCTAAACCACTGCCACCCGTATCGCGTGAACGTGCTTTATCAACTCGGTAGAAACGCTCAGTCAGTCGATGCAAGTGTTGTGGCTCAATACCATCACCACTGTCTTCAACTTCAAGGCACGCACCTTGTGCGGTTTGATACCAACGAACATGAATATTGGCTCCCGGAGGAGTGTACTTCACTGCGTTGTAAACAAGGTTGGAGATCGCGCTGCGCAATTGGTCATCATCTCCAAGCACACGAAGGCTGGTATCGACATCAAACTTGAGTTTATGTTGGTCAT
>NZ_JAWOTS010000480.1:0-1014 GCF_033338975.1 Vibrio sp. Vb0349 | reverse complement strand
AAATGGTGATTGGTGATAATCCCGCCAGAAAAATGGAGGCGAAGAGTATCATGATCTCTATGTGGTTACCAGTTGATCTTTTGGTTTGCATACCCTTCAATGACAACGGATTGAGAACTGAAAAACGACGAAAAAAGGGGAAGCTTTCACTTCCCCAGGCGTGCGACTGACTCACACTTAATTTTCGCGCCATGCTAAATGCATGACTTACCCTTGAGACTCTAGGAAATTAATCCAAGGGCTCGCCATTGCTCTCATATCTGGAGATTGAGCCGCACTTTTCATTGCTTTTAGAGCATTACTCGGTTGGTTTAACTCAAAATATGCCATGCCACGAATGTAAGAGAGCTCTCCTTTTTGTTCGTGCTTAGCATCTGGGGCGGCGTTTTGCGTAAACTTCGTCGCCTCCGTATATTGCTTGTCTAAAATCATTAGACGAGCAATTTTTATTTGAGTTTTTGCTTGTGGAGCAAGATTGTAAGCTTGTTGATAGACGTCGATAGCCTGTTCAAGTTCTTGTGCTTGCTGCCAAAACGAACCAAGTGTTTCCAAATTTTTTGCGTTGCGTTCTACATGACCATTATCAAAGGCTGCTTGAAGTGTTTTCGCTGCGCGGAAAGGCACCCCTTGATAAGCTTGGAAGTTTACTAAACGCAGGTATTCTTTCTCACCTTCTAATAGACCCAATTTATGAGCCATTTCTAGTGTTGAAAGGGCATTGCGCTCTTGATTTAACTCCATGTAAATACCAGACAATTGAGTCCAGTAACGCTTATTTTTTGGATATTTAGTGGTTAATATTTTCAATACACCCGCAACGCTCTTGAACTGCTTAAGTTCATAATGCGCAGACATCAGTAGCTGATACCAAGATTCACTAGGTTCTTTACTCATAGCGATTGCTTGCTTAGCTGGTGGAATCGCGTTTTTGTAATCTTCTAGCTGAACATAAGCACTCGCTAGAGTGATGTATGCATGCGCTTGTGGCTTTTCTTCGGTGGTTTCTGCAATTTT
>NZ_JAWOTS010000479.1:0-1015 GCF_033338975.1 Vibrio sp. Vb0349 | reverse complement strand
TCTTGCCTACCTCATCAAACTCCATTCCGTAGCGGGCATAGTGAGTTGATTTTTGAAGGTTGCAAATACGACCATTCAGTGGCGCTAACAGGCGACCATCACTCGGCATGGTGAGGTCTAGAGTGATACGGTCGCCAACTTGTAAAGGTCGGCTCATTGGCGATGTCACAAAACGACAGCCGCTGCGAGACAGGTCTCTGATCTCACACTCACTTCGATATTCATCCAAGCGGACTCGCGCTTTCAAATTCACCTCATAACGCACTTCTTTACGAAGTTGGAATACCTGCATTGTATTAGGAAGGCTAAGCACTAAAATGGGATAAGGGTCGCCCAAGCGATGTTGAAGCTGAGCCCTAAAAGGGATGACTGCGCCTTCGCCACGATGAGAATACGCTTTTACGTTAATCCAAAAGCCTTCTTGAAAATAGAATTTCAAATCTTCATCGGAAATATTCGGAACTTCGATCAATGCCGTGTTGTTAGAGTGGCAGCCGACAAACGTACTGGTGGTGATGAACTTCGTTCCAACAGGCGTGGTCACATTGAGAGTGACTTCACTACCATGCTCAACCATCGCCATTGCATCGGTGCTGTTTAATGTGGTGGCCTGACGTTCTGGTGCTCTCTTACTCTGCAGAGGTAGATTGCCGTCTCTGGCACTGGTTATCATATTTCTCATTCTTATTGTCGTACCTGATTTGAGAAGAGGTGACTGCTATGAAATTTAGCACTAAACGACTGGGTGTCTTTGCGTGGTAATGATTTTATTCAGTGATATAGTTTGATTCAATAAATCCGTAACAAAATTAGAGAAGAAGATATGCATAAAGTGATTCACGACACTGAAAGTGGCCTCTTTTGGGTTGATTTAGAGCAAGACTTCAAAGCAAAAGTGGTTTACGAGGTGAAAAATGATGTGATGCACATAACATCGACGGTCGTACCAGAAGAGCTGCGAGGCAAAGGTTATGGCAAAGTAATGATGGAAGCGGTACTCCCAGAAATTGAAGCT
>NZ_JAWOTS010000478.1:0-1018 GCF_033338975.1 Vibrio sp. Vb0349 | reverse complement strand
ACCATTGTTGGTAAGCCTCACACCTCAGCGGCTGCGCTGGACATTCTAAAAACGCTTTATGTAGATACTGCGCCTGTGCGTGGCGAGATCCCAGATATCGAACCAGAACAAATTCATCTGGCGATCAAAGAATCTGGCGTATTAGAACAAAATACCGAATCAAGTATTGCGCACGGTAAAGAAGTGTTCGTAAAAACCAAAAAAGGCGTCATTAAACCGCGCACACCAAACCAAGCTCAATACTTGGTCAATATGGTTACGCACGACATCTCTTTTGGTATTGGTCCTGCAGGTACAGGTAAGACTTACCTTGCCGTTGCAGCAGCAGTTGATGCACTAGAACGCCAAGAAATTCGTCGCATTCTTTTGACACGTCCGGCGGTAGAAGCGGGTGAAAAACTGGGTTTCTTACCTGGTGATTTAAGCCAAAAGGTTGACCCATACCTTCGTCCACTGTACGACGCATTATTCGAGATGCTAGGCTTCGAGCGAGTTGAGAAGCTGATTGAACGCAACGTTATAGAGGTTGCTCCTCTGGCATACATGCGCGGTCGTACGCTGAACGATGCTTTCATCATTCTAGATGAAAGCCAGAACACCACCGTTGAACAGATGAAAATGTTCCTGACTCGTATTGGTTTCAATTCTCGTGCGGTTATTACTGGTGACGTCACTCAGATCGACTTACCTCGTGGTGCGAAGTCAGGTCTTCGTCATGCGATTGAAGTGCTCAGTGAAGTCGACGACATTAGCTTTAACTTCTTCCAAGCAGATGACGTTGTTCGCCACCCAGTGGTTGCTCGCATCGTCAACGCCTACGAGAAGTGGGAAGCGCAAGATCAAAAAGAACGTAAAGAGTTCGAGAAACGTCGCCGTGAAGAGCGTGATGCTAAACTGTTAGAAGCAGCGAAAGCAGAACTTAGCGCTCAAGTCGCTGCAACTAAGGAATAAAAATGGCAATTGAACTTGATCTGCAACTGGCAGTCGAAAATGAAGAAGGCTTACCTTCGCAGCAAGA
>NZ_JAWOTS010000477.1:0-1018 GCF_033338975.1 Vibrio sp. Vb0349 | reverse complement strand
TCGCCAGTCACGAAGTCTTTCTCTTCTACCGCGTCGCCGACAGCGTAGATCGAAGGATCGCTGGTTTGCATGTATTCGTTCGTGTAAATACCGCCTAGCGCACCAATTTGAAGGCCAGCTTCTTGCGCCAGTTTTGTCTCAGGACGTACACCGATTGCCATGATCAGAATATCGGTAGTGAGTTTTTCACCGTTGTTCAGTGTTAACTCCAATTCACCTTCTAGGTGTTGGTGTTTCTCACTCTCACCAGAGTCGAAACTTGCCACGTGCTCGTTAGGTACGAATTTCACAGATTCAAGCGCGACGCCAAGTTTTAGGTCGACACCTTTGTCACGAATTTCTGCATGAGCAAAACCTGCCATTTCACGGTCTACTGGCGTCATGACTTGGTCTGCCATTTCGATCAGAGAGGTTTTAATGCCAAGTTGGTGGAAGGCTTCCATCATTTCTAAACCGATGAAACCGCCGCCAACAACTGTCGCATGCTCTGGCTTGTTCATTTGGATCGTTTCGATGATGCGATCCATATCTGGAATGTTACGTAGCGAGTGGGTGAGCGGGTTATCGAGGCCTGGGATTGGTGGAACAATAGGGCCAGCACCTGGGCTAAGCAGTAGGAAGTCGTATGACTCTACGTATTCAGACTCATCCAACAGGTTTTTGATGGTAACGGTTTTGTCCTGTCGGTTAATAGAAACTACTTCATTCATCACGCGAACATCAACGTTAAAGCGTGCTAAAAAGCTTTCTGGCGTTTGTAGTAGTAACTTACTGCGTTCTTGGATATCGCCGCCGATGTGATAAGGCAAGCCACAGTTGGCAAATGAAACAAACGGGCCACGTTCAAACATGATGATTTCGGCATCTTCGCTCAGACGACGAGCACGCGCCGCCGCAGATGCACCACCTGCAACACCACCGACGATTAAGATCTTAGTCATTTTTAACTCCAAGTTTTAGGGCGAGCTGACCTTTCACGAATAGCCTGTGTGAAAGGTCACTGCGCTCTAGATTATCT
>NZ_JAWOTS010000476.1:0-1021 GCF_033338975.1 Vibrio sp. Vb0349 | reverse complement strand
ATTTGCGTTCACTTTTACGGGTAGCGACTCGGCTCGCCGTTGCAGTGATGGCTTCTTCTCGTCGCCCCTCCCAAAACTGGTCAAAGGCACGATTCGTCGTCAATAAATTACCTTGGCAATCTTGCAAGCAGATCAACTCGGACAGCGAATCTAGCGCTGAGCGCGCCATCTCTAACTGCGCCAACTCTTGCTGCTGCTCTTGTAAAGTGACTTGATAAGGTTGCGCGTACATGATCCAAACACGATGACCACGTAGCAAACTCTTTCGGCCGGACAATTCAACCTTAATAGATTCGTTTTCAGATAAACGCCAATCAAAGACTTGGTGACGGAAATAGCGACTGGAAAAACTATCTAGCAACGAAGAAAGTTTGTGAAGCTCAAACAAGGCTGGGTACAAAAAGCCTGTACCCAGAGATCGAATGCCAAGCAACTGCATCGCTGCTTGATTCGAAAGTAGGATTTGTCCATGGCTGGCATCTAGCACCAGCACTGGATAAGGCGAATCAGTAATAAGCTGCTTAAGTGCGTTTTGGAAACGAAAGTAGATAAGTGCTATCGCAATCGCACTGACTATCGATAGCAGGACAATATATCCATAACTCTCCTGCCCATTCCAAAGCCAATTAAGTAACTGATCCATTTTTCCACCTATAAAGCAAACTGCTAAAAATATATCAGTTATTTATTGAGCAATCTGCTTTTAATTCCGGCTTCGTGTAGATAAAAGGCTTTCCTATTAAGCTGCCTTGAGCGCCATCTTTATTTAATGCGCGACCAATTTCAGTCATGGCTAACCAACGGTTTTCACACCAAAGCGGGGACAACAACGTTGGACGACGAGCTGCGGAAGAGACACGATGAAACACAACATCAGCGGGCGTCATACGAATCATTTCACTGGCAATCGCAACATATTCTTCCAATTCAGGAGCTTCTAATCTGCCAGCTCTCCAAGCTTTCGCCATCGTACTGCCTTCCACAATATGCAGGCCATGTAACTTGATGCCATCAGTGCCCA
>NZ_JAWOTS010000475.1:0-1024 GCF_033338975.1 Vibrio sp. Vb0349 | reverse complement strand
ACACCTTCAATAAAATTCTCAAAATACAAGTAAATAAAATGGTTCAGCGTCAATGCGACTAAAACAACCCTCACGATACTTATGCTCCAAATGTTCCGTTTGAAGCAGTATTTGGATTAAGTCTGCTACTGTCGAGCATCAAATATTAATAAAATCGACGCTAATCTCAGTTTGGTTTATTTAACGCCGCATTAGGTTGTGAGTAACGATATCGACAAATTGTGCCATAAATACGAAGCTCAACTTTGGAACTAAAATGCAAAGTGTTAGGAATCCATCTTGAATGTTGTGTTATGCGCAGCAATCGTTATTTAGTTCTGTCTTCTATTTCGTCGAATGCTTCAACCGAAACACGTTTTGCAATTTTACGCATCTGTTGCATCTTTTCTGGGTTACGATTTCCCCAAAATAACTCCCAGTCTTCACGTGTGTTCCACTTAGCAATGGTCAGAACTTTTTCAGGTGTATCATAGGAGCGCAACATAAAGCTACCGAGCGCACCTTCAACTGAATGATGAATTGATTCTGTCGCCGAGCGCCAGACATTTTGAAACTCATCCATTTGCTCAACCGGCACATGCCATTCATAGACAACTCTAAACATAAAACTCCCTTTATTTTTGGTCTGAAAATGTATCTAATTTTCAGGTTAGTGCTTTTTGACCAATTTGAATTTTTGGCTCTATACCGACTTTACGATACAAACCCAAAGCAGATTTATTAAAGGAATATACCTCTAACCACAACTCTTCTCCGCCGTCATAAATGGCATTTGCCTCGAACGCTTCTATTAGCGCTAATCCAACCCCTTGATTCCTATAGCATGAGTTCACTACAATCTGTTCAACGCTTGCGATTTTTCGCTGTTTTAACGTCCAAGACTTACGAACCCATAGCTCACCAAAAACAAAACCAATTACCTTCCCTTCGCTTTCAGCAACGAGAAAAATTGAGCTATCACTTTCGATAATTTTGTGTAAATCGATTTTCTGTTCAATTTCTTCCGGTGTTAGGAAGTCATCTG
>NZ_JAWOTS010000474.1:0-1024 GCF_033338975.1 Vibrio sp. Vb0349 | reverse complement strand
AATTCAAAGTTCTTGTAGTCCATCGTCAAAATCGTCTCTGCTGAGAAATGGCTCAGATCCGATTTTGCCAACAACATTTGTTCACCAAAACCTTTGATGTCTTTGATGCCTGCAATGTCCGCCAGCTTTTGCGCGTACTGTTTGTCATATTCGGTGGTAGTCGAAGATTGGAACACAACCGTGTCCGACAAAATAGCCCCTAAACCTGCACACGCAATATTCTTAGGCAGTTTAACGTTTAACTTCTCGGCATTTGCCGTAAGAATTGTTGCTGCAGAACCCCAAGCACGAATGTCCATCGTGACGATTTGCGGCATGCTGATTGGCGAACTGCCCATCGCGTGGTGGTCGATGATTGCCACGATGGAAGTTGGATCAACCGATTTTGCAAGTTGAGTCGATTGGTTGAAATCCACCAAACCAATGTGGTGAGAAGAGAAATCCGCCTTCACTTTTGGCGCGTCCATGCCACAAAATTCAAACACAAACTTACTTTCTGGGTTCGCTTCGCCAGTTAGCGCTGCTTCTCCGCCGTAGATGTGTGACGCAAGGATAACGGAAACGGCACTATCGGTGTCTGGGCTCAAATGTCCAACCCATACAAGGTTGTCGGTATTATTGTTTGAAAGCGTGGTGAGATCCAAAGCGCCCTCAGCCAAACAGCTGAAAGAGGCAATCATGGTTAATCCAAGTAGTGAACGTTTCATTTGAGTCCTTAATGGTGAGTGGTAAGTTACTATTGGTACTGCATAGGCCATTGATTCAAATGTAATTTTTTCGAGTTACCAATTCACCCGATATTCTTGGAATCGCAAACGTTTTTCGAGTCGATACACACTTTTTTATCGATTCCGCTTACAACTTAAACAGGATATTTAGTTAAGCGAAGGACGATTTTCCAAAAACAAAAAGGAAACGATTGGTGCCAATCGTTTCCTTTACTTGTGATTGCTATTTAAAAGCGCGTGAATTACGCCACTTCAAGAATCACTTTTTCCAACTTATCTAAGCCTTCACTAAGCAC
>NZ_JAWOTS010000473.1:0-1025 GCF_033338975.1 Vibrio sp. Vb0349 | reverse complement strand
TACAGTTAGTGACGTTGGCGATGTTGGTGGGGCTAGGGCAGTTTTATCAATTAGGCCAGAGTTACTACTGGACGGTTCTGATTGCCGCATCATTGTTTGTTTATCAGCAGCACTTGATCCGCCACCGCGAGCGCGATTTGTGTTTCAGAGCTTTCCTTAACAACAACTACGTTGGCATGGTGATAGCGATAGGTTTATTAGTCGCGTTCTGGTAATCAATCCGAAGATCAAAAAAGGCATCCAATTGGATGCCTTTGTTTTTTTGTGTTTGTTATGCCTGAAGTTGGTGGATACTTTCTTCGATGGTCAACTTCACTTCTGGGTACAGCAGCGTAAACAGTAGCTTGGCAAATTTCTGCGATTTCTTCTTATCGCAGTTACCGTCGCTATCAAGGTACTCTTGCTGTTTGAGCGTATTGAACATGGCGGTAAACACACCTTTGTCGAAGAACTCCGGCGCGTTGATACCGTGCAGGCGACCTAAACGTTGCGCGATGTCTTGGCTCTTCTGTTCCAGATCCGATTTACCCAATTCAGGGTACGCAACCAATAGGTTCATGGCGATGGAGTAACGCTGCAGCGTCTCAGTAATCGTGCGACCAAGTAGAACCAGCGGTTGGTTGTTTGATTGGTTGATTTCCAATTTGTTGCCATCAAGACAGATCATTTTCTGCTCGGCAAACTCATTCAACGTTTTCACCACAAGGTCGTTTAAATCTTCTTCTTGGTAGCTTAGGAACAGCTCTTTCTTCAAGAATGGGTAGATTTGCGCAACGTTCTCTTGGATTTTCTCCACGGTGAGATTGCGCTGACGAATAATCATCTGAGCAATCAACGATGGCAGCGCAAACAAGTGAATGATGTTGTTGCGATAGTAAGTCATCAGAATCGATTGACTACGATCCAGAGAAATGATGTCGCCCATACTGTCTGTTTCAATCACAAACTTATCTAACGAGATAGCATGATCAACCAACTCTTCAGCACTTTCTGTTGGGATGGTTGAAGTGCTTGAGTATGGGTTG
>NZ_JAWOTS010000472.1:0-1025 GCF_033338975.1 Vibrio sp. Vb0349 | reverse complement strand
TATTGGACTTCCAACGTGATATTCGTACGTGTCCAAAACCTGTTATTGCTTCCGTAGCGGGTTGGGCTGTTGGCGGTGGTCATGTACTGCACATGATGTGTGACCTAACAATTGCAGCGGACAACGCACAGTTTGGTCAAACGGGCCCTAAAGTGGGTTCATTTGATGGTGGTTGGGGCGCGTCTTACATGGCTCGTATCGTAGGCCAGAAGAAAGCACGCGAAATCTGGTTCCTATGTCGTTTCTACAACGCGCAAGAAGCGTTAGACATGGGCTTGGTCAACACGGTTGTGCCTCTAGAAGATCTAGAGAAAGAAACCGTTCGATGGTGTCGTGAAGTTCTTCAGCATAGCCCAATGGCGCTACGCTGCCTGAAAGCTGCATTGAACGCGGACTGTGATGGTCAAGCAGGTCTTCAAGAGCTTGCGGGTAACGCAACAATGATGTTCTACATGACAGATGAAGGACAAGAAGGTCGTAACGCATTCAACGAGAAACGTCGCCCAGACTTCGACAAGTTTCCTCGTAACCCATAATCCGTAAATAAAGAGGAGCCAGAGTGCTCCTCTGCTTCGTTTTTAGTCCCGAGCGCCTCGCCCTCAGGGAGGATGGTTCGTTCTTATAGCCAGCAAGCTTGGGTTGTACGTAATAGGACAGGAATTATGCGTAAAGCAAAGATTTACCGTTACTGCCTTCCAATGGACAGTGGCGTAATACTGCGTGATAACAAGCTGACGGAACGCATCGGCTACATTGTTGAGCTATCTGATGGCGAGAACACGGGATTAGGTGAAGTCGCACCGCTTTTTGGTTTTAGCTTGGAAAGTACCGAAGAGGCTGGCATTCAGTTACAAGAACAGGCTGAACGCTGGGTCGCGGGTATACCGGTTGATTATGCCAATATGTATCCTTCGGTTGCGTTTGGCTTATCCATGGCCCAATTGGAGTTAGAAGGTGGTTTGCCGACGCAAGGCAAATATCAAACTGCTCCACTGTGTACGGGCGATCCCGATGAGTTGATTCCA
>NZ_JAWOTS010000471.1:0-1028 GCF_033338975.1 Vibrio sp. Vb0349 | reverse complement strand
TGGCGTAGAAGAGCGTGGTGGTTACTACGACAACTCTGGCGCTGTGCGTGATATGTTCCAAAACCACTTGCTACAAGTATTGGCAATGGTCGGTATGGAACCACCAGCACAAATCAACGCAGATTCAATGCGTGATGAAGTGGTGAAAGTGCTTCAATGCCTAAAACCACTGGATGAAACAGCACTACGTAACGATCTTGTACTTGGTCAGTACACTGCATCAGACGTGCGTGGCCAACACCTTCCGGGTTACCGTGAAGAAAACGGCGTAGCGGACGATTCTCGTACTGAGACGTACATTGGGCTAAAAGCTTACATCAACAACTGGCGTTGGAATGGTGTACCTTTCTATGTACGTACAGGTAAGCGTCTTCCGACTCGCGTTACTGAAGTGGTTATTCACTTTAAACAAACACCGCACCCAGTGTTTGGCCAAAATGCGCCAGAAAACAAACTGATCATTCGTATTCAGCCAGACGAAGGCATTCAGATGAGCTTTGGTTTGAAAGAACCAGGCGCAGGCTTTAAAGCGAAGGAAGTGAAAATGAACTTCCACTACGCAGACCTGCAAGAGACTCAAATGCTAACTGCGTACGAGCGTCTTTTACTTGATGCTCTAAATGGCGATGCGACGCTATTTGCACGTAGCGATGCAGTTGAAGCATGTTGGCAGTACGTTCAGCCAATTTTAGACTTCAAACAAGATCCTCAATCACTCTTCGGATACGCATGTGGTACATGGGGTCCTAAAGAGTCTGATGACTTGCTTCAGCGTGACAACCGCGCTTGGCGTTTCCCATGTAAAAACCTAACAGATACGGACTACTGTGAACTATGATCAACCATAAGATCTATCAAACTGCGGAGCAGGTAGTAGAAAGCCTAGCTAACGACATGAAAGCGTTCAGCGAAATGGGCCGACCTGTTCACATCTCTCTTTCTGGCGGCAGCACTCCTAAAATGCTGTTTAAACTGTTGGCTTCTGAGGCTTACGCAACTTCGATTCAGTGGCAAAACCTTCACTTCTG
>NZ_JAWOTS010000470.1:0-1028 GCF_033338975.1 Vibrio sp. Vb0349 | reverse complement strand
CTGGCTTGCTGCCGTCAATGTAGCGGTCTTTTTTCAGGCTTAGAGGCGGCAAACGAGGAATGATAACCGCAGCCACGATACCTGCTAAACAGATAGCTCCGTAGAAAGGTAGGAACAGGTGTTCAAGTTGAACCTGAGCAATAACAACTAAGCTGAATGTGATCGATACCGCTGAGAACGTTGTACCAACAACTGCCGCTTCACGTTGAGTGTAGAACTTGTTTTCGTACTGCTTGCTTGTCAGTAGGATGCCCACACTGCCATCACCCAACCATGATGCCATACAGTCGATCGCACTACGGCCAGGTAGGTTAAATACTGGACGCATTACTTTACTTAATAGCGCGCCAAATAGCTCTAGAAGACCGAAGTTAAGTAGTAGAGGAAGCAGAAGGCCAGCAAAAATGAATACTGCGAATAGCGTTGGTAGAAGACCAGTTAAAACAAGGCCGCCCGTGTTTTCTTCCCAAATCGCTTTTGGACCTACTTGGAAGAACGTCATCAATACCGCAGCACCACCGATTAGGCGAACAACAAGCCAAAGTGGAGACGGGTTGAAAAGTCCGTTTAAGAAACCGTTACGAAGGATCGCTGCTGGCTTGAAAATTTTACAAAGAACAGAAGCGACAGCCATGAAAGCGATAATAGCGGTAACGATAGCAATAAGTGCATCGCCAAGTAAGGCAGGAATGACTTTTGCCATGACTGCAACAGGGATAGTGAGGTCGCCATTGTAAGAAATAGGCGCCATAAACAGTAGAAGACCGATTAGGGATGGAATGAAGAACATCCAAAAGTTGCCCTTAGGTGCTTCAGTAGCATTGGTGTTGTTATGCATAGTTTTCTCGTGTTACTACTAGTCAATACTCGCCATATTCCATGACATAAATATTCACTAAACATCCGTATTTAATCACAGTGATGCGAGGGTACCCGCAAACTGCATCCATTGCAATACTATTCATTAAATACATGTAGTTATTCAGCCGATTTATCGGATAAATTGCCAAATAACGCCATTGTGTATA
>NZ_JAWOTS010000469.1:0-1029 GCF_033338975.1 Vibrio sp. Vb0349 | reverse complement strand
AATAAGAAAAGCCACCATACCCAGTTCCAAAGTCATCAATTTTGAACTTGTAACCTTTGTTGGTGAGGTAGAGAATCTCTTTTTTCGCGGCTTCTACGTCTTTAACCGGAATTCTTTCTGTTAGCTCAAAATGAATTCGGTTTGCACACGGCCAATTCAAATCTGCCAACAGTTTGGTTAACGAACCGGTTTCTAAATGAGAAGAGACAATATTGACACTCACCCAAATCGACTCAGGCAGTGACTCAAGATCTTGGATGATTTTGCGAATCATCTGGTTCGTCATCGGAACAATCAATCCGCTCTCTTCTGCGGCGCCAATAAACATATTAGGTGGCACCAAACCATCGCGTCTTGACCAACGCACCAACGCTTCATAACCTACAGTTTGGCCATCTCTGCTATCCACAATAGCATGATAGTAAGGGATAAATTCGCCGTTATTGATGCCGTTTTGAATCAGCCCTTTGATAGACTTTCTTAGGCTTTTACTTGAGATATAAAACAGCGCAAACACAATCCCAAGAATCAAAGTAGCGGGCACACCCCACACGAAAAGACGCTGATTCGCGTATGCGGCCAAGGCTTCACCACTGTAAATCTTGATGAGCATGTTGGCCTGAGATTCATCAGAGAAGAAAAACTCGCTCGATAGCGCATTGTCTTCATCAATAATGTTTGGCATGCCGCGACTGATTGAAAGGTCACCAAACATAGGTTCGTGATATTCAAATTTTACGAATAAGCACTCTTCACACGGCTCAGCAATAAGCTGTTTTACCCAACTGTTATCGAGAACCCAAAACACCTCAACGTGCTGATTGTCATAAATTACCATCCATTCTGCTTGGTCTTTGTATTCCGGCAAAATCAAGGAAACATAGAAGTTGGTATCTACTGGAACCCGTTTGGATGACGTAATTTTGGAGACAGGCATCCCTATGCTTGAACACGAGTCGCCATCTTCCGTGGTCATGCCAATAAACCGAATGTAGCGGTTGTAGTAACGAGGGTCACGCAGCACTTTCA
>NZ_JAWOTS010000468.1:0-1031 GCF_033338975.1 Vibrio sp. Vb0349 | reverse complement strand
TTTGCTATGTAGGATGGACACACCAGCTTCATCACGCGCCCACAGATTCTAAATAACTGTAGCCTTTGCCTCGAAACGTTTTGATGTGCTGTTTAGATAAGCCCGCTTCAACCAATTTTCGGCGAATGTTACTAATGTGCATATCTAGGTTGCGATCAAACGGGCTGAGTTCTTTTTTCAACACTTCTGTCTGTAGCTCAGCTTTGGAGATAACCACGCCTTGATTCTTAACCAAATGGCTCAAAAGCTCCGCTTCTGTGCTGGTCAACGGTAAGCTGGTTAGCTGATCACTGATACTCTGGGCGGTATTACAAATGGTTTGGCGTTGACGCTCCAAGCCCACTCGACGCAAGATCGCTTTGATGCGCATTAGCAACTCAGCAACATTGAATGGCTTACCAATGTATTGATCGGCACCCGCTTGATAGCCATCCAGCATCGAGTTTTCATCGTTCAATGCAGTAAGCATCAGAATTGGTGTAGCAAATCGTTGGCAAATACGACGAGCAACTTGCATCCCATTTAAGTTTGGCAACATCACATCGAGTAACACTAAATCGACTGGCGTTTTCTCCATGTACTGCAGCGCGCTTTCACCACAATGCACAGAAGAGACGGTATATCCTTCATCTTGCAAAACTACTTCTAAAAGCTCACACAAAGGAACGTCATCATCAACAATCAAAACTCGAGACATGCCAAATTACCACTCAAATAAAAATGGTTCGCATTCTATTACTCATTTGCAAATTAAACAACCATAGTTTATGTGGCTTTTCTCTGTTTGGAAGACACAAAAAAGCCTACTAAACAGTAGGCTATATAAGGCAAAACGGAGAATTTCTTTGTTTACAATCAGCACTTCAAACCTGTCGATTGCGCGACATTCTCCACAATGGATCTCAAGTTCATACTGATAGAGTGTAATGTTTCAAGCTCCTCTTCTGTAAACGGGTGAGTAAGAACCGACTCTGCACCTTTTTTCCCGACCACCGTCGGTAGACTTAGCACGACGCCACTCACACCATATT
>NZ_JAWOTS010000467.1:0-1031 GCF_033338975.1 Vibrio sp. Vb0349 | reverse complement strand
CACAATCCCGTTTATTTAAATCAATTTATACCGAGCCTTTTTTAGAGAAGCGATAATTCTGTGAAACTGAGCTAAATAAACCTAGCAACGCATAATTATATCAGTCAATTACAAAAATAGGCAGCGTATCGCTGCCTATTTTCAGTTAGTCGATACCTTAGTAGGCAAGATCAGATTATTGACCCGCTTTCAGCTTCAAGAAGTAGTCTTCATATTTCACTGTCATATCACCAACCGAGTCTTGCCATTCAACACGGTCAAGATCTTCTTGAGAAGGGAATAGCGGTGCTACGTCTTTAAACTTCGAGTTTGATTCTGTAACGGCGGTTAGGTAGCCAGTGTCACGAGAAATTTGCTCTGCGATTTCAGGGCGTAGTAGGAAGTCGATCATTTTGTGCGCTGCTTCTACGTTTTTCGCGCCAGAAGAGATTGCGAAGTTATCAACCCAGCCAATACCGCCTTCTTTAGGGAAGACTAGCTTAAGGTTTAGACCTTCGTTTTGCGCTGCTGCCGCACTGCCGTTCCAAAGCATACCAACGCCAACTTCGCCAGACATGTATGGTGCACCCGGGTTATCAGAGTTAAATACTAAAACGTTTGGCATCAGCTTTTGCAATTCAGCGTATGCTTCGTCGATTTGCTTTGGATCTGTAGAGTTACCTGAGTAACCCAATTTACGTAGGGCAATGTGGAATACTTCACGAGTATCGTCCATTAGCATTACTTGACCTTCAAGCTCAGGCTTCCATAGGTCTGCCCAGCTTTGGAAGTCGTTTGGATCGTACATATCAGCGTTAACTGCTAGACCTGTAATTGCAACAACGTGTGGAATAGAGTAGTCGTTATTTGGATCGTAAGGCTTATCTAGGTAGTTCTTATCTAGGTTGCCGAAGTTTTTCAGCTTAGTCTTATCGATCTTTTGTAGCATACCTTCATCGCGCATTTTTGCTACGAAGTAAGTTGAAGGCACGACTAGGTCATAACCTTGGTTATGAGTTTTTAGCTTTGCGTACAAAGTTTCGTTCGACTCG
>NZ_JAWOTS010000466.1:0-1031 GCF_033338975.1 Vibrio sp. Vb0349 | reverse complement strand
AAACTGAGTCCCAGATTCTGGCTTTCCATCAATGCCTACTTGATGGCAAAAATAGTGGAAAGAGTTCAACGCTCGCATTGTTGCTGAAACTAATACGGCACCAATACAACGACTCCAAATCTGTTGGTCTAGCTGCCATCCAATCTCAAGAGGGGAGACACTCACAATAAAATCGCCTTCACGATCGGGGTGAGTTTCTAGCCATCTCGCTAAAGGCGCTCCTTTTTCTCGTGTTGGCTCTGCCATTAAATGCCAAACTTGAGCGAGGTTCTCTAGTCGTTGAATATAGAAACCTAGTTCAGCGAGCGCAGGCTCGGCCAATCTTGCCGCGAGTTCGCCATCTTTGACTCTTTCTGCGATAAGATCGGCGATTTTCGCGACGCTTTGGTTTGCTTTCTTACTGAACTGCTTTAGCTCTTTAGATTGGTTTTCTAGCCAAGTAGGCAGTTCGCCATGTTCAAAGCGGTAGATGCCTTCTTCAAACTGAGATGGGTCGAACTGTTTAGTCAATTGAGTGAGCGCAGGTATTAAGTTTTGCATCGAGTCCTGCAAGTCATTGCGGAATCGAGCCACGCGTTTCTCATCAGCCAGTGATGAAAATTTACTGATTGACTGATTCAGCTTCTCTAGCCACGCTGCTGCGCCTTTTAAACTCGCGGATGCTGAAGCGTGATCACGGGCGACGTGAGGCAGGTGGTGAGCTTCGTCAAAGACATAAATCGTATTTTCTGGCTCTGGTAAGATTACGCCACCACCTAAGTCAGCATCAGCCATAACGAGAGAGTGATTCGCGATGATCACGTCATTTTTATCTAACTCAGAGCGAGCCTTTTGAAACGGGCACCCTCTGTGACCTGGCAAACTGTTATTACAGCTGTGTTTGTCGCTGACAATCAATTGCCAGATGCGGTCGTCTATAGGTTTAGGCCAAGCGTCGCGGTCACCATCCCATTTCCCTTGAGCGAGTGAGCGATACATGGTTTCCAGTAATTCAATGTCTTTTTTCCTTGGCTTGGTCTCAAACATCGCTA
>NZ_JAWOTS010000465.1:0-1032 GCF_033338975.1 Vibrio sp. Vb0349 | reverse complement strand
TGCAGACAACGTGACTCGCTGCCCAACCGTCATGTCTTGATTATCAACATTAATCACCGCAACTGGCGCTTCGTTGCTGCCAAGCACTTCCACTTGCACATTCACGATTGAAGATGAGTAGGCACCATCAATCGACAACAAACGATATTGAAAACGGTCCAAGCCAACAAAGTTCATGTCAGGTTGGTACTGATTACCCGAAATGGTGCCATGTTCTGGTTGTTGAACGATGTCCACATTGAACTGATAACCAACGGCCATAAAGTCATTGTCCATCAAGTTCAACTCGATTGACTTGTTCTTATCGGTTTGCAATGAGTCTGCTTTTGCCTCAACGACATGACTCGCATCCACATTCAGCAGCGCGGCAAACGGTACGAAAGAGAAGCCTGTCTGATTCAAACCAAATGTGTACATGTCGCTATTGCTGCCTGTCCACATCACAGGTAAAGAGGATTTTTCTGATTTTAGAACACGACCGAAATCAAAGTTCGCTTCAAACTCACCGCCTTCCAATTCCACCACCAACAGATGCTGACCAGCACTTAGTTGGCTTGGCTGAGGGAATAAGATTCGTGATGATTTTTGGAAAGAACCTTGTTGTAGCAGTTCAGCGCTGTCTTGGTCTAACACCAAACGGTAACCCGCATTACCTGAGAATGGGAATCGCCATACTCGGTAAGTCATGTCACTTTGAAGGCTGCTTCTTTGCGCGTACAGCTGAATACCATCCAGTTCTGTAGCGTTATTTAAATCTAGTGAAACCGCCAGCGTATTTGTGCTACTAGCAAACACATAACCTTGATAGAGAGAGTTCAGCCAAGCCGATTTGTTTGGCTCGCTCGCTTGCTCAAGGGAGAAACTGCCGCCATTCGTACTGCTAGCAATGTTAGAAATACGAACACCAGTTTCAAACCCAGCAATTGCTTGAAGTCCTGGATTAGAAGTGTCGGAAATCTCAGTGCCACCGTTAGGGTACAAATCGCCGGAATCACTGCTTCCATCATTTTCTAACTCATTCAAACCATCAGC
>NZ_JAWOTS010000464.1:0-1032 GCF_033338975.1 Vibrio sp. Vb0349 | reverse complement strand
TATTTCTCAGCTTGGGAAAAGCCAAGTTGAAGGCAAAGCAAGTCTTAAAATGTTGTTTAACAGTGGGCAAATTCAATCGCTTTTGACTCAAGCTCAGTTGCCTTCATGGTCACCGAATCGTGCCAATATTTTGGTTTGGCTGGTGGAAGAGCAAGATTACGACCGCGCAATTGCATGGGAACATTCTGATTCTGCCAACGTTGCTGCGTTGAAAAAAGCAACGGAAGCTCGTGGCCTTCCAATTACGATTCCTGTTGGGGATTTTGACGATGTCACGGGCGTAAACACGTCTGATCTTTGGGGCGGTTTCATTGAACCGATTAGCCAAGCCAGCCAGCGTTACCCAGCGGACGCGGTATTAATTATTCGTGCGCAAGGCGAGCAGATTCGTTGGACTTTGTATGACCAAGCGCCTGCAAAGATTATTGATGCGCAAACTTCTCCACGCAGCGGGTCGGCAACAGGTGCAGACGCTATTTCCGCAATGGTGGATGGTATTGCTGATTACTACGCAAGTAAAAACGCCGTTGTTGTCTCAGGCAAGTCTTCTAAAGCTGTGAACGTGAAAGTGTTAAATGTAACGTCTGCTGCTGATTTCTTCCGTTTAGAAAATGCACTTACCAAATTGAATTCAGTGGCAGGCACTGAAATCAAGCGTGTACAAGGCAGTGAGTTAACGCTGACTATTCATTTGCTTGCTTCACAACAAGCATTTGAGCAAGAGGCTTCGTCTATCTCACAATTGATGGAATTTGAAGATCCACTCGGTGACGTTGAAGAAGTGACGCCATCGGAAGAGCAATCGGTAGAAACTCTACCTTCAGAGGCTCAAGCTATAGAAGGGCAACCAAAAACGGTGGTTCAAGCCGTTGAGGAAACTGTGCCAGCAGCGCAAGTACAACAGCCTGTTGTGATTCCTCAAGTGCAAGATCAATACGATCTGATTTATGAGTGGAATTCTACTTCGCAAAGTTAATCCGCGTTTGAGCATAGAATAAAGAAAGAGTCGCAATTGCGACTCTTTTTGTTTTT
>NZ_JAWOTS010000463.1:0-1032 GCF_033338975.1 Vibrio sp. Vb0349 | reverse complement strand
GTAAGTATTTGTTAGTAAATGATAATAAAAGGTGAGACTCTGCCAGAATAAGGCTAAGTGATGGCCTTATTCTGTACAATTATTCGCTACGCCGCGTGGTCGAGCAGGGGAGCCATCTGATACAACTCCTCAAGAATGGCTTTGGTTTGTCGTGAATACACCAATCGGTCACGGTCGCCTACAAGTTGAATCGCTTTTACCTTACCAGATACCAAACACAGCCTTAATGTTCTCAGTACCATTTGAATATCCAGCGATGGCGTACCTTCAAGATTGTTTTTCGTTGATAGCGAACCCAAATCTATCGTCACAATGATTTGGTCACAGTGATCCAAATAATTGCTGATTTGCTGCTTTACGTGGTTGCGATGTCTGAACGTAAACTCACGATCCGTTACCCAATCACAGCCTTGATCTTCGGCGTATTCCAAGGTTTCTTGTTTCGTGTCTTGCTCGCTTACGCCAGCAAAAAATAGTCGCACGTTTTGATAGCGAGAAAGGGCAAAGTGAAACGCTGAACCCATGCGAGGTTCAAGCGTCGGCTTTAGGCTCATCTTATGGCCGATATTCACAATGCCCACTTCATCGCGGTACGACACAACGACAGGAAGCATCGATAAAATGGCTTCCGTGCAGTTAGAAACCAACACAGGGATAGAGTGGCGAGAAAGCGATAGGCTCAATGCTTCCTGAAATTCACCACTCTCTAATTTTGAGTGAGAAAAATGACCGAAATTCGCTGCTGTCGCGTGATCATGTTGTTGATACAACCATTCGCTCGCGTTTTCCAAACTTTGGTCTGCTAATTCAAACGCACCTTTAGACATAGGGGCTAAGTGTTCGCAAACCGTCATAAAAGAAAAAGGATAATGATGCGGCTGCTTTGGTGTGTGAAGAAACTTATAGCGTTTGAAAAAGCTTAACATGATGAATTACCTTTCTGGTGGTAGTGCCCTTGCCGCCTGCAACACATGCAAAATAATGCGCTGCTTATCCTTTTCTACTCGGTGTGCCGGAGCCATAACCGAAACT
>NZ_JAWOTS010000462.1:0-1033 GCF_033338975.1 Vibrio sp. Vb0349 | reverse complement strand
GTTTGTAAGCCCAAACCATCATCAGAATACCCAACACGATCATTGGCGTTGATAGAATTTGTCCCATCGAAATATAACCACCAAATAGACCAAGCTGAGCATCCGGTTCGCGAACAAACTCGACTAAGAAGCGGAATGTACCATATCCAGCTAAAAATAGCCCTGATACCGAACCCAATGGGCGAGGCTTTTTGATGAACCAGTTCAAGATGAAAAACAGCACTACGCCTTCTAACAGCATTTCATACAGTTGCGATGGGTGACGTGGTAAAGGCCCGCCATTTGGGAAAACGATAGCCCAAGGCACATCTGTTACACGCCCCCAAAGCTCGCTGTTCATGAAGTTACCCATACGGCCCATACCCAAGCCAAATGGCACAAGAGGCGCAACAAAGTCAGCAACGCCGAAGAAGGTACGACCGTTCTTGTGTGCATACCAGAACATTGCCGTAATCACACCCAACAAACCACCGTGGAACGACATACCGCCAGTCCAAACTTTGAAGAGATACAAAGGATCATCTAAAAACAGTTCAAAGTTATAGAAGATAACGTAACCGACGCGACCACCGATGACGACCCCTAAGAAGCCCGCGAAAAGTAGATCAGAGACTTGCTCTCGAGTCCAGCCGCTGCCTGGTTTGTCAGCACGGCGGTTCGCCAACCACAATGCAAACATGAAACCGACGAGGTACATCAAACCGTACCAACGAATTGAAACAGGACCAATAGAGACTAAAACCGGATCAATATTGGGAAATTGAAGGTATCCCTGAGACATAAATCATTCTCTTCTTATTTACAAATAAAACCAATATACACAAGTCACCTCAAATGATCGGTTCAGCGTGAATAACTTGGGAATAAACTTACAGCAGCATTGTTGCTGCAACAAACATCAAGAATATTGCGAATATTTTCTTTAATACCGCAGTAGGAAGATTGGTCGCGAGCTTCGCCCCCACTTTCGTGGTCAACATCGAAGTCATCGCAATCGCAAGTAACGCAGGAAGATAAACATAACCAATACTGT
>NZ_JAWOTS010000461.1:0-1034 GCF_033338975.1 Vibrio sp. Vb0349 | reverse complement strand
TTTCTAAATCATGTTGACGCAATAGCAGGGTGAGTAACGTCGATTTACCACTGCCTACTGGGCCAGCAATTCCGAGCATTTCCCCTGGCTCTAACGTTACGTCCACAACGGCAAGAGCTGGTGGGAGTTCTTTACTCCAATGGAACGCGTCAATCTTGATGTGCAGCGGTAATGGTTTTTCATCTAAAGGCTGTGTGCCACCGATGATCTCTGGTTGTTCATCGAAGATTTCTTGTAGCCGATTCCATGCGGCAGAACCGCGCTCTAAGATGTTAAACAAGAATGCGAACGCCAGCATTGGCCAAATCATCAAACCCAAGTACATGGTGAAGGCTGTCAAATCACCAAGAGTGATTTCGCCTTTGTCGACCAGATACGCGCCTGCCGCCACACTAAGAAGAAACGAAAGACCAATCGTCAACTGAATCGCAGGGTCAAAGCGCGCGTCTACTCTTGCTACCGCGATGTTTTTAGCACCAGTATCGTCAACGACATCTTCAAATCGTTGTTGCTCTTGGTTTTCTAAACCAAAAGCACGCAGCATTCGCACACCATTTAGGGATTCTTGCGTCATATCGGACATCGAAGAGAATGCTTCCTGCGCGACACGAAAACGTTGGTGAAGAATGCGGACGATAAAGAAAATAATTACCGCGAGAAATGGCATTGGCAACAGGGCCATAACGGTCAGTTTCCAACTGACTTGCGTGACCATGATGATCAATACTGCTATGCCGGTGATAACCGAGTCGGCTGCCGTTAATACCCCTTCGCCAGCTGTCATAACGATGTTTCTTACGTCGTTCGTGCCGCGCGCCATCAAATCGCCAGTTTTGTATCGTTCAAAAAAGCGGGGAGGTTGAGTCGAAAGGTGGCGGTAAAGGCGGTTGCGTAAAATGGTTCCAAGTTCCCAACTCGCACCAAATAGCCATATACGCCAGAGGATTCTGCACCCGTAGATGGTGAAAAGTAGAACAATAAGGCCTAACAACCACATGATTAACGTGTTTGTTTCTAATGTGTTATCAACAACG
>NZ_JAWOTS010000460.1:0-1034 GCF_033338975.1 Vibrio sp. Vb0349 | reverse complement strand
ATCAACTGTTCAAAACATTGGCTTTGGGGGCATTACTGCTCAGCCCTTTAGCTCAGGCTAAGCTCGATGTCATGGCGCACGAACCGTATGCGCGTGCTATGGCTCCGGGTGCAACCACCAGCGCCGTCTTCGTAACCTTTGCCAACCGCAGCCAAGACGACATCAATATCGTTGCCGCAGAAACGCCAGCAGCGGGCAAAGTCGAATTACACGATGTCATTAAAGACGGCGATGTGATGAAAATGCGCCAAATCGACCGCATCACGCTAGGCGCAAAAGAGACCACCGAGCTAAAACCAGGCAGCCTACACATCATGCTGTTTGATTTGAAAACGCCGCTCAATGAAGGGGATGAAATCGAAGTAACCGTGACTTACGATAACGGTCAAAAGCAGAGCTTTAACGCGCCAGTGAAAAAAGTGATGGCAGGGATGAAACATACAGCCCACTAAAATCGAATTAGGCTCCTCATTAGGAGCCTTTGTTTTATTCGCTCTCTCGCAGCGCAATGGCGATTTTATTTAAAAATGTAAATCTGTGCTTTATGCCCCATACAACACACCTCCCTCTTCGCTATAACTCTATTTCCTTGTTTCCGCATCTAACCCTGTTCCCGAGATAACTCTTTATGTTTCAAGCTCTCAAACGCGTTTTTAGTTTTTTGACTCAAACCAATCCAAATGTCGAGCAAGACGTGGACACCATTATTGCCGCAATTGGTGGCCTCGATAACGTAGTGGAAACCGGGGCGTGTGCAACGCGGCTAAGACTCACGCTGCGCTCTACTGCTGTCGTAGATAAAGAGGCTTTAAAGAAACATGGCGCTCATGGTGTTGTTGTGTTGGATGAACGTCATATCCAAATCATATACGGTTTGAAAGCCAACACGTATTCGCAGATCATGGAAGAACGAATGACAAGCTAGGCGCTCGTAGCAACTCTCCTAGCAAACTAAGCGGTGATTTTGCTACCCACAAATAAAAAGGGCAGCTATACTCTCCTCGTTTCATTAAACAAAGAATGAACTCACCAAC
>NZ_JAWOTS010000459.1:0-1034 GCF_033338975.1 Vibrio sp. Vb0349 | reverse complement strand
TGTCACTCGTAACCTGCGTCCAGCTACTAATGAATGCTTACGCTTACGGATTGTACCTATCACTGGGTATCTTTATCCCGTTGATCGTAACCAACTGTATCATCATCGGTCGCGCCGAAGCTTACGCTTCAAAAAATGATGTGCTTCCTGCCGCATTGGACGGCTTATGGATGGGACTGGGCATGACCAGTGTGCTAGTTGTGTTGGGCTCAATGCGCGAGCTTATCGGCAACGGCACATTGTTTGACGGCGCAGACTTGCTATTGGGTGACTGGGCTGCAGCGCTGCGCATTCAAGTATTCCAATTTGATAGCAGCTTCTTATTAGCACTATTACCACCAGGTGCTTTCATCGGTGTAGGACTTTTGATTGCGTTGAAAAATGTTATCGACAGCTCAATTCAGGCTCGTCAGCCGAAAGAAGAAAAACCGGCCATTGAGCGTGCTCGCGTAACTAACGCATAATATAAGAATTCTAAAATCAAGGCTCTACCACTCGTAGGGCCTTTTTCATAAACCGCAAAGACGGGTTTGGAAGTCAGCAATGAACAAAGAAAAAAGAATAGAAATTCTTGAACGATTAAGAGAAAACAACCCCAATCCTGAAACGGAACTGAACTGGAGCTCTCCATTTGAGTTACTCATCGCTGTGCTACTTTCAGCGCAAGCGACCGATGTCAGTGTCAACAAAGCCACTGACAAACTCTTCCCCGTTGCGAATACGCCACAAAGTATTCTCGATTTGGGTGTCGATGGTTTGAAGGAATACATCAAAACTATTGGCCTGTTTAACTCAAAAGCAGAAAACACCATCAAAACCTGTAAGATCTTATTAGAAAAGCATAATGGCGAAGTGCCAGAAGATCGCGCCGCTCTTGAAGCTCTTCCAGGAGTCGGCCGTAAGACCGCCAATGTCGTGCTCAACACCGCATTTGGTTGGCCAACCATTGCCGTCGATACGCACAGTTATCGCGTTTCGAATCGTACTAAGTTTGCGATGGGAAAAACGGTAGATGATGTCGAGCAAAAGCTATT
>NZ_JAWOTS010000458.1:0-1034 GCF_033338975.1 Vibrio sp. Vb0349 | reverse complement strand
AATCCGACCATCTTTAGCATATTAATCGCGCCAAATGATGAAAAATAACAGCATCAAAACGGCCTGGGTCACTCTGTTTTCATGACTCGTCCGCCGAATTCGTAACAAGCACTATAGGATTATTCATTCAAATGGCTAATGGATTTATTACCGCTTTGATGACGGATTTTGCTCACCGTTGCCAAATAGAACAACTGGTTTTTGATGGCGACGATTGCTGTCATCTTTTGATTGACCAAGACACGGCAATCACTGTGCGTGCTGAGGATGATCGCCTGACGCTCATTGGCTTGATTTCTGGCGACAAACCAGAACATGACGTGATGCTGCAATACATGAAAGCGTCGCTCACTCAAGGCTCACCAGCCGTTTATTGGGACGAGGAAGTCGGTTTTGTTGGCTTTGTTCATCTAAGTCAGCAATGGCTGGATGCAGCGATGTTAGATGAATCTCTCGGCAATTTCATTGAATGGTTAAAAAGCACGACCAACTCAACAATCAGTGATGAGCCAAGCGCGCCAGTGATGGATGCTAACCAATTCTCTACATTAAGGGTGTAAATCATGATCAGTTTTGGAAGTGTGAGTGCATTGCAAGCGGCGATGCCACAAGCTCGTAATGAGATTCTAAATGAAGGCAAACTCAGCATTGGTGGTAAGGAATATACGATCAATGCTGCTACTCAAGAGTTTACACGCGCAAACCCTACAAGTGGTGCAGTCGCGCGCTTCTTTGAAGCTACTGGGAAATTATTTCGTGAAGGCAGCACGCAGTCTGTGGCAAAAGCGATCACAAAAGCAGTGTTTGACAACGAACAGGGACAAGCTCAGCGTTTGCAAACATCGTCTTCTGTCGAGCATGGTCAGATGTTGTTTAAAGACGCGAACCTCAAAACGCCTTCAGATGTTTTGAATGCGTTTGCGAAGTTGGACAGCAAAATGGTGAAGTCTCACGCTGCTGAGCTGAGCCAACTTGCCGACCGAGCCATGACAGACGTGATGCTAGAGACGGATTCTGGCAAGAACCTCAAAGCG
>NZ_JAWOTS010000457.1:0-1034 GCF_033338975.1 Vibrio sp. Vb0349 | reverse complement strand
TGCCACGCAGCGCCGAGACCTGCCCAACCGATGCAAGCCTATACACCCAAGATGTCACCCGCGAGTTTGCCGATATGTGGTGGGTAAACAATGACGAACCGAAAGCCAATTTGGCGCAAATGAACATCATGGTGCGCTGGTCAACCACTCCGGCAGAAATCAACTACACCACTTGGGAATACTTACCGGCGGGAGCCAACTGGGAGCAAGGCATTTTGTATCGCTACCAACAGAACGTTAGTCGTAACCGAGATGGTTCTGATCATATTGAAACGCATACGATTTCTGAATTTGTCAAAGTGAGCGAGGAGGTATAACCATGGCAACGACTTCAGCCCTAACCCACATTATTCAGCAGTGGCAGTCTGGTAATAAACAAGCCGAAAGCGAGCTGTACCAATTCGCCTATTTGCAACTGCGTAAAATCGCCCAACAAGAACGTGAGCGCAACGCCGAAAAATACGGCACCGACAACATGGTATTGGCAGACAGCGTCAACAGCACCACCGCATTGATTCATGATGCTTACCTAAAAATGTCAAACTGCGACATGAGTGAAATCGCCACCAAGCGTGATTTTTTCTTAATGGCAGCTAAAGTCATGCGCCAAATATTGATCGACAACGCTCGCTCACACCAAGCGCAAAAACGCCAACACATCACGTTGATGAAGGACGAAGAAGACCGCTTTGAGCAGTTGATCATCATGGACAAAGCCTTAGATAGCTTTAGCACACGCTACCCACGTCAATCGAGCGCCTTAAAACTCAAATACTTGATGGGCATGAAGAACCAGGAGATCAGCGAACTGCTAGAGTGCAGCGCAAGCCTAATCGAAAAAGACCTCAAGTTCTCACGCAGCTGGCTGCAATCAAGAATGGCACACGCATAAATCATGACAAAGAAACTGTGGATTATCGGCGCGATCGGCGCCGGTTTATTGGGTGTTTACTTGTTAAGTGACGAGAGCAGCATGGCGTCTGCGGCCAGCTCTTTAAACAGCTCTCCTGTCGATAAAAGAAAAAGCCAACATC
>NZ_JAWOTS010000456.1:0-1034 GCF_033338975.1 Vibrio sp. Vb0349 | reverse complement strand
CGAGTCATCATGTCTTCAACCTTGATCATAGAGACCTCCAGCGGCATTGTCCTTCTCTTAAATATAGAGAATATTTTGCCGTATATCTGGGAGCCAACTCGTTTTTCATCAATTAAATAGCACAATGTTCTTGCGCCTCTTTTTTACTGCGTAATCTGTGTGTTATCGATGTTTTTATTAATTTGAATAAGTCGGTTTGTGTGCGAGTCAGTTGGCATTTTTGATTGATATTGAATGTGTACCCAAGGTAATCCAATGAATTGAATCGCACATTTTTATTCGTTGGATTTTCCAAGATTCGTCTCTCGAAGAAGATACGCTCAGGCTTACCAAATTGAAGACGATTATGTACAAAAAATTATTTGCACTGATGGCTGCTGCAATGAGTGTCCAATCCGCTCAGGCCATCGTTTTGGGCAGTGTGGAGTCAAACCCTGCAGATCGCGTTGCGATTCGAGCCAGTAACATGGCGGAATTTCAAAACTGTGGCGGCACTATGGTCACTGACCAGTGGGTAATGACTGCGGCCCACTGTGTCGTAATGGGGCAAGGTTCGAACGAAGCGAGCTATTACGTTACCCAACCGGGTGAACTGTCTATCACTGCTCGTGTACATAATCTTCACGATACGAGTATCGACAACTACTACACCGTTTCGCATGTCGTCGTGCATCCAAACTACACTCGTATCTCGAAAGCGGATGTTGACAGCAAGGGGAATGTGAAGCCTATTCAAACGGCGCTCGATAATGACATTGCGCTGCTTTACCTTACTCGCCCAGTTACTGGGGTGAATGTGGCTGACCTCGCCACGAAAGAAGACATGATCAGCATTGAGGCACGATTAGCTGCGGATTGGAACGATAACTACGACACCAACCAGCGAACTGAAAATGTTCAGGTTTATGGATGGGGAACAACAACGCCAATGGCATCGGAGGCTTCTCCTTTGTTACAAACCACTCAGATCGGTTTTCTTCCGATAGACAAGTGTTATGAGCGTTTGGAAATTGGTAATAGCTATCCGGGGTTGA
>NZ_JAWOTS010000455.1:0-1035 GCF_033338975.1 Vibrio sp. Vb0349 | reverse complement strand
ATGGATGTGAATCACAACCTACTGACAAGTCAGGGACCAGGAACCGCACTTGAGTTTGCAATGGAAATCATTATCAAACTTTCCGGTAAAGAGCATGGATGGATGGTCGCAGAACCGCTAGTCACTATCCCAACACTGCATTATCACGAATTTGGTGAAGAGTAATGTTTGACGTAAAAGCTGTACGCGAACAGTTCCCGGCCCTAAATCAAGACGTAAACCAATCGCCTTTAGTTTACCTTGATAGCGCAGCAACAACACAAAAGCCACAGTGCGTGATCGATGTGATTAGCCGTTACTACAGTACACAAAATGCTAACGTGCATCGTGGTAGCCACAGTTTGACAGCAAACGCCACTAGCCAGTTTGAAGCCGCTCGCGAAGCCGTAGCAACGTTTATTGGTGCAAACAGCTCTAAAGAAATCATTTGGACGCGAGGCGCAACCGAAGCACTTAACTTAATTGCACAAACTTACGCTCGCAGCACCTTACAACCGCGCGATGAGCTCTTGATTAGCGAGATGGAACACCACGCCAACATCGTGCCGTGGCAGATTGTAGCCGAACAAACTGGCGCGAAAATCGTGAAAGTGCCAATGACACCCGAGTGCCAGTTTGACTTGCAGGCGTTTGAACAAAAGCTCTCTGAGCGATGCAAAATCGTCGCGTGCGCACAAATAACCAACGTAACAGGCACACGCCAACCTATCGAAAAGATCACCGAGCTAGCGCACAGCGTTGGTGCGGTAGTTGTAGTTGATGGCGCACAAGGCATCGTGCATGAGCAGCTAGATTTATCGACATCAGATATCGATTTTTACGTTTTCTCAGGTCACAAGCTCTATGCGCCAGCAGGTAGTGGCGTCCTATACGGCAAACTAGAGTTGTTAGAAGCTATGCCACCATGGCACGGCGGCGGTAAAATGGTTGAACGTGTTTCTTTCGAGAAAACGACCTTTTCAGCACTTCCTGGCAAATTTGAAGCGGGCACACCAAACGTAGCGGGCGCGATTGCTTTAGCGAAAGCCATTGAGT
>NZ_JAWOTS010000454.1:0-1035 GCF_033338975.1 Vibrio sp. Vb0349 | reverse complement strand
TGACGTTTGCCTTTGTTTTTGGCGGCATTTTTTGGTTATGTGCGGAAGGTAATACATTAAGAGAAACAAAACGCCAATCATCGATAATGTCAGGGATTATTGTTTGCACTATGGGAACTTGGGTGATTGCATTTAGTATTTATATTTACGGTTACTTTTGGGATAACTCTTCTCACTATTATTTTTACTTGCTCGCTCCATGGCCTCTTGCCATTGTAGGCATAACACTTCGTAACCATTGGGTTAGCCAATACGCAAGTGTAAAACAAGAAAAAAATGAAAAGTGGCAAAGGCACTGGAGAGAAATATTAGGCGAAGATACTGAAGATCTTCCACCGTATCGATATGACTACGGGCTCTACTCAGGCATTTGGCAAGCCAATGAAACACTCAGAGAGCAGTGCTTTGCAGCGCTTACTCACGGGAATTCAGTCTATGAGAGAGTAAAGGCTTTTCAAAAAATGACTACTCACGAGCACAACACCGATGATCAAATTTTGCTGAGTAAACTCGCCCAATTAGAGAATGAAATTATCCAAGCACTGGAACAACACTCGCAAAAAAACGTAAGTATTGAAACAGGCTCTGGTACTTTATGCAAAGAGTCAAAACGCAATGTTTATCGCCATGAGAATGGCCCAACAGAAGAGCAACTGTACGACTCAATCAATCTCCAACATGATTTGGATCGAGAGCTGCGTAACATTATCTATGACAGGCTTGGTGACGATGGCTTGGATGAATACTTTTTCCTCCGAACGCCACTCGAAGAGCTTACCGAGAATGAAACCGCAATCAACTGGATGCTCTGGGGTTTAGTAAGCGACCATTTTGACGTTGACCCATACCAAACGGCGTTGGAGCTCAATTTAATGAATGCGGAACCAAGATGGGGACAAGATGAGCGGTTTGTGGTGGTAACAACGGCAGCTTGAACGACTTTACGCGTTGATTACTAGACGCCCTCAAGCTGAAAATATTGCCCTGCCCGATAAACAACCAACTTATTGACTACAAGCTCATTTATCATAATCG
>NZ_JAWOTS010000453.1:0-1036 GCF_033338975.1 Vibrio sp. Vb0349 | reverse complement strand
CAGATTTTGCGTTTGCTTCAATGTCCGCAACCATCTGTTGTTTTAGATCCAAGTCTTCGAAAACCGCTTCGATCACAACATCAATGTGGTTGTAACTTGTAAAGTCTACGCCACCTGACAGTTGCAACATCTTCGCCTGTAAATCGGCTTTCGACAGGATGCGACGTTTGCGCTGCTTCTCAAACAACTTGTAGTTGTAGTTAAGTGCATTCAACACACCGTCATTGCTCACATCTTTGATTCGAACAGGCACTTTTGCTTTTGCTACCGTTACATGACTGATCCCAGCGCCCATTAAGCCGCCACCAAGAACACCCACTTTTTTCACCGCTGCAGGCTGTGCATCCGTGCCGTGTTCCTTCTTCATTTCAGTAGTCGCGAAGAAGATAGAGCGCAATGCTTTCGATTCGGAGCTCATCACAAGCTCACCAAATCGTTTCGCTTCAAGCTCTTGCCCTTGTGCAAAGCCTTTTTCCAGACCGTGTTGAATCACTTCAAGAATCGCGACCGTTGCTGGATAGTTGCCACGGGTCTTCTGGTTGGTTTTCTTCGCAGCTTGTTCGAAAACAAGCTTACGACCTAACCCACTGCCCGACATCAACTTCTCTTTCGTCGATTGCTTTTTCTTGCCCTTGTTCTTGCCTTTGTCGATAAACTGTTTTGCTACGTCGAGCAAAATGGTGTCAGGGACACACGCGTCCACAACGCCCAGTTTTTTGGCTTTCTTCGCGCGAAGCTGTTTACCCGTCAGGATCAAGTCCAATGACGGTAACAGACCAATCAAACGTGGCAAACGCTGAGTACCGCCAGAACCCGGTAATAGACCGAGTTGAACTTCTGGTAAGCCTAAGCGTGTCTTATCGGAATCCGTACAAACACGGTAATCACATGCAAGCGCAAGTTCTAAACCGCCACCCAAACATGGGCCGTGAATAGCCGCAACCACAGGGTAAGGTAAGTCAGACAGTTGTTGGAACAACTCTTGACCTTGTTTTGCCAATGCTTGTGCTTCATTCGCTGTGGTACATGCCTCCAA
>NZ_JAWOTS010000452.1:0-1038 GCF_033338975.1 Vibrio sp. Vb0349 | reverse complement strand
AAGAGATTTCAACGCTTTCTGTCACTTTGGTCAGAGTTTCTTCTGGAAGTTCGTTGAAAGGGGGGTACTTGGCGAGAAAGTTATATATCTCGAGAAGTTCTGCATCCATTCGGGTGCCTTTTGTTTCGCAAATAATAAAGTAATCTTAACGCAGTTTTAAGACAGAATCTTATTGGATCACGCTTTTTCGTACTGAGTCATAAGATTCGGACATCTCCCGCGACAAGGTTTTGTTAATTCGGCTAATATGGAAATTGCCAATTGTAGTTAAGTTTTTAGGTGACTCTCATGAAAGGAAGTAAGATGGTGAGACAGTTATTGCTTGTGCCTCTTGTAGTTTTGCCCGCAATTAGTATCGCTTCGGAAGCGGAACAAGCTGCAAAATTTGGGTATGAGCACATTTATTTGGATGTGGGGTCGGGTACGACCAATAAAGATTGGCTAGACAACTCGAATGCGACCACGCTGGGATTGGGTGGCAATTATCTCATCACCGATAATTGGTTGCTTAATGTTGATTACTCAGCGCAGTTTTTCCATCCTGACGATCTAACACTACGTGTGGATCGATTGTTGTTTGGTGGTGGTTATCGTTATGGGATTAACGACCAACTGGACGTTTATGGTACTTATGGGCTTGGTGCGCTGAAAGCGAAAGCGACGGATGAAAAAACGGATAGCACCATTTCCTCTGACACCGAGTTTCTTCAAGCGGTGACCATTGGTGCAAACTATCTTTTGAATGAACAATGGATGGTGTCAGCACAGATTCAGGCCAACCGAAGTGATGTGGTTGACGAGAACAAGTACAGAATCGGCTTCAATTACCAATGGCATGATGTGATTGGCACGGGCTTGTATTACCAATACCGTGATACAGATTACAGTGGTGAAAGTTCGGATTACATCAACGAAGTCGGCTTAAGTTTGAAGTTCGTATTTTAATCCCATTTAGTAACATCAACCGTAATCAACAGATTTAAGAACAACAAAAAAGGTCAGCATACGCTGCCCTTTTCGTTTATTTTCTCTGTTTTC
>NZ_JAWOTS010000451.1:0-1039 GCF_033338975.1 Vibrio sp. Vb0349 | reverse complement strand
GGGATGGCAACGGAATGGGTTGGTAAGTGGCTGCGCGTTCGTGGTCACTTAGCCGCGCCAGGTGAGCCTGCATTGTTTGTGTCTAAACTCGGAACCCGTATTTCGCACCGTAGCGTGCAAAAACGCATGGCCGAGTGGGGGCAAAAACAGTCTGTAGCCAGCCATATTAGCCCACATAAGTTGCGCCACTCATTTGCCACGCACATGCTGGAGTCGAGCAACAACTTACGTGCGGTGCAAGAGCTTTTAGGTCACGAGAACATATCGACGACCCAAATCTACACACACTTGGATTTCCAGCATCTAGCGCAAGCGTATGACCAAGCCCACCCACGCGCCCGCAAAAAGAACGGGGAGTGAGCCAAAGCATGAAATTTTACCGCCGTATCGAGCCGATTAAGGCCATGACATTCGATCTGGATGACACGCTGTATGACAACCATCCAGTGATTGTCCGTATGGAGCGCGAGTTACTGACCTGGTTGCAACAAACGCATCCTGCAGTGGCGCACATGGAAAAGGCCGACTGGTTGCAGGTAAAAAAACATGTGCTCCAGCAAAGTCCTGATCTCAAAAGCGATGTGACGCTTTGGCGCCTAGTGCAGTTAAAGCATGGTTTTCTATCCGTTGGCTACGATGAAGCGCAAGCTCAAGTTGCAGCGGAAGAGGGCGTGCAACTGGCGTTGGAATGGCGCAGTCAGTTTGACGTGCCGCAGCAAAGTCTCGATGTATTGGCGGAGTTGGGAGAACGCATTCCTCTGGTGGCGATCACCAATGGTAATGTCGACTTAGATAAAATCGGTTTGACGCCATACTTCCAACTCGTATTAAAAGCGGGCCCTGACGGTCTTGCCAAGCCTGCTGCTGATTTGTTTGTCAAAGCGCAGCAGTTCCTCGATTTACCTGCCGAAAACATTTTGCATGTTGGTGACCACCTCACGACGGATGTACATGGTGCAAAGTTAGCGGGTTTTGCCGCATGTTGGTTTAATGATATGAATAAAAATGTCATTAATCATTCAAGAACACGTACGTTACC
>NZ_JAWOTS010000450.1:0-1041 GCF_033338975.1 Vibrio sp. Vb0349 | reverse complement strand
GCTGCTCACGGTAATTTGCAGGCTGTTTTGCAAACCAGCTGCGGTTGCAGGGCTTTGCTTCGCACTTGCCAATGCACGGTTTACTACGATTGGGTACAACGCACCATTCGCTACCGCAATCAGACAGAAAGGCGCTAGGATTGGCCAGATGGAGGTCAATTCCCACTGCGAAGCTACAAAGATAAGCAACGCGGCAACACTGAATAAACCGATCAACTGACGTAGAATTTTTTCATCACCAAATTTGCGAACACCAACTTTACCTAGGTAACCACCCACCATGAAAGCAATGGTTTGTGGGATAAAGCTCAAACCGATGTCTTTTGCTTCGTAGCCGAGTTGAGACATGATTTCTGGCATACCAGTAAGGTAAGCAAAGAACGCTGCCGACGCGGTTGCGAACATAAACACGTTACCTAGGTAAGTTTTTGAACCTAGTAACGCTTTAATATCCGCAGACATGCTGGTTTGTTTGATTTCGGCTTGTTCGTTCTTTTGTGCCATGGTGGCAGCAACCAGCACCACGCCAACAAGCGTTAATGCGATAAAAATACTGTGCCAACCAAAGCTATCCGCTAAAACCACACCCAGTTGAGGTGCAAGTGCTGGTGATAGTGCCACCAACGGCATGATGGTTGCAAAAATTTGCTGGCTACTGCTGGAGTAACGCTTGATCACCATCGCTTGCCAGATAACCGCAGGAGCACACACGCCGATTGCTTGCACAAAGCGCAGTGTCAGTAGCTGCCAAACTTCATCGCAGAATGCTAAGCCGAATGAGGCAATGGTAAAGAGTACCAGACCTGCGGCCAGCGTATTGCGGTGACCAAATTTATCCGATGCCAATCCCCACATCAGCTGACCAAAAGCCATACCTACAAGAAATACGGTCAGAGAAAGTGCGATTTGTTCGGGACCTGTAGCAAAGTCGATTTCCATCGCTTTGAACGCAGGTAAGTACATGTCAGTGGCAACAAAGCCAAGCATGGATAAAGCTGCAAGATAAACGAGCTGTAGTTTTGAGATTTTCATGATTCAACC
>NZ_JAWOTS010000449.1:0-1042 GCF_033338975.1 Vibrio sp. Vb0349 | reverse complement strand
GAAGAGATCGGTCTGAACTCTGCAAACTCAATCAACATCAGCCGTTTGATGGCGCAAATCTGTTACTACTTTGAAGCTGCGGCGCAAATGAGTAAGCAAGAGCGTGAAAACCTCGTGGTTTCTGTACCAAGCGGTAACTTTGGTAACCTAACAGCAGGTCTATTAGCAAAAGCGCTAGGTTTACCTATCAAACGTTTTATTGCTGCTACCAACGCGAATGACACGGTGCCTCGTTACCTCGAAACGGGTAAATGGGAGCCAAAACCAACGGTTGCAACCACTTCAAATGCGATGGACGTAAGCCAACCGAACAACTGGCCGCGTATCGAAGAGCTATGCCGTGTGAAAGAGTGGGGCCTAGAGACACTAGGTAAAGGCGCAGTTTCTGATGAGCAAAGCGCACAATCAGTAAAAGACTTGTACGCATTAGGCTACCTATGTGAGCCACACGGTGCGATTGCTTACCGCGTATTGGAAGAGCAACTGCAAGAAGGTGAAACGGGTCTGTTCTTGTGTACTGCGCACCCAGCGAAGTTCAAAGAGGTTGTAGATGATATTCTTCAAACGGATATCGAATTGCCTGCACCACTAGCTAAACATGCTGCGATGGAGCTGTTGTCTGAAGATCTTGACGCGGATTTTGATGCACTAAAAACAGTATTACGCCGCGTTCAGTAACCAAAACTGAATATGCGATAAAAGGTGGGGCATTGTCTCCGCCTTTTTGTTTTTATAGGGCTGGTCTCGGGCAGAAATCGAACATAAAAAAACGGCGCTCATTGAGCGCCGTTTTTAAACCTTACCTGAGCGTACTCTATTATAGAGTCTCAGTAAATGTACGAGCGATAACATCACGTTGTTGTTCTGGCGTTAGCGAGTTGCAGCGTACTGCGTAACCAGAAACACGGATTGTTAGCTGTGGGTATTTTTCTGGGTGAGCAACTGCATCTTCTAGCGTTTCACGTTTAAGAACGTTCACGTTTAGGTGTTGACCACCTTCGATGCGAGGTGCAGTTTCGATAGCTACTTCGCGGCTTTCGTA
>NZ_JAWOTS010000448.1:0-1042 GCF_033338975.1 Vibrio sp. Vb0349 | reverse complement strand
AAGGCGCGTTACGTCTCTAATCTTTGGACTGAAATTATATGGAGTTGGCAATAGCACTTTTGTTGAAATCAGTACTAGACAAAAACCAATCTAACTTTTGAGACAATCGCACTACCTCTCCTACGACAATCAAAGATGGCGCCTGAGCTTCCTTCGATAAATCAGATAGTTGGGAAAGCTCTCCCGTAAAAACTTTTTGCTGAATTTGCGTACCGCGCTCGATAATAGCAATCGGAGTTGAAGCCGCTCTTCCGTGCTGAATGAGCTGATTCTGAATATAGTGTGATTTCATGAGTCCCATGTAGATCACTAAAGTCTGATTACCACGAGCCAGTGTTGACCAATCCATCTCATCACTTTCTTCTTTCAAGTGACCAGTAACAAAAATGGCCGATTGAGCATAATCACGGTGCGTCAACGGAATGCCAGCATATGCTGTCGCTCCTGCTGCGGCAGTAATACCAGGCACCACTTGAAAACGAATGCCAGCATCAGCCAACACTTCTAGCTCTTCTCCACCGCGACCAAATACGAAAGGATCACCGCCTTTTACTCGTACTTCTCGGTATCCTTGCTTAGCAAAATCAACCAAAAGTTGATTTGTCTTTTCTTGCGGTACACTGTGGTGCCCTGCACGCTTGCCAACACAAACTAAAATCGTATCGCTTGGGATCAGCGCCATGATCTCTTCAGACACCAAATAGTCGTACAAGACCACATCCGCCTGCTGTAAACAGTTCAGTGCTTTAATGGTGAGAAGTTCAGGGTCGCCAGGGCCAGCACCAACCAATGCTACTTCGCCTGGTTTGAGTGACTGCTTTGCAAAACGAGTGACGCCAGACACTTGGTTGTCAGAAACCAACCTCGGCTTTTGTACAGGTAAAGTAGTGACTGAATCGTTCGTTGCCATGTGCTTGCTCATCGTCCATTGATATTGTGATGCAGGCATTATGGCGGGGTGTTTTTATTACCTGAAATTCTAAAATTTCATTTTTTATTCAAAAATCTGCTAAGAAGTTTTTGTTTGGTCTCATTCAAAAGC
>NZ_JAWOTS010000447.1:0-1042 GCF_033338975.1 Vibrio sp. Vb0349 | reverse complement strand
CCGTGCAGGCGAATTAGATTTTGGTATCGTGCAATCGGATTGGCAGTACCACGGCTACAACGGTACGAGCAAGTTTGCGGAACAAGGCCCGTACAAAAAACTGCGTGCAATGTTCTCTCTTCATACTGAACCTTTCAACATCATCGCACGTGCTGACTCTGGCATCGAAAACGTTCAAGACCTAGCTGGTAAGCGTGTCAACATCGGTAACCCAGGTTCTGGTGACCGCGCGACAATGGGTGTAGTAATGGATGCAATGGGCTGGACAAATGACAGCTTCAAACTTGCTTCAGAGCTAAAAGGCTCAGAGCGTTCTCAAGCCCTTTGTGACAACAAAATTGATGCGTTCATCTACATGGTTGGCCATCCAAACGGTTCAATCAAAGAAGCAACCACATCATGTGATGCGAAGCTAGTGCCTGCAACTGGTCCTAAGATCGACAAGATCGTCGCAGACAACCCGTACTACGCATTCAGCACAGTGCCGGCTGGTATGTACCGTGGTACAGATAAAGACGTGAAGAGCTTTGGTGTTGCGGCAACAATGGTAACAACATCTGATGTTTCTGATGAAGTTGCATACAACGTTGCTAAAGCCGTGTTCGAGAACTTCGACACCTTCAAACGTCTGCATCCAGCTTTTGCTAACCTGAAAAAAGAAGACATGGTGAAAGCAGGTATTTCTATCCCTCTTCACCCTGGTGCAGAAAAATACTACAAAGAAGTGGGTCTAATTAAGTAAGCACTCACTTATTTCAATCTCAGGCAGAAAAAGATGGTTTTCTGCCTGATTGAGTATGCTGGTTGTAGCACGTTGAACCAGCATGCTTTGTTCATTTGCCAGTTTTTCTTAGAACTGCGCACTCAATACCCAAGAAAACACTTTGACGCCGCCAACAAAGCACTCGGTACTCTTGCTTTGTGATTCGGCAGCGGAATACTCGAAAGCAAACTTCGCTCCATTCACTACACTGATAGAGGCGAAGTGTGGTTCTCGATAGAAGAGCGGACAGGACCATCAATAATAAGGAAAAAGTACATG
>NZ_JAWOTS010000446.1:0-1043 GCF_033338975.1 Vibrio sp. Vb0349 | reverse complement strand
CGTTGGTTTATTGGGTTTTGCGGCAGGAGAACCCGCTCCCTGCGCGACAAAGCTCGGCAGATCGCAGCTTTCAGATTCGGTTTGCTTTTTCTGTTGATAGAAGAGGTAAAAACCGCCGCCACCGACCACCAAAGCCAGCACTAAGAATGTAATTTTCGGAAAGCCAGGGATCAGAGCGAACAAGACCAGCAGCACACCACCAATCAACAGTGCACGAGGCTGAGCCGTGACTTGCCCACCAATGTCGGAGCCCAAGTCGGCCGAGTCTTCGTGGGAAACACGCGTAACGATAATACCAGCGGTGATCGCGATAAATAGCGCAGGAATCTGCGATACCAAGCCATCGCCTACGGTCAAAATCGCAAACAGCTCAAGCGCCTCTGACGCGCTCATGCCTTTTTGCGTGACGCCAATGGTGACGCCACCCAAGATGTTCACGATGATGATCACCAAGCCCGCAATGGAGTCGCCTTTTACAAACTTCATTGCGCCGTCCATCGAGCCGTACATTTGACTCTCTTTCTCGATCAGAGAACGGCGATGACGCGCCTCGTGAACATCGATAACTCCAGCGCGCATGTCACCGTCGATACTCATCTGTTTGCCCGGCATGGCGTCAAGAGAGAATCGAGCACTAACTTCAGCAACACGCTCCGAACCTTTGGTGATCACCATAAACTGTACAATAGTGATGATCAGGAAGACCACGATACCAACGACAAGGTTGCCGCCAACGACGAAGTTACCAAAGGTGTAAACGATTTGACCCGCATCGCCTTGAAGCAGGATCAAACGTGTTGTGGTGATTGACAGCGACAAACGAAATAGCGTCGTGATCAGCAATACTGCCGGAAACGCCGAAAACTCCAGTGGCGTGGTGATGTAAATCGCCAACATCAGCAACACGACAGCAATACTCATGTTTGCGCCGATCAGCACATCCACTAGTGCAGTTGGCAAAGGCAAAATCATCATAAAGACGATCGCCAGCAACATCACTGCGAGCATGATGTCTTTGCGTTGTCCTACCTTGTTTAGAATAT
>NZ_JAWOTS010000445.1:0-1043 GCF_033338975.1 Vibrio sp. Vb0349 | reverse complement strand
ACTAGCGCTAGACCTAACGACACAATAAACACGCCAACACTTAGCAGTAGTTGAGCGGTAAAGTGGTACGTCACTACACCCGCAGCCAAACACACACTGAAGATAAACAGAACCGACAGCAGCGTAAAAATGATGCTGAACATCACGATTTGGCGCGCAGCCGCCACGTTGACTTTCATCTCTAGCAAAAACAAATCCAACGTCGAGCCCGACCACGTTCGCAGTGACGTCGAAAGATCGTCAATCTGCGACAAAATGGCTCGTAGCCCATTAATGGCTTGTTCAACTTCCTGATTTTTAGCCCCATTTAGGGCTCGGCTACTGTCTGCAGTAGCCGAGCCTTGGCGCTCATTGATGGTATGCTCGGAGTCATTCATAAAACTCTTCCTTCATGATTAGAGCGAAATGTAAGGAACAGGCTTATTTGATGAGCTTAGAGACCGCCCAACCTGCCAGGAATGCACAACCGATACTCAACAGCGGGCGCTCTTTAATGACGTTTTCTGCGGATTTGGTCGCTTGCTGAATGTTCTCTGCGCCGACTTCCAGCTTCTCTTTGGCATGTTCTTTCATGGCGCCAACCGCTTCTGAAGTGGCTTGTTCTGCAAGGTGATACGCTTCTTCAAATTGCTCTTGAGGTTTAACTGCGCTTTCTTTTGTATTAGCCATAACTAGCCTCCGTTGATTGAGATTACCTTGGATTAAACGGTTGTGATTCCGCTGAGAAGTAATCTGATAAAAGTGAATTCTTTTCGTTTCCTCGTGAGTGGTATTGCGATTACTGTGCCAAGTTAATAAGTCATTGTTTTTATTGAAATAGAATTTAAATAGCTCCAATCGTTGCAAAATGACCTGTAATTATTTCCTTTGAATGGATTCTTATTTGTAATTTTTTCTTATTCCCCACAAGCAATCACGCGCAATTAATAACCACCACCATGCTTACTCCTTATATTATCTGGCATCTCTCACACTCAATATTCATGGCATACAAAATGCTAGATATAAAATGCCACATGAAAAATATTGTTCATATTTAATGG
>NZ_JAWOTS010000444.1:0-1043 GCF_033338975.1 Vibrio sp. Vb0349 | reverse complement strand
GAATCGTCAGCGACCAGAACTTTACACAGATTACGGTCAAAACTCATGGGTCAATCCTTGTGCAGTCAAAGCGTGTAATAAAATTCAATGCAGCGGAAGCTTAAATGCTTCTCTTGAGGTTTTTTTGAGGGAAGAGAATCGCTTTATGTATGTTGAGTAACCCAATGATGGACGTCATTCGCGCTTAGCTCTAGATCGGTGATGAGTTTCTCTAACGCCGTTTGATAAAGGGGGGAATCAGATCGGCACAATTGTTCGGTCAATAAAGCGGATTGATGAATATGCTCCAAGCCTATTTGTGCGAGCCCGCCTTTAATCTTGTGCACGGTCTGGAGTGAATGTTTTGGTTCGTGTAGATGCGCTTTTAACGCTTCGAGATCTTCTGTCATGGTTTCCAGATACACCTTTGCCATGTGGTGTTGCATATCGGCTGGAAAGTGAGTTAACCATTGAGTAGGTAGAGAAGAGTCTGAATTCATATAAGTGGAGCATCGTTTGTTATTGATTAAGAACGGATAAATAGTTATTAATTTTAAGAAACGGGTCAAGTATAGGACTGTTTTTAAACTAATTCTAAATTATTGATATCTAATGTTTTGTTGTGGTTGTGAGGCTTTTCTTACATCAAAATAGGAAGCCAATAAGGGAGAGGTTGCTGCACTACACTCGATAGCTGCGTTTCAAATTTCTTCATGTTAGAAATGAGTGGCATTTTATTGCTATCTTCTGCGTTGTAACTTTGCTTGTGGCATAAAGCATTCGCTCAAATTATTCCTAAACTTTTCAGTGTTATGGCCGCTATAGAACGTAACGAAGGCGGGAGAGTAGAATCTCTACCGAAGTCTTGTTCAAAATTGAGACATATTTTCACTGTTTGAGATGGAAGTGTGCAGTAATCGTCCTTTTGAAGGTTTACAAACACAGTCGTAAAGACTAAAAAGGACGCTTGGATTTTTTGCCGTAGGAAGAAGTTCTTTACGGTATTGCATCAAGCCTTTTCTTGACGCGTTTTTTGGATATTGGGTCTATGAGTAACGTAACCA
>NZ_JAWOTS010000443.1:0-1044 GCF_033338975.1 Vibrio sp. Vb0349 | reverse complement strand
GGTAAAAGAGACTTGTGCCGCCCTTCGCACTGAGTGCTGTACTATCTATCTCGCCAACGAAGAAATGCAGCGCCTTGAGTTAATGGCAACTCAAGGCCTTATTTTTGAAGGCGATAGCATCCACATTAATTTCAATGAAGGTTTAGTTGGTCTCGTTAAACGCAGCGCAGAACCTCTTAACCTCGCAGAAGCCTCAAAACACCCTGAATTTAAATTCTTCCCGCAGCTTGGTGAACAGGTTTATCACTCTTTCCTCGCCACTCCAATCATCCATCGCAAACAAGTATTAGGTGTATTAGTCATTCAGCAAAAGACGCCACGATTGTTTAGTGAGATGGAAGAATCTTTCTTAGTGACCTTATCTGCACAGTTAGCCGTGATCATCGCTCACGCGCAAAGTTTAGGTCATTGGCAATTAGCCTCAAAACCGACGGTTCTTAAAGGCTTGCCTGCATCAACAGGTGTCGCCATCGGAGAGTTTTGGTTTGACAACACGCAGCCGAGTTTGTCGGACGTATTCCCGTCTTCTACGCTGGATAAAGAGCGAGAGCAAGAGCTGCTGCTGGTAGCGATTGAGCGTGCGCTGAATGATTTCCGCCGGATGCGGAAAAAGTTCGACAGCGAAATCAATAAAGATGCGTTAGCGATATTCGATTTGTTTACCCACTTGCTCAATGATCCAATGTTGCGCGGCGATCTTAAGAAACAGATTGAAAAAGGCGATCGAGCGGATTGGGCGCTGCGTCAGGTAGTCGAAACTTATTCAAACCGCTTTGCTCGTATGTCAGATGTCTATTTGCGTGAACGAGCACAAGATATCCGAGAGTTGGGGCAAAGGTTGCTGTATTTTCTGCACAACAGTGAGCAAGAGAATGCGGCCATCGATCGTCCTATCATCTTAGTGGCCAATGAGCTTACTGCGACTTTGTTAGCATCGGTGCCGAAAGAACATTTATTAGCGGTCGTTTCGCTTGAAGGGGGCGCAAACTCACACGCTGCAATTCTTTCGCGCGCACTGGGTGTGCCGGCCGTTATGGGCGCTAA
>NZ_JAWOTS010000442.1:0-1045 GCF_033338975.1 Vibrio sp. Vb0349 | reverse complement strand
AACGGTACTTTCAAAGCAACTTCTTGCTAAATTGAAAGCCGGCGCTGTTGCGGGCGAGCCAACCGCAGACAAAACAGAAGCAACAGAAGCTTCTCCAGATAAGCGTCACAAAGCGACACTGACTGAAGAAAGTAATGATGCACTTAGCCCTGCCGTTCGTCGTTTACTTGCGGAACATGGTCTAGAAGCATACCAAGTTAAAGGTACTGGTGTTGGCGGTCGTATTACTCGTGAAGATATCGAAGCGCATCTAGCAAACGCTAAAGCGGCTCCAAAAGCTGATGCTCCAGCAGTTGAAGCACCAGCAACCGCTCGTAGTGAGAAGCGTGTGCCAATGACTCGCCTACGTAAGACGGTTGCAAACCGCCTGTTGGAAGCGAAAAACAGCACCGCAATGCTAACGACGTTTAACGAAGTGAACATGAAGCCAATCATGGATCTTCGTAAGCAATACAAAGACCAGTTCGAAGAGCGTCACGGTATTCGTCTTGGCTTCATGTCTTTCTATGTTAAAGCAGTGACAGAAGCACTAAAACGTTACCCAGAAGTAAATGCATCAATCGATGGTGATGACATCGTTTACCACAACTACTTTGACATTAGCATGGCGGTATCAACGCCACGCGGTCTAGTAACTCCAGTGCTAAAAGACTGTGACAAACTTGGCTTTGCAGATGTTGAAAAAGGCATCAAAGAGCTAGCGATCAAAGGTCGTGATGGCAAGCTAACAGTTGATGAGTTAATGGGTGGTAACTTCACTATCACTAACGGTGGTGTGTTCGGTTCTCTAATGTCTACGCCTATCATCAACCCACCGCAATCGGCAATCCTTGGTATGCATAAAATCCAAGAACGCCCGATGGCTGTAAACGGTAAAGTTGAAATCCTACCGATGATGTACCTAGCGCTATCTTACGACCACCGTTTGATCGATGGCCGTGAGTCAGTTGGCTTCCTAGTAACGATTAAAGAGCTACTAGAAGATCCAGCGCGTCTCCTATTAGACGTTTAATATCGCTAAAACGTCTAGTTACCTTGGGTGGCT
>NZ_JAWOTS010000441.1:0-1045 GCF_033338975.1 Vibrio sp. Vb0349 | reverse complement strand
TGTGACCGAATCTCAGGTGCGTATTGCTGAGACTCTACTGCCAGCACCAAGTTTAACCAATCGTAAGATTCAACGTGGTGACCGCTTTGATTTGGCGGTGCGTCCCGAGAACATCAAGTTTGTCGAAAACTACCGCAACTCGCTGCCTGTACGCATTACCGCTACCGAGTTTTTGGGGGCATTTTTCCGTGTGGATTGTGAGCTACAAAACGACAGCCAAGCGAAACCAATTGTTGTTGATGTGCCAGTCGAGACGGTGCAAAACCTCAATGTTCGCATTGGTGATGTGCGTTACATCCAGTTCTTGGAAAGTGGCTTGCACGGCTATGTAATCCCTTCTCAGGGGAATGCGTTTACAAAAGCGTTGGCGGCATAGGTGCAAACATGGATGCGAAGACAATGACGATGAATAGCCTGACGACTCAAGACAAAGCGAAATCAATGATGGGACGCATTAGCCGCGACAATATCGTGCTGTTTGGCTTGTTGGCGGGTCTTTCCACGATGATGATCTTGTTCATCTTGATGCCATTGTGGGCGATGCTGGCCAAAAGCGTACAAAACAGCGATGGCGAGTTTGTTGGGTTAGCCAACTTTGCGACTTATTTTTCTTCTTCAAGCTTGTGGGTTTCCGTTGGTAATACGTTTAGTTTGGGACTCGTTGTAACGACGGTGGTCGGTATTCTGGCCTTTGGTTACGCTTACGCACTCACGCGTTCATGCATGCCATTTAAAGGTCTATTTCACATCTTAGGTACCGCTCCAATCCTTGCTCCCTCACTTTTGCCAGCGATCAGCTTGCTCTTCCTCTTTGGCAATCAAGGGGTTGCAAAAGAGCTACTTGGTGGTCACTCAGTGTATGGTGTGATTGGTATTTCAATGGGGTTGATCTTTTGGACCTTTCCTCATGCTCTGATGATTTTGACCACTTCGCTGCGTACTTCCGATGCCCGTTTGTATGAGGCCGCTCGTGCTCTAAAAACCTCACCGATGAAGACCTTTTTTATGGTGACGTTACCTGCGGCGAAATACGGTTTGATCAGCA
>NZ_JAWOTS010000440.1:0-1045 GCF_033338975.1 Vibrio sp. Vb0349 | reverse complement strand
GCAGGTCGAGATTTGCTTTTACTTCGATACAAGTGATGACTGGCTACCAAAGCAAGTAGACGAGGAAAGTGTCATGGTTGGCTGTGTTCCCATTGTAAATCTGTTCAAATCAACCATGGAACCTAAACGTCTCCTTCCAACAGAGTACGAGTATCAATTATCTCCTCAGTACCAAGATGCAGAGAGTAATGAAGTTGTCTCGATTTCTGATGTTACCTTGAGAAACTGGAACAAAACTTACGAGCACTTACCCTGCTACCATTCAGGAGAGCACACGCACTACATGAGCGCGAGTGAAGTGTATTGGTTAATGAGACGAGAGGATAAAAACTGGGCCGGTGGCTACGATGAGCCTGGTCGAGAGACTTATGTTTCTTTTGTTGATAAGCAATACCAGTTGTTCAGCCCTGAAAGCAGAGATAATTGGCTGATGTATGTGGAAGCTGAGTGTTGCAATCGTAATTTGCCACAAAAAATTCCATTTGGTGGCGGGCTACCAAAGGTTCAGTTACCCAATGTTGATGATAATTTTAAATCAATCAGGTGCTTAACGTCTCTCTCCGAAACGCTTAGACCAGAGATGGATGAAAGCACACGCTGGCAGCTTACCAAGCTATTAGCATTGAACCATTTTACTGAAGCTGACGGCCTAGCAACGTTAAAACAAACATTGAACTTGTATGCATTTGCAGGCACTGCCGAAACAAAAGCCGTTATAGATGCTCTAGTCAAGCTAGAGTTTGAACATACAACCGGTAGGGTTAGTCAGAAAGGAAAAGTTGGTTTTGCACATGGAGTAAAGCTGGTTCTAACAGTATCCGATCAGATACTGCCAAAAGAGCAGATCTTTTTATTGGGTAGCGTGTTATCTGTTTACTTTGCTCAATATGCGGAGATTAACGTGTTTACGCAGTTAGAGATTAAGTTGAAATCAACCAGCAGCTCCTTTCACGTATGGCCTGCGCTGACAGGTGATAAGGTGTTGTTATGAGCTCAGAGGACTTCTACCGCGAGCTAAAGCAACGTTCTTTGTTTGAAGCTATTC
>NZ_JAWOTS010000439.1:0-1047 GCF_033338975.1 Vibrio sp. Vb0349 | reverse complement strand
AGTACAAATGAGAAATACCTGACTGAGCAATGAGGTTTTCGACCACTTTGCTGCCGACTAACCCAGTTGCGCCAGCGATGATTACGCAAGTGTTAACATCGTTTGTCATTGTATGCTTCCTCTTTAGAGAACAAGTGCTTAGGCATTAGTAGCTTATGCCAACGCGCTGAAAGAGCAAGAATAAGCCGCAACTCTCCATCAAATTTGTGCAGTGGCGAGCTCGATATCGCATGTTAAAAAAAGACCCGTTATTTACGGGTCTTAGGCTCAGGAGAGTGATAAGGGAATTGAGCGCCGGGTTTTGCGCTGCGGTTTGGGCTTGCTTCTCTTAGCAGGGCGACGACTTTGATTGGCAAACATAATTCTCTCTCCATTTTATTGGGACAAGTTAATTCAAGCATTTGTTGTGCCAATCGTTGAGTTTATTAGGTGTTAGACATGTTATAAATGCTTGGTTTTAGTCACTTTGGTTTGTTTTTTGGTTATAGATTTCAATGATTTGCTTGGTTGTATGGGCTTGGTTTTTTGTGCTGGATATCCAGGTGATATGTATTCGTATCACTTTTCTATTTATGTAAAAACAGCGGCCTAGAATCATATTCTTATCAATATGACAGTCAGAATGCTAAAAACATCAGCAAAAAGAGAAAATCAGATGAAATAGAATGAAAGAGGCGTACACTTATTCTCTCATTCGTCGTCAGCCTTTTATCTTGTCTCGTCGTAATGCATACGCAACTGTAGACAACGTTTCTATCGAACGAACACCAATTACTTGAAGGAATACCAAACATGGATTGCTCTTTTTCCGCAGATATTCAAACGCGCATTGATAACAAAACCAAACCCTTAGGTGCTCTAGGGTTGCTAGAAAAAGTCGCATTGCAATTAGCGTTGATTCAAAGCCAAGATCAAGCACAAGCCGTTGAAGAGATTGTTATTCGCAAGCCAACGATGTTGGTGTTTGCTGGCGACCATGGTGTTGCGAAAGAAGGCATTAGCATCGCACCGAGTGAAGTTACCCAGCAAATGGTTGCAAACTTCCTT
>NZ_JAWOTS010000438.1:0-1047 GCF_033338975.1 Vibrio sp. Vb0349 | reverse complement strand
ATTCCAGATACATGGATCTTCAACGCGGGTGATTGCGAATACATGGATGATGGCATTGTAGATGCGCAACTTATGGCGCGCGTGATGAATGTTAATGTCGTAGGTGTAGCTAACTGTATAGAAGCTTGCCAACCGTATTTTCAGCGAGGGCACCGCGTTGTCATTGTTGGCTCCATTGCCTCCGAAGTCGCGCTGCCACGAGCGGAAGCGTACGGCGCGTCAAAAGCGGCAGTGAGCTACTTTGCGCGCACGCTCGCTGTGGATCTTAAGAAGAAAGGCATCAAAGTGATTACTGTGTTTCCTGGGTTTGTTGAAACGCCCCTAACGGATAAAAACACCTTTGAGATGCCTATGATCATTTCAACCAAGCAAGCGTCTCAATTATTGAGAAAGCAGCTAGCGGCGAATAAAAGCCACATTTATTTTCCGGCGAGATTCACAGGCATTCTCCGCTTTATCTCGTTGCTTCCATACAGTTGGCAAGCAAGGCTGACGGCTAAACTCGTATCTTAAAAGGAAGAAGCATGAAAATCGCTATTGTAGGCACTGGAATTTCTGGACTGACATGTGGGTACTATCTGCACCAACAAAACGATATCACTTTGTTCGAAGCCAACGATTATATTGGTGGTCATACGGCGACGGTTGATGTACGTGTCGGGAATGAGGATTATGCGATTGATACAGGGTTCATTGTATACAACGACCGTACATATCCAAATTTTATCAAAATGATGAATGAAATTGACGTGGAAGGTATTCCGACGCAAATGAGTTTCAGCGTGAGAAACGATGGCAATGGTTTGGAATATAATGGCCACACATTAACAACATTGTTCGCACAAAAGCGAAATTGGCTTAATCCAAAATTCTATCGCTTTATTCTTGAGATTTTACGCTTCAATAAACTAGCAAAAGCGTCTACTACTGAGCAAATATCGAGTTCTCAAACGCTGGGTGCATTTTTGGATGAGCACCAGTTTAGTGATTTCTTTTCTGACAACTATATTCTGCCAATGGGCGCGGCGATTTGGTCATCTTCCCTCG
>NZ_JAWOTS010000437.1:0-1050 GCF_033338975.1 Vibrio sp. Vb0349 | reverse complement strand
TGTGTCGGGATCTAGCGTGGCGAATACCGTGTCGACAGGGGTGATCAGTATCCCGTTGATGCAAAAAGCAGGTTTCCCTTCGCGCTTTGCTGCAGGGGTTGAGGCTGCGGCTTCTACTGGTGGTCAGTTGATGCCTCCGGTGATGGGCGCGGGTGCGTTCATTATGGCGTCTTACACTCAAATTCCTTATGTGGATATCATTGCTGTATCGTTTGTCCCTGCGTTGATTTATTTCTTGTCGGTCGCGTTTTTTGTGCGTATCGAAGCGAAGCGTAGCGGCGTGCAGAAAATTACAACCAGTGACGAATCGCTTATCAAAGTTCTGGTGAGTGGTTGGCACAACCTTATTCCTTTGGTGGTTCTGGTGACGTTGCTCGTAAAAGGTTTTACACCCACGTATGCAGCAGGCCTTTCCATCATTTCTGTCGTTGTCTCTTCGTGGTTTTCTAAAGATCACAAAATGGGACCAAAAGCGATCATCGAGGCTATGTCTCAAGGCGCGAAGAACATGGCAACCACCGCCGTCTTGCTGGTGGGTATTGGTTTAGTGATCAACGTAATCAGTACAACAGGCATCGGCAACACTTTCTCTTTGATGATCAATGGTTGGGCGAATGGTGATTTGTTCATCATGCTCGTGTTGATTGCTTTGGCATCGTTGGTTTTAGGTATGGGCTTACCTGTGACAGCGGCGTATATTGTTCTGGGCACTTTGTCTGCCCCTGCCTTGTATAAGTTGATTGCCGAGAACCAACTTTTAGAGTTGATGGTTTCAGGGCAGTTGCCTGAGCAAGCGAAAGCGATCTTCATGCTAGCTGCACCAGATAAGCTCGATCTTCTCAATGCGCCAATGGCGCTGGAAACGGCGAAAGAAATGCTGTCACTGGTTCCTGCTGATTTTGTTGAAACGCTACTAGAGCAAAGTCTGGGTTTAGAGGCGGTTGGCTTGGCATTGTTGGCTGCGCATTTGATCATATTCTGGCTTTCGCAAGACAGTAACGTTACACCACCAGTGTGTTTAACCGCATTCGCAGCGGCGACCATTGCGAA
>NZ_JAWOTS010000436.1:0-1050 GCF_033338975.1 Vibrio sp. Vb0349 | reverse complement strand
GGAGACTGGGTAATCTTAAATGAAGATCAGCAATTTGTTCGCTTACTGGATCGCTTGAGCCTCTTTAGCCGCAAAGCGGCGGGCAGCAAAGTGGCAGAGCAACTCATCGCGGCCAATGTCGATACGGTGTTTATCGTCTGCTCACTCAATCACGATTTCAACTTAAGCCGTATTGAACGTTACTTAGCCTTAGTTCACGAAGCTGACGTCGAGCCCGTTATCGTGCTTTCCAAAGCCGATTTGTGCGACGACGTCGATGAACTCAAAAGCCTAGTACAGAAGCTAGACCCTCTGCTAGTCATTGAGACGGTCAACGGCTTAGATGCAGAAAGTACTTCTAAGCTCATGAGCTGGTGTAATGAGGGGCAAACCGTTGCTTTTATCGGTTCATCAGGGGTGGGTAAGTCAACGCTGGTCAACGCGTTACTTGGTCAACAAGAACAATCGACAGGGCATATCCGTGAAGACGACAGCAAAGGACGCCATACGACGACCTCGCGCTCAATTCACCTATTACCTGCGGGCGGGATTTTGATCGATACTCCAGGAATGCGAGAAATCCAACTCGTCGATTGCGAAGCTGGTGTCAGCGAAGCCTTTGCTGACGTTGAAGCGCTTGCCGAGCATTGTCGATTTGGTGATTGTAAACACCAAACCGAGCCAGGTTGCGCCGTTCAAGCGGCCATTGAAAATGGCTCTCTTGAAATTCGCCGTTTCAACAATTATCAAAAGCTGCTGCGAGAACAAGCCTTTAATGGTGCGACCTTAGCAGAGCAACGAGCTCAGAGCCGACAATTTGGCAAACTCACTCGCAATGTGATGAGTGATAAACGCAAACGTCAGCAAAGTTACTGAGTTGTTAGATTTGAGTTGTCAATAAATTCAAAGGAGACTTTCGTCTCCTTTTTAATAACTTTATTAAAAACCATTACTCATAACCAACGAGATTTTTCAACATAAAAATCTCGTTTAGATAACATTGAGCAAACATTTAATCCAAAAACAAACTAAAACTAGACACAAAATATTACCAAGCTAAGATATGTGATA
>NZ_JAWOTS010000435.1:0-1050 GCF_033338975.1 Vibrio sp. Vb0349 | reverse complement strand
CGGCATCCCTCAGCCTGAAAACCGTCTTAAACAGTATCCTCACCAGTTTTCTGGTGGTATGCGTCAGCGTGTGGTTATCGCGATCGCTTTGGCTGGTGAGCCAGATCTGATCATCGCCGATGAGCCAACCACGGCACTGGACGTATCAATCCAAGACCAAATCCTGAATCTTATCCGTGAGTTGTGTATCCAGAACAATGTTGGTTGTATGTTGGTTACGCACGACATGGGGGTGGTTTCAAACGTTACAGACCGCGTGGCGGTGATGTACCGTGGTGATCTTGTTGAGTTTGGGCCAACGGCAAAAGTGTTGGGTAACCCAGATCACCCATACACGCGCAGCTTGATTTCGGCGGTTCCTCGCTCAGACAGAAAGCTCGATCGTTTCCCTCTGGTGAGTTACATCGAAGAAGCGACAGAAATGAAGTCGCTAGACATTAAGAATCACTGGCTGGGTCAAAGCCAAGATCAGCGTGAGTACACTGGCCCGTTGTTGGATGTGAAAAACGTCAACCTAAGGTTTGTGACTAAGGACTCTTTGTTTGAAAGCCGCCGTGAGTACGTGCAGGCATCGAACAATGTGAGTTTTGAGGTGCACGAAGGTGAGACGTTTGGTCTGGTGGGTGAGTCAGGTTCGGGTAAGTCGACCATCGCGCGCGTGATTGCTGGCTTGTATGAGCCAAACTCTGGCCAAGTGAAATTTGAAGGCATCGATCTCACGGCGATGAAGTCGGAAAAAGAGCGTCGTCCGATGCGACGTCAAATGCAGATGGTGTTCCAAAATCCATACACGTCTATGAACCCTCGTATGAAGGTGGCAGACATTATTGCCGAGCCAATTCGTTTCCATAAACTCACCAAAAATGAAGCAGAAACACGTCAAATCGTGAATGATTTGCTTGATCATGTTGGTTTGGGCCGCATGGCTGGCGTGAAATATCCTCATGAATTCTCTGGTGGTCAGCGTCAGCGTATTTCGATTGCGCGCGCCCTGGCAACTCGTCCTCGACTTTTGATTTGTGATGAACCGACATCAGCGTTGGATGTGTC
>NZ_JAWOTS010000434.1:0-1051 GCF_033338975.1 Vibrio sp. Vb0349 | reverse complement strand
TTGTTGCTATAAACGATTTGGCGATTTCAAGGTGCTTGGTATCATGGCTGTATACGCCGGTACGGTACTTTTCACCAACATCGTCCCCTTGCTTGTTGATGCTATATGGGTCGATGATTTCAAAGAAATAGCCCATTAAGGTTTCAACCGACACTTGGCTTGGATCAAACTCGGTGCGAACGCATTCTGCGTAGCCATCGTATTCAGATTGAGTGTTATCCGTCTTGCCATTTGCGCGTCCAGCTTCGGTGCTGATTACGCCCGGCAGGTGGCGCATAAATTCTTGTACGCCCCAAAGGCAGCCGCCTGCGAAGTAAATCTCTTCCATCATTTTATCCTGTAAAATTTTGCGCCATTATGGACAACACCGTCATGCAAACACAACTCCTACCATAAAACAGGAACAAGGTTGCAGTGATTTGCTCTCTTTTTCATTCAAGTCGTCCTCGTTAGATTTGATGCCAATGCCAGCAATTATTGAATCACAAATACTTACGAAGAGAGCCAATATGAAAATAGAACATGTCGCAATTTGGACAGAGCGTTTGGAAGAGCTGAAAGGCTTTTATGAGAAATATTTTAACGCCGTATCCAACGATAAATACCACAATCCGAAGAAGCACTTTTCGTCTTACTTTCTTTCGTTTGAAAGTGGTGCTCGATTGGAGTTGATGTCGATGGAAGGAGTGACCACCTGTGAAAACTCTCACTCGATGCAAGTAACAGGGTTGGCACACTTTGCCTTCGCATTAGGATCAGAGCAGGCCGTTGACCAAATAACCAAAACCTTGGTGGAAGATGGTTATCAAAGGATTGACGGGCCGAGATACACTGGCGATGGTTATTACGAAAGCTGCGTATTAGATCCAGATGGCAACCGTATTGAGCTTACCGTTTAACGCGACTTAGCTTATTGACCCTGTTCACAGGCTGCTTTCATATGAAAGTATTCGGGCGTATACTGCAAGCTCATCAATAAGGAGCGAACCTGTGAACCCAAGACAAAATGAAATTCTGCAATTAGTGAATGATCGTAAACGCGTTCAAGTCA
>NZ_JAWOTS010000433.1:0-1051 GCF_033338975.1 Vibrio sp. Vb0349 | reverse complement strand
AATCAACAAACAAAAATGCCGCGAATTCATCGCGGCATTTTCGTAATGACAACGTGACCGATTAATCGCGGCGGCCACGAAGTTCAATGGGTTGGGTAGATGCATCGGTTTGAATCATCACACCGCCGTACATCGCTTCATTACGGCCTTTCAACGTAAGTTGCGAGTTTGCGCGTTCAACATCCACTTGGTTCGTATTACTCATTGTCATGTCAATGGTACCTGTGTATGAGCCATCCGCCGCAAATGCCACATTCGCTGAGCAAACCATCAAGCCTAATGCGATTAGTTTTTTCATACATCACCTCTGTTATTGTCTGTACCTGTGTCGATGTAGAAACAGTATCAACGTAAAGGGGGCAAGACGAGGAAACTCCTGATTTACCAAATGGAAATCCCCTTTCTTCACTTCCGGATAGATGCCTCAATAAAATTGACCGTTTGATGTCTTTGGATGATCAGCTCAACGCTATGATGTGAAGCGAGCCGAATTGTTGGAGTAAAGAATGGCGATTAATCTGGATATTCAAAACATTCTTGTGCTGAAGCGCATGTATGAGCTGCGCAATGTTCGGTTAGTCGCAGAGTCGTTAGGAAAAACATCCGGAGCCATCAGTAAAAACCTCACCAAGATGAAAACCCAGTTCGATGATCCTCTGTTTGTGCAAACGAAACATGGCTTTGAGCCGACGACGTTTGTCGAAACAAACATGGCACACTTCGAACAGATTCTGATGAGTGTGGACTCCATTAAGCCGCAAAACTTTTCCCCAGAGACCTTTGATGGGCAACTGTCGATTTATGCCAACACGCTATTTTGGGATTACTTCGGCGATGAGCTTTACTTGAGCCTGCTAAAACAAGCACCTCGAGCCAAATTTTCGTTTCTGCGCTGGGGAAACGAAGCTAAAAACCGTTTAATAGATGGTGAAAATGCGGTCGCAATCCACTACTTTGATGAGGACTTACCTCAATCGGTCGCACAAAAAGAGTTGGGAAAAGGAAAGGCCGTCTTTTTTGTTCGCAAAGAGCATCCAGCGCAAGATTTTGA
>NZ_JAWOTS010000432.1:0-1052 GCF_033338975.1 Vibrio sp. Vb0349 | reverse complement strand
TCCAAGTGGTGAGCGTTATCAGTGTATTTTTTACGTTGCTCAGTTAAAACAAGGCAAACAAGTTGCAGCCTTTAAAGGCGCAGAAGACATGTGGCTAAGCGGTTCTAGCATCGCGAGTGAGTGTGACCCGTTATTTAATGCTTGGGATAAAGCGGGTGGACGTACAGACGATTTGGTTCTGCAACGCATGTTGTTGGCGTTTGATGCTCGTAACGGTAGTTTGATGGCTTATTTGCAAAAGCTGCCAAGCTCTGCAAAAGCGAAACAACAAGCGCAAGAAATGAAAGCGTTGTTTGATAAACCTGCGACGGTGGCTGAGTTTGCTAAGAAAAAGCCAGCCAACGACTTTTATCGTGCTCAGAGTGAGTATGCGTTAGAAAAGCTAGCTCGCATGGATGTCAATCAAGCTCAAAAAGCGTATGCGCAAGTCGTGAAAGGACAAAAATTCTCAGCAGAAAAAGCCCAAGCACTTGCGGACTACATTGCGATTCGTCTGATTCGTACTGAATCCGATTCACTAGCCAAATGGCGAGATGATAAGACGAAAACCAGTAAAAATGTCGCTTTGATCGAAAATCGTATCCGTCTAGCAATTCAAAATGCAGATTGGAAAGGTGTTCAACAATGGATTGCTGTACTCAACAGAGATGAGCAAGCCTCGCTTCGCTGGCAATATTGGTTAGGTCGAAGTGAGATTGCGCTGGGTGATGATATTGCAGGCAAGCAGCGATTGGCGACCTTAGTTGGTCAGCGCAATTTCTACAGCGTGGCTGCGGCGAATGCGATTGGTCAGTCAATCAAATATCCATCTCATCGTATTAAGCTCGATACTAAGGTTATTCACCCGTATCAAAACTCTCTCACTCGTATTGAAGAGTTGATTGCGACAGATAAAATTGCGGCAGCGAAAAGTGAGTGGGCGCATTTGCTGAGTCGCGTAGGTAAAGATGAAAAGGCGATGTTGGCGGCGTATGCCTCATCCAAGAATTGGCATCACCTAACCGTCACAGCCAGTATCCAGGCGCAAATGTGGGACAATATTGAACTGCGAT
>NZ_JAWOTS010000431.1:0-1052 GCF_033338975.1 Vibrio sp. Vb0349 | reverse complement strand
CATTGAATCAGCACTGCCATTCGTTTCTGCCACAGCGCAAAACGAGCACATTCCACAAGCCTTGAACATTCAAGCCCTAGGTGGCATTAGCTTCACTAAAGGCTGTTACACAGGCCAAGAAACCGTAGCTCGAGCGAAATACCGCGGCACAAACAAGCGCGCTATGTACATCGTGAAAGGCGCAACGTCGACCACGTTAAACGATGATGCGATTGAACTAGAACGCAGCGTAGGCGACAACTGGCGCTCAGTCGGCACGTTACTGACTCACTATCAATTCAGTGATAACCAAGCTATGGGTTTGATCGTGTTACCAAATAATCTGGATGACGACACTCGCCTTCGTTTGACGTCTCAGCCTGATTGTGAATGGACCATCGCAGAATTGCCTTACAGCCTTGATGATGAATAATGCCATTCATACTCCTTTGATGCAGTTTCTTGCCGACCAAAACATCACGTTTCGTCTGCTTCCGCATCAAAGACCAGCAACAACAATTGAGGATGCCGCGCAACAACGCGGCATTCGCCCTTCTCAAATGGTCAAAGCGATATTGCTGCGAGACATGGGCAATCAATACGCCCTCGCCTGCGCCCCTGGTGATCGCAGTGTGGATCCAAAAAAGGTACGAGCTTTACTGCAATGTCGCAGCATGACTTGTGTCGACCAGGCCGATGTAGAAGCCATCACTGGTTATAAAATTGGCACTGTGACGCCGTTATTACTCAAACGACAGATGCCGATTGTGTTTGACCCAAGCTTATTGGAAGAACGTGAAGTCACCATCAGCAGTGGGGACCGCATGGCAGGGCTGGCGTTATCCATCGACGATTTGGTTCAGTTGTGCCACCCCACCGTGGCCGAAATCTGTCGTTAACATCCAATTCATAATGCAATAAAGCGCAGTGTTCTCATCACTGCGTGATCTCCCTCATATCTATAAAAACACGCCAAAGAATTTTTAATCAAAATTAAAACATAAATAGTCACCATTATAAAACTCGTATATGCTGATTCTGTTGGTTAAGTTTTCAACAAGCACTTAACCAAC
>NZ_JAWOTS010000430.1:0-1053 GCF_033338975.1 Vibrio sp. Vb0349 | reverse complement strand
AGATCTAATTGCATTCTCTACTGAGTCTGATTACGCAGCGAACATCGAAAAAGCAGAAGCGTTAGCGCCTGCGGTAGAAGGCGCAGAACCAACTCAAGAAATGACACTAGTTGATACTCCAAACGCGAAAACAATCGCAGAGTTGGTTGAGCAACACGGTCTACCTATCGAGAAAACCGTTAAAACGCTATTTGTTAAAGCGTCTGACGAAATCGATGCACCAATCATTGCGTTGATCGTTCGTGGTGACCACGAGCTAAACGAAGTGAAAGCAGAAAACCTACCTCAAGTGGCTTCTCCACTAGAGATGGCATCAGAAGAAGAAATTCGTGAACTGATCGGTGCTGGCCCTGGTTCTCTTGGCCCTGTAGGCCTTGAACTGCCATTCATCGTTGACCGCAGCGTAGCAGTCATGAGCGACTTTGGCGCTGGCGCAAACATCGACGGTAAACACTACTTCGGTATTAACTGGGGTCGTGACGTTGAACTGGGTCAAGTAGAAGATCTGCGTAACGTAGTAGAAGGCGATCCAAGCCCATGTGGTAAAGGTACGCTAATGCTGAAACGTGGTATCGAAGTTGGTCATATCTTCCAACTTGGTAACGTTTACTCAGAAGCAATGAACTGTAGCGTTCTTGGCCCTGATGGTAAAAACGTAATCCTAGAGATGGGTTGTTACGGCATCGGTGTATCGCGTGTTGTTGCTTCTGCGATTGAACAGAACCACGACAAATACGGCATCATTTGGCCAGACGCAATTGCACCTTTCCAAGTAGCAATCGTGCCAATGAACATGCACAAATCTGAGCGCGTAAAAGAAGCAGCAGAGAAGCTATACGCGGAACTAACTGCTATGGGCATCGAAGTTCTATTTTATGACCGTAAAGAACGCCCAGGTGTAATGTTCTCTGACATCGAGTTGATCGGTATCCCTCACACTATCGTGATTGGCGATCGCAGCATGGATGAAGGTAACTTCGAATACAAAAACCGTCGTACTGGCGAGAAACCTCCAGTAGCGATGGCGGATATTGTTGAGCACGTTAAATCTCA
>NZ_JAWOTS010000429.1:0-1054 GCF_033338975.1 Vibrio sp. Vb0349 | reverse complement strand
ACAAAGAGCAACTTAGCTTGTGGTGGAAATCGGACGTGTGCTCTTCCGATCTACAAAGAGCAACTTAGCTTGGGGTGGAAATCGGCCAACGATGACAATCGATTCTCTCAGCCGCTTACAACCAAACTCGCGGCTGAGGGTGGAATTTGAAGGTAAAGAATCGATAATGTTTACTTTGACGAACTCATAAAAAAGCAGCACTTAATGTGCTGCTTTTCGTATTCTCACCCTATTGCATGCGCTTAAGCATGTTGAGCGTAATGGTTGCTGAGTTATCTGCCGTCGCTTTTTTCAGCTCAGAATAAACCACATCAGCAGAACCATCCGCTTTGTCGGAAATCGTGCGGATGACAACATACGGAACCTTAAAGGCGGTTGCAACTTGTCCCAATGCTGCACCTTCCATTTCAACGGCCATCGCGTTGAACTCTTGGTAGATGCCCGTGACTTTTACTTTACTGGCGATAAATTGATCACCAGAAGCAATGATGCCTCGGAACACACTTTCTTTGCCTAACGTCTCCACCGCTGCTTCATACGCGTAATTTTGTAGCGCTTTGTCAGCATAAAAGTAACGCTCTTGATAGTCCGGTAATAACCCTTTCGGTTTGTTGAATGCGGTTAAATCAACGTCATGATGTACAGTACGAGTAGAAATAACCACGTCCAATGGATCAAGTTTCGGGTCACTTGCTCCTGCTATACCAGTAAAAATCAGTTGGTTCACACCAAAAGATTCAATCAGCAAAGTGGTCGTCATCGCAGCATTGACTTTGCCAACACCAGATTGCGTTACCACGACGGATTTGCCCTCAAGCTCACCGATATAAAAAGTGTGGTTCGCAACTTTTTTGATTTGTTGATTCTGAATTTTTGGCAGCAGAGCTTCAACCTCTACATCCATCGCGCCAACAATACCTATCGTTGATGCAGCAAAAGTAGGAAGTGAAAATGCGGCAAGAATGAAAACAAGAGATTTCTTAAACATACGAGTCCTGAAGTGTAGCAATGCGCCGCCCTTTTGCGACGCGCTACACATTATATACCCTTGAGA
>NZ_JAWOTS010000428.1:0-1054 GCF_033338975.1 Vibrio sp. Vb0349 | reverse complement strand
GATCTCGCCAAAGACATTGAAATCGCGTATCGCACCGAAGCAAAGGACATGCGTCAGCTGCAAAAAGTGGGGGATAAACTGCTTCAAAGCGCGATGGATATGCGCATCGTTTTGGGTGAGCCGGGTTTTCGTGGCAACTGGCGAGAAGCGATGCAGTCTGAATCCATTAAGCGCGAATTGGTTCGTTTAACTGACAGCCTAGATCTGGCGATTGATGTGCTCAAATTGGCACTTGGTCGCAGCCAATTGTTGGATACGGCTTTTGAGCGTGCGAACTTGATCAAAGGTCGAATCGATCGTGTGTGTGATGTTGACATCACCGGCTACTCTTACTGGTACGATACGTCACCGCGTCATTTTACTCTGCATATTACTCCGTTATCGGTGGCAGATAAGTTCCATGAACAAATTGAAATCAAGCAAGGTGCCTGGATCTTCACCTCGGCAACGCTTGCGGTCTCTGGTGACTTTAAGCACTTTACCGATCGTCTCGGCTTAAAACCTAAACAACAGTTTTCGCTGCCATCGCCATTTGATTATGAAAAGCAGGCTCGCCTTTGTGTGCCTCGTTATCTTCCTGAGCCAAACAGCCCAGGTTTAGCGGACAAATTGGTGAGAATGTTAGCGCCAGTCATTGAAGAAAATGACGGTCGTTGTTTCTTCTTATGTACTTCTCACAGCATGATGCGTGAGTTGGGAGAGAAGTTCCGTGAGGTGTTGGATCTTCCGGTTCTTATGCAAGGTGAAATGAGCAAGCAAAAGACTCTTGCAGAGTTTATGGAGCTGGGTAACGCTTTGCTTGTGGCGACGGGGGCGTTTTGGGAAGGGATCGATGTTAGAGGTGACGCACTGAGCTGTGTTATCATCGACAAATTGCCGTTTACTGCCCCGGATGATCCGCTGCTAAAAGCCCGAATTGAAGATTGTCGATTGCGTGGTGGTGAGCCGTTTGCTGAAGTGCAAATCCCCGATGCGGTGATCACTTTGAAGCAGGGCGTAGGGCGTTTGATTCGAGATCAGAAAGATCATGGTGCATTGATCATTTGTGACAATC
>NZ_JAWOTS010000427.1:0-1057 GCF_033338975.1 Vibrio sp. Vb0349 | reverse complement strand
CCATGTATTAGCCGCGCCGCATCCATCGCCATTGTCTGCTCATCGAGGGTTCTTGGGTTGTAAGCATTTCTCCCAAGCAAACCAATTACTTGCTTCGCAAGGAAAAGAGCCAATCAACTGGCATTTACCGTTAACGGTATAAAAGAAGAGACAGCGATCATGGTGCTATGATCGCTGTTTTTTTGAGCATGCTCGAAGCTGGTGGCGAATTTCTCATGTACACTTATTGAAAGTAGGTGTTAAGGAGAGACGCTATGATGATCGAAAGAATTCGACGCGAACACGGCTACATGGTTCGCCTGCTGGCCATATTGCGCCATAAACTCAACGAAATAAAAGAAGAAAACGCCATTAATTACTCGCTAGTAAGCGAGATTGTTGACTACCTCTCAAACCATTCGGAAAAAATTCATCATCCGAAAGAAGATATTCTCTACCATCATTTCCTCAAGCATTACGGTAAGCAACAAACCATGGAAAACTTGGAGAAAGAGCACCAAGAGCTCGCCGAGAAGACCAAAGAGTTTTCGATGCTCATTGAGATGATTTTGCAAGATGCGGTTGTTCCTCAAGACATCTTTATTGCTCAGCTAGAAGATTTCATTGAGTCGCAAAAGCGTCACCTTGAGCTCGAAGAGAGAAAAATCCTGCCATTAATTGAAGAGCTTTTTACTACTGAAGACTGGCAACACGTTGAAAGTCTGTGGACAGAGAGCGAAGACGACCCTGTATTTGGTGACACGATTGCGGATCGCTACAAACAGCTTGCTGAGCGCGTTCGTCAAAGCGATATGGAGTTTGTTTAACTCACTCAAAGCCCGAGTATCTATAAATCTTGCTCGGGTTTATTTGTGGTAATTCTTATTCTTTGAGAATTGAATGGAAATTCAACATAACCAATTCTCGATAAAAAGAACGGCTAATTCTCATTGAGTAAGAATTCCGTCCACGTAAACATTTAGACGTAGAGAATCAGGACATGTAACCCCGCTCTATACAAAAACAAAAGGCACCGTTAGGGTGCCTTTTGTTCAAATTAGAGTTTGATGTCGTCTAA
>NZ_JAWOTS010000426.1:0-1057 GCF_033338975.1 Vibrio sp. Vb0349 | reverse complement strand
CAATAGTATGAATGTGCAATTCAACATACTTCACGGTTTATCCTATAAATTGCGGATATTTTAAGAAATTAATATTCATTAAATTGATAACTGGCGACGGATCTTTATGATGACGGTTGATATGCCGATAGAGCACTCATTAGCCAGTGTTTGGCGGTGTAGGAGAACTGTAATTCGTCTCTACAGAACTCGATTTATTAAGGCTTAAAACTCGAATGCATAACGCATTTACGAACCGATATAACTAACAACGGAGTTGGTCGTGAAAAAACTACTATTGGCTACAGCAGTGGTCGCAGCAGCGGGGGCCGCTGGGTACCTGTACCAAAATAACCTTCCTCAGAGCGGTTCAAGCTCACTATTGGCGCAAATCCCAGCCGATTCGCTCGTAGTTACTTTCCAAACAGAACCTTTCAAACACTACGAATATGTGAACGCGTTTGGCTCTGCCAATCAAATGACCATGTCTGATATGTTTGTTGGTGAGCAGCTGTCACCAAAAGAGCAGTTTGCGATCGATCTGTTTGACGGATACTTAAAAAGTGCTGCGTCGCCAGAAACTTTGAAAGCGTATTTAGGTACAGGCGATGAGATCAACCCAGTGCTTTACACGCTCGGTATGGTGCCAGTTTACAAACTGCCAATCGAGAATCCAGAGGCGCTTTGGAAAACGTTGGATCACGAAGAGCAAATGAGCGGCGTGACACACGAAAAAGTGAAGCTGGGTACGGTGGAGTATCGTCGTTATGAAATGACGGATGCAGTAGATCCGCAAGATGGCATTGGCTTAGTTGTGGCGGTTATCGACAACGTGCTAACCGTGACGGTGGATATCGCGGAGTTGGGTGATCTTAACCCGTTGAAAATGGCGCTGGGTCTTGAGTCTCCAACCCAATCATTAGCGGATAGTGGTCGTGCTGAAGCCATCCAAACTCAGTATGGTAAAAACAACAACTCTTTTGGCTACATCGACCATCGTGAAATCATCAAAGGTTTAACCACTGTTGATGGCAACATGTTTGCTCGTCAATTAACTCGTCTTAACGTCGATCCAAAC
>NZ_JAWOTS010000425.1:0-1058 GCF_033338975.1 Vibrio sp. Vb0349 | reverse complement strand
GAAAAAACGGCTGTGGTTGCGAGTACCTACATGGTCGGTGATATCGAGCAAAACATTGTTCTAACCAAGGGTGGCGTTGAGACTTACCGATGGACCGCAAAAGAAGAAAAGCCGATTTTGTGGAAGCTCACTCTCACTAAATCAAGAAACACAAATGCGGTGGTCGATAACCAAGATGACATTGTGAGTAAGTTTCTTGCCAACTTTGATGCGTTTTTTTGGATCGGAATGGATATCGAACCAGAAAAGTATTTTGAAATAAACCGTGATGCTTTGTATGCGTCAAACATCAAAGCCGAGTATTCGTTAGATGATGGAACCAGTTGGTCGGAAAGCATTTATAAAACACCCTATAACGTAAAATTCATTCCGGATTTGCCTGTAGAGAATGTGATTATTACTGATGCTTAATTGGAGGGGAAATGACGCAGTTATTTCGAAACGATGAAGCGTGCGAGTTTTTCTATAATATAACCCTCACAGCTAAGCAGCGAGTGATCATTGATGAGTTAGTTCAGATGAATTCTGAAATGGTTGGTTCAAAACCATTTGGTTACTTGCTTTACGATAACAACACATTTCCGGTGCTTACCGGACTTAACCGCGATTTCTTTGCCGAAAACTACATGGCCATTTTGCAGGCAATGCAAACGGCTGGCACTTACGATTCATATACATTGGTCATTGAGCAAGTCGTAGGTAATGGAGTAGGGATACAGTATTCATCACCAAGGCCAAGACACTTAGTTATCAATATCTACAATGTCGAGTCGTACCAATCGAGACTGATCACTCCATCGAATCTATGGCTGGTTACGCCTTCTAATTTTGGATTGCTGGTACCGCAACCAGTATCGGAGTTTAAGTTGGCCCAACTTACCAAAATATTAGAAGTTCTCGCTAACCCATCTGGTACCTACTTAGAAATCACGTTTATTGAACCTATATTGCCAATATTGGCTTCAATATCTGGTGTGCCAAGCGCTGTGTTTAAAGGTGATACTGGCATATTGTCAGCTACCGTTACTTATAGTGATGGTAATTCTACGACCACAGCG
>NZ_JAWOTS010000424.1:0-1058 GCF_033338975.1 Vibrio sp. Vb0349 | reverse complement strand
CGGATTGCTTGGATTGTTTTTGCCACAATACTTACCGTAATTCTCGTTGAGATTAATCTTGTACTTTTATTTCAATGCGATTTTCGCTATCCATCATAGACGCGTTCGCACGGATCTTTGCTTCTAGCTGATTCACAAGGTCATTGTTATCGAAACGCTCTTTTTGACGTTTTCCGTCTTCATAGAACGCACTCTTCTTGTTGCTACCCGCAAGACCCAAATGGGAAACCTCAGCTTCACCAGGACCATTTACCACACAGCCAATAATAGACACATCCATTGGTGTGATGATGTCTTCTAAACGCTGCTCAAGCGCATTTACGGTACCAATAACATCGAATTCTTGGCGTGAACAACTAGGGCAAGCAATAAAGTTGATGCCACGAGAGCGAATACGCAAAGATTTCAGAATATCGAAACCGACTTTGATTTCTTCGACTGGATCAGCAGCTAAAGAGATACGTAACGTATCACCAATACCTTCCGATAAAAGCATGCCCAAGCCAACTGCTGACTTCACGGCACCTGCGCGTGCACCACCAGCTTCAGTAATACCTAAGTGAAGCGGCTGGTCGATTTTCTTCGCTAGCAAGCGGTAAGAATCAACCGCAAGGAATACATCCGATGCTTTAACGCTGACTTTGAACTGATCAAAGTTAAGACGATCGAGATGATCCACATGACGCATCGCTGATTCAACTAGGGCTTCAGGCGTTGGTTCACCGTATTTCATCTGCAGATCTTTTTCCAAAGAGCCGCCATTAACGCCAATACGGATCGGGATATTCTTATCACGCGCACAATCAACAACCGAGCGAATACGCTCTTCGTTACCAATGTTACCTGGGTTGATACGCAAACAATCGACGCCGTATTCCGCGACTTTCAGTGCGATACGGTAGTCAAAGTGAATATCAGCAACCAGAGGAACAGATACTTGCTGTTTGATCAGCTTAAACGCTTCTGCTGCTTCCATCGTTGGTACTGAAACACGGACGATGTCTGCGCCGACTTTTTCTAGTGCTCGGATTTGTGCGACTGTCGCTTCCACATCAGTC
>NZ_JAWOTS010000423.1:0-1060 GCF_033338975.1 Vibrio sp. Vb0349 | reverse complement strand
TTCTCGCATTAAACCATCAAAATCCACCACAGCGCTGATCACCCCCCAATACTCTTTGTTGATTGGCGGGTCTCGAAATACTGGCACGCGTACAATAAGCCCTCGCCCACCTTGAACAAGCGACACCGGCCCCGCGATGAAAATCTCTTGAATATCTTTGGCTTTTTGAACTTGTACCCATTGCACTGGTACTTTACGGTAATCCAGACCAAGGACGCGCTCGTTGCCTTTAGTTGGGAATATATGGCTAATTACATCATTTTCCGCAATACCGATGACCGTGATGTGCTTACTTTTGTTAAGAATACGATCGGCGGCAATGCTTAGCTCCTCTTCTTCGCTATTTGGCAGCAAAGTGATTAGCGTCGCTAATGTGCTGGCTTTGTAAATATCAGCCATGAGTACCGCTTCCAAATTGGAGCGGAGGATAGACAGTTGTTCTTTGGCTTCAACTTGCACGCGCTCTTGCTGAAGGTCTTGCTGATTCTGATGCAACAGCTCAATAACACCAACACACAAGGCAACAAAAGCGAAAAAGAACAGTGCAAAATAGCACTGCTTTCTGGGTGAATAACGCATTAGCTCCCCACTAGCTCGTCCGTTACTACGAGAATTATTCTTTTATTGTTAAAATTCTTATTATCTACAAGAATAACCAATAGCCTTTGCAAAGGTAATAATTATCTGAAATTTTTATGGTTTAAATAGGCAACGGGATGCAAGGACAAGGCGATTTATTTGAAAGTACGGATTGGCAAGAGGTACGCCAAGGTAAGCTCTTTTATCAGCCAAACTTTCTTTCTCAGCAAGAAGCGGATACGTACTTTTCAACGCTTATGAGTACCTTGCCTTGGCAACAAGAACGCATAACCATTTTCGGGAAATCGGTACTTCAACCTCGTTTGCAGACTTGGCATGGCGATGCGCCTTACACCTATTCGGGTTTAACCATGGCACCTCACCCTTGGACGTCTGAGCTTTTATCACTCAAGGCTCGCTGTGAAAGCCTTGCCAACACCCCGTTCAACTCTGTATTGGCGAATCTGTATCGCGACGGTCA
>NZ_JAWOTS010000422.1:0-1061 GCF_033338975.1 Vibrio sp. Vb0349 | reverse complement strand
CATTCACCTGTGACGATGCAGAAGTCGGTGCATCGTTTTGAGACAGCGCATTTTCCACTTTTTTGGCGAGATCTGGAGACAAGGAAGACAAGTCTAGATCATCCAATGACAAACCTAAGTCGTCACGACGATGCGTAGATGCTGTGCTCGTGACGGGAGTAGCCGTTGTCGGATCTGGAGCCTCACCCTCGTTGGCATACTCGGAGGGTTGCAAGAATGTCCCAATGTCGCGAGATAACTCGGCACTCGGCCATTCTCGTGGCAGTTGAGCAAGATCCGTTGATTCTGGATAATCTAAAACTTCAAATGGTTGTACGACTTCCGCCACCACTACCTCTGGCGTAACCGCTTGAGCCTCTGGCGTAAGCAAATCTAAATGCCACGCAACCGCAATCGCTGACACGCTAATAGGCACAAGAAAGAGTCCAACATGTTTGATGACTGACATTACGCCTCCTCCTTGTTAATGCTTGCTAGTGTTGGCGCATTAGGTTGCACACTTTGTTGTAAGCGCTCTAACGTGCGATGACCCGCAATGCCATCCACACCGATGCCCTGCCAACGTTGGAACAGTTCCACTCGCTCTTTTAACGCACCGTCAAAAATAGACGTTTCCAGTGGTGATTCACTGACCGCTTTTGCAAGCAATTGGTCAAGCACTTCGATCGCCGGCCCTTCCATATCTAAACGCAACGTCTCTTTAAGCGGCGCTTGCCACAATTCAATGATGTTGCCCTGCCACATTGGTTTCAGCCACGAAACAGGCAAACGCAGACGCTGTTTGCCATTGAGCACTTCTACTTGGTCGTTGCCAACTGCATACAAAATCACGTAACCAACATCGCCTTGATAATTCAGCTCTAAAATAACCGGTCGATTTTGCTGCATCAGCAAGGGCCACGTTGCCATTTTTCTTTCACCCCGCATGGTGGATTGAGGCTCAGACAAGCAAAGATTATCGCGCACTGATGCTCGATATCCCCAAAGGCGGTAAAGATCATTCACGGCAAGATTGGATTGTTTCTGCGCCAACAGCATATCGCGCTGTACATCAGTTAGCT
>NZ_JAWOTS010000421.1:0-1061 GCF_033338975.1 Vibrio sp. Vb0349 | reverse complement strand
TTCTATTTTATCCATCGTTTTTGCTCTATGTATAACCAAGTGGGGCAAGTATTACATAGTGTGAGAAATGTGCAAAGGAATACTGGACAAAAAAACAGTAAACAAAAAGCCCGGTATAAAACCGGGCTTTAGAGTCTAGGCTGATGAAAGGTTTACACTTCTTTCTTTGTTGCGTGCTTACCTAATTCAGACTTCTTTTCATCTTTTAGGTACAAGTTTTCGAAACAGTAGTTTGTTGCTTCAATGTAGCCTTCTACGCTACCGCAATCAAAGCGCTGACCTTTAAATTTGTATGCCAAAACACAACCAGATTGAGCTTGTTGCATCAGCGCATCAGTGATTTGAATCTCGCCACCTTTGCCTGGCTCTGTATTTTCAATCAGTTCAAAGATATCAGGTGTCAGAATGTAACGACCAATAATCGCTAGATTGCTAGGTGCAGTGCCTGGTTCTGGCTTTTCCACCATGTTATCAATGCGGAAGATATCATCTTTGATCATCTCGCCAGCAATCACACCGTATTTATGCGTTTCTGATTCCGGAACTTCTTGCACCGCAACGATTGAACAGCGGAACTGTTTGTACAGCTCAACCATTTGCGCTAGAACGCCTTGATCCTCATTAACACAAAGGTCATCCGCAAGCACTACAGCAAACGGTTCATCACCGACCAATTCACGTCCCGTAAGAATAGCGTGACCTAAGCCTTTCATTTCACGCTGACGGATGTAAGTGTAACTCGCAGAATCAATCAAAGAACGAATATCATCAAGCAGCGCTTCTTTACTTGTACCGCTAATTTGATGCTCTAACTCATAGTTTTTATCAAAGTGATCCATTAACGAGTGCTTACCACGACCCGTGACGATGCACATACCGTCCATACCGGCTTCAATCGCTTCTTCAACACCGTATTCAATCAATGGCTTGTTCACCACTGGCATCATTTCTTTCGGCATCGACTTAGTCGCTGGAAGGAAACGTGTACCGTAACCCGCAGCAGGGAATAAACATTTTTTAATCATAACCATTACCAACTAAAAAAAGGCTCCTCTGAGGGA
>NZ_JAWOTS010000420.1:0-1062 GCF_033338975.1 Vibrio sp. Vb0349 | reverse complement strand
AATTTTTGTTACAGCACACACTAATGGTCAAAACAGGCGATAATTTCTCGCTAGAAAACCTGAGAGTGCAACTAGAGAACTCGGGTTACCGTCATGTAGACCAAGTGTTTGGGCCGGGTGAATACGCGAGCCGAGGTTCGATTCTCGACTTATTCCCGATGGGCAGTGCTGATCCTTACCGTATTGACTTTTTCGATGATGAAATCGACACCATTCGCGCTTTCGATCCAGAAAACCAGCGTTCTATTGAAGACATTCAGCAAATCCAATTGCTGCCTGCGCATGAATTCCCAACGACGAAAGAAGCGATTGAAGATTTCCGTACTCGTTGGCGCACCCAGTTTGAGGCGAGACGCGAGCCAGAATCCATCTACATGCAAGTCACCAAAGGAACGTGGCCGGCAGGCATTGAATACTGGCAACCACTGTTCTTCGACCATACCGAAACCCTGTTCGACTACTTACCTGAAGATTCGCAGCTGATCACATACGGCGACATTGAAGCAGCTGTCGACACATTCTTAAATGACGTCGAATATCGCTACGATCAAAAGAAAATTGATCCTCTGCGTCCACTTCTTGCCCCACATGATTTGTGGCTCAAGAAAGACGAATTGTTTGCACACTTCAAACAACTTCCTCAGGCACAGCTCAGCCTAGAGAAAGTAGTGAAACGTGCTGGCCGCCAAAACTTAGCGGTACAAACACTGGCAGAACTTGGCGTTCAACAGCAAAACAAAGAGCCATTATCTCGTTTGCGCCAATTCAGCGAACAATTTACGGGCAAAATCATCTTTTCCGTGGAATCAGAAGGTCGACGCGAAGCCCTGACTGAGCTTCTGCAAGGCATCAAAGTTCGCCCAGTGGTGCAAGAATCGCTGTATCACGCTTTGGAGTCAGACCACCGTTTCACGTTGATTCTTGGTTCAGCAGAACACGGCTTTATTCATGACGAGCTGAATTTCGCGCTGATATGCGAAAGTGACTTGCTTGGCGATCGCGTAATTCAACGCCGTCGCAAAGACAAAAAAGCCGTCAACAGTGACACTGTTATTCGCCACC
>NZ_JAWOTS010000419.1:0-1064 GCF_033338975.1 Vibrio sp. Vb0349 | reverse complement strand
CGCGATAACAACGACAACGCTAATGACGACGAACAGATCAACGAAACCGCCTATAAGCCGCTGCATTTTGCTCGCAATTGAAGAGTACATATAACCACCTACAACAACAGTGAACGCAGTCTAGGCATTGTTGTATATGTGCTCAATTGATAAGTCTATAAATTCGTATCATGTCTCAAAAGTGATTTTTAATTTACACCGATATAACTTAGTTATCTCGGTTTCAGCGATGGGTGGATACTTACCAATAACGCTCATAGATAACGTGACCGCCTGTTCGAGTTCGATACTTTTCTAACCCTAATTCTTGCAGCACAGGCAAGGTATCTTTAATCATCTCTGGGTTACCACACAGCATCACAAAGCTGCTTTGCGGAGAGAAAGGCACATCCACTTTATTGGCAAGCTCACCAGACGCAATCAACTCTGGGATTCGACCTTGCAGTTTTCCGAGTGACGATTCACGACTCACGATTGGCACGTACTTTAAGCGTCCTTCATATCGGAATTGAAGATGCTCAATCAGGTATTTGTAGACCAAATCTTTTTCGTAGCGAACACCATGCACCAGCACGATACGATCATTGTGAGGAAGCAGGTTAATGTCATCCAGCAAAGATAAAAACGGGCCAATGCCAGTCCCCGTCGAAAGCAACCATAGATCACTCGCTTGCTTAGGAATGGTGTCGTGAATGAGATCGCCATGCGCGGTTTCACCCACATAAATCGGGTCACCCGCTTTTAGCTTTTGCAACCTTGGAGAAAGTTGCCCTTGAGGATCTGCCACAATGAGGAATTCGAGCCACTCGTGTTGCTCGCTTGGCGCATTAACCACAGAGTAAGCGCGGCTGATAGACTTGCCCTCATCATCGAGCAAAGCAAGCTTGGTGAACTGGCCGGCTTTAAAGGTAAGAGGCGCGCCTGAGACCCTTAAACTGAACAGCTCGCCAGTCCAGTCAATGCGTTTTTCCACCTTGGCTAGATTGAAACCTTTCAGCTCAGTCATGAGACACCTCCTATTTGGTTACTCTTAGTTAAACTTACGCCTTCAACTCGATTATGTA
>NZ_JAWOTS010000418.1:0-1064 GCF_033338975.1 Vibrio sp. Vb0349 | reverse complement strand
CGCCTTCTTGCACGACGTGGTTTTCAATGCGACCAATCAAACGGCTGCCGTCCTCTGGTAACTCGTACATTTTGGCGAATGACAATCCACTCACTAATGATAACGAGACAGATAACAGGGTTCGTTTTGCAAAACTCATTGATCGCTTTTTGCTAAGCATTTCACTCTATTCCTTGGCACTTTTAAAGAGCCGTAAGGTTATCTCTCTTTCAACCTTGTGATCAACCATCGGCTTGTGATATTCCAGTAAAGAAAATCCCTCCCAAGTCCATGGTTTATGGACGAACTTATTCGGCACACTCTTAATTTCTGGCACCCAATGACGCACGAACTGACCGTCGGAATCGAACTTCTCGCCTTGGCTTATTGGATTGAAGATACGGAAGTATGGTTGGCCATCACAGCCAGTCGATGCCGACCACTGCCACCCACCATTATTTGCCGCAAAGTCGCCGTCGACGAGCTTGCTCATAAAGTATTCTTCGCCCCAGCGCCAGTCGATATGTAAATCCTTGGTAAGAAAGCTTGCGACAATCATACGAAGTCGGTTGTGCATCCAGCCAGTTTGATTGAGCTGACGCATTGCCGCATCAACAATTGGATATCCAGTCGTCCCCGTTTTCCAACATTCAAAAGCTTGCTCATCGTAAGACCATTGAATTTTATCTTCCCAGTCGATGAATCCACGACCTTTGACAAGTTTAGGTTCAAACACCAATAAGTGCTGGTAGAACTCACGCCAAATGATCTCGCTCAGCCACGTTGCTTTGCCTTCTGACAAATCCGGTTGTGGATTCTCAGCATACAACCTCGCGATGCACTGTCTTGGCGACAATGCTCCGATGGCAAGATAAGGCGAGAGCTGGCTCGTACCATCGATAGCGGGGAAATCTCGCTTCATCTGGTAACCGTCACTACGCTCGCGTGCAAACGTCCTCAATTGCTTGAGAATATCGTTGGTCGATGCACACCAAGCTTTGCTCGATTCCCTTGGATAAGAGAACGTAAAATCGGCATCAAAAGCGTCTTGTTTTACCGCTGCTAACTGCGCACTAGACAGTTCA
>NZ_JAWOTS010000417.1:0-1065 GCF_033338975.1 Vibrio sp. Vb0349 | reverse complement strand
TCACTATGGATAACGCAAGCCGCTTCAATTAACATGCTACCTTTACTTTTATTCAAAAATGTTATTTTTGATATAATGTCAACCTTACAGTTCCTATCGTTGACTAAAGATTTAATATCGTCACTGCCTGAAACGTTAATAATCCCATTTTTTATATTATTAACAATCTGCTCCAAGTGGTATTCAGAAACCACTTCTTCATAACTTTTAAATATCATTTTCCCCCTCCGTTGATGCAAGTTATACTGTTCAGCCTCCAAAAAGACAACGTGACTCAGAGTTGCAGATAGGTAACAATCATGGAATGGCTCAATAGCGAACTCATCAACTTCGCGGCAATATGCAAACACCTCTCTTTAACTGAAGCAGCTAAGGAACTTGGAAAATCAAAGGCTCAAGTCAGTCGTCAACTCGCGATGCTTGAAACTGCTTTAGGCGTAACATTGGTGCATAGAACGACTCGAAAGCTCGTCTTAACTGACCATGGGAAAAGTATTAGTCCTCTGGCTCTTGAAACATTAAGTAAGCTACAAGAACTAAACTATAGAGCCAGATCACTGAGTGACTGTATTAGCGGTAAATTCAAGATAACAATGCCAAACTCTATAGCTTCATCAATTTTCGGCAGTATTTTGAGAAAATTACAAGAGAGATACCCTGCGGTAATTTTTGAAATTTCGTCTAGTAATAAGGTCGAGAATTTATTAGAAAGCAATGTTGATATTGCAATAAGACTAAATGATGTTGTTGATGATAATTTAATTGCGCATAAAGTTGGGAATTATAATGATGTTCTAATTTCTAATGACAGCAATGAAATAAGTAGCACTCTTCTTATATATAAAAATCATTCGAATAAGGAAGAAATAAGAAAAAGTTATTGTGATGTGATAGAGGTCGATAATACATCAATTTTATTGAACTTTGTTGAGCAAGGTGTGGGATTGGGCGTAATACCCAACTACCTGTTAAAAGGCAGTAGTCATCAAGAACTTTTAAAAGTTACCCATACATACAGCACAGAAAAGTCAATGTATGTCGCCTACCCCTATCAAAATCCATTAC
>NZ_JAWOTS010000416.1:0-1067 GCF_033338975.1 Vibrio sp. Vb0349 | reverse complement strand
GCACCCTTGATGAGAATAGAAGAGAGGGTAATGTCTTAATGGCAGGAAAGAGTTAAGACAATGTTAGAAATCTCAGTTAATTATGGCTTACGTGCTACCAGCACTGCGCGGCGTGGTGCCGGGTAGCCTTCCACTGTTTTGCTTGGATCGTTTGGATCTAAGTAATCTGGTAGAGAGTTGTGTGTCATCCAATCTGTTGTGCGTTGTTCATCAACAGAAGTCACGTTCTCATCCACAATATGAACATCTTCAAAACCAACCAGTTCTAGCCACACTTTTAGTGCTTTCGCAGACGGGAAGAAGTACACATTGCGCATTTGAGCGTAGCGTGAGGTCGGAACAAGTACTGCGTTTTCATCGCCTTCGATTACCAAAGTTTCCAATACTAACTCACCACCAGAAACCAACTGATCTTTTAGTTGAATCAAATGGTCAAGTGGAGAACGACGGTGGTAGAGAACACCCATGCTGAACACGGTATCAAACGCTTCCAGTTTAGGCAGTTGTTCAATACCCAGCGGCAGTAGGTGCGCACGTTGGTCGCCGCCCATGAGTTTGCGAATTGCTTCAAACTGGATCAGGAACAGGTGAGACGGGTCGATACCCACGCAAAGACGAGCACCTTCGCCTAACATGCGCCACATGTGGTAACCATTGCCACAACCCACATCGAGCACGCTGCGATTTTTCAGTGGAGAAATGTGTGGAAGTACGCGATCCCATTTCCAGTCGCTACGCCACTCGGTATCGATATGAATGCCGTGCACCGTGTATGGACCTTTGCGCCAAGGGTGGAAAGTACGCAGTAAGTTTTCTAGCTTTTTCAGTTCGCCTTCATGGAAAGGCGTATCGTTGCTGATGGTTACAGAGTTCTTGATATCAACTTGATCTGGTGAGCCTTCTGGAATTTTGTTCAGTGCTTTCAACCAGCGACCAAAGTCACCGTGCTCTGCATTTTGCCAGTCCGTTAACTGTTGTGGTAACACATTCAGCCAAGGTTGAAGACGGGTGTCTTGGGCAATCAATTGGTAGAAATTTGCAAAGTTAAACATAGTTAGTTAATCGCT
>NZ_JAWOTS010000415.1:0-1071 GCF_033338975.1 Vibrio sp. Vb0349 | reverse complement strand
ACCATATTGACCCGACATCATCGTGCCAACTGGCAACACAGAGCGCTCATTGATTTTGATGGCTTGAATGATTCGAAATACGCTGGCTGCAATACCATGCACCGTATTATGTTTGCGACGAAATATTTCGTAACCCGCTTGCTTAACCGCTTCGAGCAACTCATCAGCATCGATTCTCTCGATATTGTGTGTATCGCAATAATAATCCGCAGGCTGGCCAGCAATAGAGATCAAACTCTTTGGTGTGAAACAGTGGCTTCCGTGCTCTCCCAGTACATAACCAAATATGTTTTTAGGGTCAAGATCCACACGGTTAGCAACAATGCTCATCAAGCGGGCTGTATCGATAACACACCCGCTGCTGATCACTTTGTTTGGCTCAAAGCCCGTATTGGTAGTAATAAAATGAGCAACAATGTCACAAGGGTTGGACACGACAATCAAAACCGCCTTTGGCGCAACACGCTCTATTTTGCTAGCGATCTCGACGCCAATCTTCGCGTTGATTTCCGCGATATCTAAACGTGTTTGTCCTTGTTGAATTTGCGCACCTGCCGTTATCACAACAATATCGGCACCTAACAAATCGAGGTAATCATCTGAGGGAATAATGCGGGTATTTTTGGAAAAGGTTAACGCCGCTGTGTGACGAAAATCGAAGACTTCCCCTTCAGCTCTTTCTAAGTTTTGGTCTAACAGAACAAGTTCACTGACGCTGCCTAGCGTGAGCAAATAATTGCAAACACCAACTCCAACGGCGCCAGCGCCAATCACACCAATTTTCATCTTACTCTCCCTGAAAAAATGCGGCTCTTGAAAGATACGTCGCTCTTTAAAAATGAGCGGCAAGAACATAAAAGTCCAACGTCATTTTGTAGCTCAGAATCTGTTACCAATCTAGTCTTTCATTTCCGTACCATGCTTGTCTGGTGAAAATTACACCGTTGAATCGTGACGTTACCGCCCTGAAGAAGCCTTTCACCTCTATATCAACGGACAAAAGCGAGTACAATCTGGACATCTCATTCAAGAAGGCAAACAAAATGGAAACTCTGTTAATTGGTCACCGCG
>NZ_JAWOTS010000414.1:0-1072 GCF_033338975.1 Vibrio sp. Vb0349 | reverse complement strand
TTATGGTTGTTCCTTAGTAGTACTGGAACATCTTCTGAACGTCTTGATAGTTCTTCGTTTGCGTGAGTGACAACATCAGCAAAATACGTGCTTTTTGTGGGTTTAGCGTGCCTGATGCAACAAAGCCGTATTTATCATCATCAATTTCCGCGTCCAAAGTCGTTGAACCAGTTGGCGTGCGAGAGCTTCTGACGACAATAATGCCATCTTTGCTCGCTTTTTCTAGCTCATCAAAGACCGTGTGGTACAAGTTACCATTACCCACACCAGCACTCACAATACCGTCAAACTTGGCATCAACCAAGGCTTTGACTGGCAAGCTCGACGCATTCGCATAGTTATAAACAATGCCTACTTTAGGTAGTGTGTTGAGTTTTGATACGTCGAATGGGGTTTCTGTGGTGTGTTTACGTTCAGGGCTTCTTTGGTACTTTGCATCGCTGTTGTGAATGTAGCCAAGAGGGCCAAAATTTGGAGATTGGAACGTACTTACCGAGGTGGTGTTGGTCTTCGTTACATCTCGCGCATCGAAAATGGTGTCATTCATTGCCACTAGTACGCCGCGGCCTTTTGAGTCCTCATCGGTTGCAGTAACAACAGCATTGTATAAATTGACCGGGCCATCGGCACTCATGGCGGTAGATGGTCGCATCGCGCCCACGATCACAACGGGCTTGTCGCTCTTCACCGTTAAATCAAGGAAGTATGCGGTTTCTTCCAACGTATCCGTACCATGAGTGATGACGATACCGTCAACATCATCTTGAGCGAGCAGCTCGTTAACTCTTTTCGCTAACTTCAGCCATACCTCATCGTTCATGTCTTGAGAGCCGATGCTGACGACTTGCTCACCAGAAATATCCGCAATGTTGGTCATGCTCGGCACAGCAGAAATTAATGATTCGACGCCAACTTTACCTGCGGTGTAGTTCGACTCAGTGGCAGATTGACCTGCGCCAGCGATGGTGCCGCCAGTCGCGAGGATTTTGATATTAGGAAGATCGGATTGGGCGAACGACAAAGAACTGAGGCACAAACCAAGGGTAATCGTACTGAGGCGGAAAAGATTTTT
>NZ_JAWOTS010000413.1:0-1073 GCF_033338975.1 Vibrio sp. Vb0349 | reverse complement strand
TCGTGAGCGTTACTTGGAAATCGCCAATGCTGATCCGTCAATTGTTGTGATCAATGCAGAACAATCGATTGAAGAAGTGTCTCGTGATATTCAAGACGCCTTGAACGAATGGTTGTCTCGCCAGTAAGTAAAAAGCGAATATAGGTTACGCATGTTTAATGATTTTCCTTGGCTAAAGCCAGCATGGGAGAACCTCAAATCTGGGTTGGATTCAGATCGAATTCCTGGAGCTTTATTGCTGCAAAGTAATAAAGGCTTGGCAGTAGAAAAGCTTGTTGAGTTTTTTAGTCATGCACTTCTTTGTCAAAACTACAGCAGCGAAGCTTGTGGTTTCTGCCATAGCTGTCAACTGACGAAATCTCAAAGCCATCCAGATTTGCACTGGATTAGGCCAGAGAAAGAAGGCAAGGCGATTACGGTTGACCAAATTCGCGCTTGCAATCGTCTAGCTCATGAATCTTCTCAGCTGAATGGTTACCGTTTGTTTGTGATTGAGCCAGCCGATGCGATGAATGAATCCGCTTCTAATGCGCTATTAAAAACGCTGGAAGAACCGGGCGAAAAATGTTTGTTTTTGCTGGTCACTCATAATCAAGAAAGATTGCTACCGACGATTCGTAGCCGATGCCAGCATTGGGTTGTGACGCCGCCTTCAACCGATCAAGCTATGCAGTGGATTGGGGAGCAAGGCTTGTCTCAAGTACCGGCTTTCGCGTTGAAACTGAATATGGGTTCTCCATTAAAAACGCTTGAATCGTTGAAAAATGGTGAGCTAGAGGAGTATTCGGCTTTCGAACGTTGTTTGGTTGAAACACTGTTATCTCCGACGTCTGATGTATCCAAATGTGCATCGTTAATGGCAAAAAATCCAGACCAAGCGCTGGATTGGGCATGGTTGTTATTGACGGATGCTCAGAAGGCGCAGTTTGGTGTTGTAGACGAAGGCATACTGCCTGGTGCCGCGAAATTTCAGCCCCATCATTACGATGGGTTGTATGCATCAACAAAGAAACTCATGGAGCTCAAAGCGCAAATGCAAACCTTTCCGGGTTTGAACCTTGAGCTACTATCAA
>NZ_JAWOTS010000412.1:0-1073 GCF_033338975.1 Vibrio sp. Vb0349 | reverse complement strand
TCGATCAAAAATGCCCCTGTCATGAAGAACAACAGTGAGTTGCCAAAGTGAGAAGCAATTGGAATCAAACTATTGCGTAGCGCGTGTTTGCGTACCGCTTTCTTAAACGGCAAGCCTTTTGCGATCGCGGTACGGATGTAATCCGATGATAAGTTTTCCATCAGGTTATTTTTCATCGTCATAGTGAGCGTTGCGAAATCACCAATCAAGTAACAGATCAGCGGAAGCACAGCATGCCACATCACGTCTTTTGCGCGTTCAAAGAAGGTTTCATAGTCATCGAAATCATCACCGACAAAGCCCCCCATTGGGAACCATTCCAAGTGATAACTAAACAAAGTAATCAATAACACGCCAACCACATAGCCAGGCAAGGCATAACCGACGAATATCAAAATGGAGGAGGTAGAATCAAACACAGAACCGTGCTTGAGGGCTTTGTAATAGCCAAGCGGTATCGAGATGAAGTAGCTGATAAAGAAAGTCATGCCACCATAGAACAGCGAAACAGGCAGACGCTCTGCAATCATATCCGATACTGGTTCGTAATAACGCGTTGATTCACCCAAGTCCAACGTCACTAGTCGACTCAACCAATCAACGTAAGCTTCCATCACAGGTTTATCCAACCCGTAGAATGCGTTTAGCTCAGCGATTTGCTCATCAGACAGTGCAGTATTGCCACCCGCTGACGTCATCGATGCTGCGCCGTCTCCCTGAGACTGCATTTGTGACAGCATGCGTTCAACTGGCCCACCCGGTACAAATCGAGTGATGGCAAAGATAAGAATGGTGATACCGAGAAACGTCGGAATGACTAACGCTAAACGGCGTAAAAAGTACGACAGCATATACAACTTGCTCCTTGTCTACTGTCCAAATTAGGCGGGTTTGGTGGGAAGTTTCCGGCCCAAAATGGTGCATATCTATCCGCGTAGTAACTAAAGCTGTTGAAACACACTCCCTGCGATTCAATAACTAGTTTTTTCTTCTACGGCAATAATTTCAGCGTCATATTTATCTTGAATCCACATCAGCTTCAAGTGTTTGAAACCAAAACATGACAAACTTCC
>NZ_JAWOTS010000411.1:0-1075 GCF_033338975.1 Vibrio sp. Vb0349 | reverse complement strand
ATATGCATTGCTTGCGTCGCTAGGAAACTTTGGACGAACCACGCTAGCGTCATTCAGCGGTGAATTGGTTGACTACCTAAATGACTGGAGCACGTTTTTCATTCTCACGGCCGTAATGGTGATCCCGAGCTTGATCATGTTGTATTCACTGCGTCATTACTTTACGGATCTTTTGGAAAAAGCGCGGCATAAGCACTAACGACCGCAAATTTGCGCAAAAGTAAGAATAAAAAACCACCGCACAATACGGTGGTTTTTTTCTAAACAAAACGCGGCGTTTTAAGCTTATGGGTAAAGCCCTTTGCCGAACAAGTTGAAGATACGTGCAACACCTTGCGTGAAAATCATTGGCTCAGTGAGTACCGTTAAACACAAACAGTCTTCACCTTCCTGAGTAAAGGGGCTGTGTTTGACTGAGGCATCTCGTATCATCAAGTCGCCTTCTTCATACTGCCCGTCTTCATCGCTAAATCCACCATGCAGAACCAGTGTGGATTCCAACCCTCTGTGCGTGTGTTGTGGGATTTGTACATTTTCGCCGATGTACATCAGGCTCACTCGAGCATCTTCACCCAAATCAATTTGTGCACTGAAAACTTTCCCACCGTAGCTTCGCCACGATCCCACCAAATCAGAAAAGCGCACTAACGTTTTTGGAAGCTCGAAGCTTTTACCTGCGACATTGACGAAAGCTGTATCTTGAATCACCACATTGTCGTTCACAGGTTCTGCGTTAATAATGTCGTTCAACATGTCATCAAACTCAGGTGAATACTCTGATGGACTTTCGCTCACTGTATTTGCTTGACTTGCTTCTACTTGGTTTACATACGCTCGGCACTTTGAGCACGTCTCTAAATGTGTGGCGACCACAAGACCAGAAACCGCATCAATGCTGCCCGAAGCGTATGCTTCTAACAAGTTGTTATCTGGATGTTTGTTCATAGTTGCTCCGTATGCATTGAGTGCCTTAACTTTTCTACTGCGAGTCTTAACCGAGACTTCACCGTGCCTAGTGGTATGTCAAAAAGTTCAGCTACTTGCTGAAATGTCAGATCTTCGAGCAAAACCGCTG
>NZ_JAWOTS010000410.1:0-1077 GCF_033338975.1 Vibrio sp. Vb0349 | reverse complement strand
AAAAATAGATCCTGTTATCGGTCGCGACAATGAAATCCGCTTGATGATCGATATCTTATTGCGTCGCCGCCAAAACAATCCGATCTTAACGGGTGAGGCCGGCGTAGGTAAAACTGCGGTAATTGAGGGGCTGGCGCAAAAAATAGTGGATGGGGATGTTCCTCCTGCTTTGCGTGATGTTGCCATCAAATCACTCGATCTTGCTTTGCTTCAGGCGGGTGCGGGGATGAAAGGGGAGTTTGAAAACAGACTTAAAAATCTCATTCGAGAAGTGAACGAATCTTCGCAGCCAATCATTCTTTTTATCGATGAAGCTCATGGTCTAATCGGAGGTGGTGGTCAAGCGGGACAAGGTGATGCTGCTAATATATTGAAACCAGCGTTGGCTCGAGGAGAGTTACGGACCATCGCTGCAACTACTTGGGCTGAATACAAAAAATATTTTGAGAAAGATGCCGCGTTAACGAGGCGCTTCCAGGTTGTGAAAGTAGACGAGCCGACTCCTGAGTTAGCGGTAGATATGCTTAGAGGCTTGGTTAACATCATGGGGCAACATCATGATGTTTATATCACAAGCCAAGCACTGAATGCTGCGGTACAACTTTCTGCTCGCTACATCAACGGACGCCAACTACCAGATAAAGCAGTATCGGTATTAGATACTGCATGTTCGCGTGTTGCATTGAGCCAATCTGCCACTCCGGGCGCGTTGGATAGCAAAAAGAAAAAGCTAAACATCAAAGAAGCGGAGTTTCAACAACTTTCCAAAGAGGCTCTGTTAGGCGTAAGTCACGATGAACAGCTTAATAATATTCGATATGAGATCGATGAGTTATCTAATCAAGTCATAGAATTAGAGGCAATTTGGGAACAAGAAAAGCAGTGGGTTCAAGAAGCTAAGTCCTTGAGAGCTAAGGTGATAGAAGAGAATGCCGACTGTGACAAAGAGCGATTACAGGAAATCGAATCGAACTTAGCGCTCAACGCGCAACCTTTAGTCTTTTCTCATGTGAATGAATCTTTGATTGCTGAGGTAATTTCTGATTGGACAGGTATTCCACTTGGAAAATTGCAAGA
>NZ_JAWOTS010000409.1:0-1078 GCF_033338975.1 Vibrio sp. Vb0349 | reverse complement strand
GCTACCGAATACCGCGAGTTTTTCTCGGCGGCCAACAGCGACTTGGGCGATAAATGGCATCAGGTTATTGGGAATGCCTTGTGGGTCTTCCCCCATGCAGCCCGATGGGTGCGCGCCAACAGGGTTGAAGTAACGCAGTAAGGTGATGCTCCAGTCGTTTTCAGCATGGAACAGATCGCTTAAGCACTGCTCCACCATATATTTGCTGCGTCCGTATGGGTTGGTGGTTGCGCCTGTTGGTGAATCTTCCGTAATCGGCACTATTTCAGGGTCACCGTAAACCGTTGCCGATGAACTGAATACGATGCTTTTCACGCCCGCTTTACGCATGCTGCGCGCTAACACCAATGAGCCATTGACGTTGTTGTCGTAGTACTCAAGTGGTTTTGCCACCGATTCGCCAACTGCTTTTAGGCCAGCAAAGTGGATCACGGCTTGGATGTCGTGCTGCGCGAATACCGTATCCAAAAAGGCTTCGTCACGGATGTCACCTTGGTGGAACTCAGGCTGTTTGCCAGTCAGCGCTTCAATACGGTTTAACACTTCCAGTTTGGCGTTACACAAGTTATCAACGATGATAGGTTCCATTCCCGCTTCAATCATCTGAACGCAAGTGTGACTACCGATGTATCCCATACCGCCTGTGACAAGAACTTTCACTTTTTGCTTCTCCACGTTTGCTGCTTTCTGTTCATACCTCACTCTGATGCGCTAAAAGCCAATCGCCATTGCATCGAATCGGTACGCCCATTTCTTAACTGGCTAAAAGTCTAGCAACCAATCTCGATCCAGATCCGTGATCGAATTCAAATTGTGTAAACGTTTCCACAAAATTACACAAAAGCCTTATTTTAGATGCTGACTTTAGTTAAATTAAACCAGGAGGATGATGAGCAGTGAAGATGAGTCGAGCAGATACCGCTCTCTTTCGTGGATCGCACGATTTTACTAAAAGTTTGTGCATCCCTAAGTAGCTGTTTACAATAGCCAGATTATTGAGTTCTCACTTGGAGAAGTGAGCAATGCCAACGGGAAATGTACATGGCAACACTAAAAGATATCGCCACTGAAGCGGGCG
>NZ_JAWOTS010000408.1:0-1079 GCF_033338975.1 Vibrio sp. Vb0349 | reverse complement strand
GTTCTTAAGTTTGGTGAGTTTACTTTGAAATCTGGCCGTAAAAGCCCGTACTTCTTTAACGCTGGTCTTTTCAATACAGGCCGTGACCTAGCGCGTCTTGGTCGTTTCTACGCGGCAGCACTTGCGGATTCTGGTATCGAATTCGATGTTCTATTCGGCCCTGCGTACAAAGGGATTCCAATCGCGACAACTACGGCGGTTGCACTTGCGGATCACCACGATATCGACACGCCTTACTGCTTCAACCGTAAAGAAGCAAAAAATCACGGCGAAGGCGGTAATCTAGTCGGTTCTGCTTTAGAAGGTCGTATCATGCTGGTGGATGACGTGATTACAGCGGGTACCGCGATTCGTGAATCGATGGAAATCATCAAGGCGAATGGTGCAGATCTGGCTGGCGTATTAGTGGCTATCGACCGCCAAGAGAAAGGTAAAGGCGAACTTTCTGCGATTCAGGAAGTTGAGCGCGACTTCGGTTGTGCGGTGATTTCTATCGTGAGTTTGGGTGACCTAATCACTTACCTTGAAGAAAAAGGTAACGCGACCGAGCATCTTGAAGCGGTGAAAGCATACCGCGCGGAATACGGCATCTAATTTCCCACTTTTTCAATTCAATAAAAAAGATCGGAAGAGCACACGTCTGAAAGAGTGTAGATCTCGGTGGTCGCCGTATCATTAAAAAAAAATGTTAGGTTGTTTTCCGCAAGAACAGCCGTATTGCCTTCATTCAGAGCAGCTACCACTTTTGTACCTAGCTCTAGGGCACCTTGCTCACCTTTAACGCGAGATAGTTCCGCCACAACTTGGTCTTTCACTTCAGCTAATGGAAGCACTGTTTCGTCACGAGAATCTTCAACACGAACAACAATAATGTGCTCAGGCGCAACTTCAATCGCTTCAGAGTTCAGACCGTCTTCTTTCACTTCTGGGCTCAGTAGTGCTTGCATAACGGCTTGGTTACGTAGAACCTCAGGTGCATCAACTTGAGAGATGAAGTCTGTTGTCTTCACTTCTTGGTTAATAGCTTTAGAAGCATCATCTAGTGAATCAGGGTACTCACAAGCAACACGCTCAAGCTC
>NZ_JAWOTS010000407.1:0-1080 GCF_033338975.1 Vibrio sp. Vb0349 | reverse complement strand
ACAATGGTTTGATTTACGTCATTAACTTTCACATTTGTACTAATTGTGACACTTAAATCCATTGCAGTGACGTTAACTGTCGGAACTCGAACGGAAATGGCTTCGAATTTGTTGGAAAATTTCGGGAAGATTCTTTCAATTCCTTTATGCAACTTGGTGTCAACAGGAATGATAGATTGGCTCGCAGCTCGAGTACGACGTAAGTCATTATGGTAAGCATCAATAACTTGTTGGTCGTTCATGGATGAGTGGATTGTGGTAATGGTACCTGACTCAATCCCAAATGCTTCATCCAATACTTTGATGATGGGAACAATACAGTTGGTGGTACATGAACCATTGGACACCACGCGGTGTTCATCTTTGAGGGTTTCGTGGTTCACACCGTAAATAATGGTGTTATCGAGATCGTTCGCTCCTGGATGAGAGAAGAGCACTTTCTTCGCTCCGGCTTCGATATGGGCAAGACCATCCGCCTTTGAACCATAAACGCCGGTACAATCTAAAACGATATCGACTTCAAGGTCGCGCCACGGAAGCAGTTCAATTTCAGAGAGATGAAGAATTCGGATGGCATCATATTCACCGCTTTCATGGTGAACATTCAAATGTTCTTGATCGTGGGAGATTTTCTTACCGAAACGGCCATGACTGGTGTCATATTGTAGAAGGTGAGCCATTGCCTCTGGTTGAGCAAGCTCATTAACCGCTACCACTTTAATCTGCTGATGTTTGCCGCTTTCATAGACAGCTCGCAGAACATTACGACCTATACGTCCAAATCCATTGATCGCAACTTTTAGCATTTATCCTTCGCCCCACCAAAAATTTCGTGGCACAGATAGTACCTGATAAGGCTGAAAAACGCACCTAATGAATCATAGTAAAGCGTGATTTAAAAAGGCTGGGACATAGCCCAGCCTTCTTTAAAAGAAATTAGAATGCTACGTCTAACCCTAACCAGTAACGACGTCCATCTTCGACGTACCCATATTCTTTGTAGTTGATGTCTTCATCGAACAGGTTGTAAATCGCACCTTTGATCTTGGTGTTATCCGTCAACTGATACGTTACGCCGGC
>NZ_JAWOTS010000406.1:0-1082 GCF_033338975.1 Vibrio sp. Vb0349 | reverse complement strand
CTTCAAAGTGTTTGGAATGCTGATTGCCACCTTCGCCTACATGATTGCTACTGGTGTCTACATTTACAAGCACATGCCAAAGGAAGAGAAAAATAACTCCTCCGATGTCTCGATTGATGATTAAAAACTCAATTTTGCTATAATCCGCGCAAATGTATTATTCACAGCGACCTTCGGGTCGCTGTTTTGTTCAACGGACCAATAATTACTGCATTAGTATTCTTATTGGCACACCATATTTGCGCTTTTTTTGAGCGCCCTTGAAGATTTAGGATGTCACTATGAGCCAAGAATTTAACTCTCCGAAAGGCCAGCTTCTGCTTCGTACCCTTGCAATGCCCGCTGATACAAATGCAAACGGCGATATCTTTGGTGGTTGGATAATGTCTCAACTTGACTTGGCGGGTGCGATTCTGGCGAAAGAGATCTGTTCTGGTCGCGTCGTTACCGTTTCTGTTTCAAGCATTACATTTAAAAAACCAGTCAGCGTAGGTGACGTGGTTTGTTGTTACGGCGTGTGTAAGAAAATCGGCCGTACATCTATGAGCGTTGACCTAGAAGTTTGGGTGAAACCAGTGAAAGTCGACGGCATCGAAGATCGTTTCATGGTTTGTGAAGCAACCTTTAACTATGTAGCCATCGACAGTGAAGGCAAACCACGTCCAGTGCAAAGCTAAGTTGTCATAAAATCGAATTGCTAGGAAGAATCTCACATTTTCTATTGTTCACTTGTGAGAGGTTCAAAAAAGACGTTAAATTAACACTTTACCCTACCAATTAAGGAACTATGCTATGTGGTACGTCATCTTTTCTCAGGACGTCGAGAACTCATTGGAAAAACGTATGGGCGTTCGTCCTCAACATTTAGAACGCTTGCAACAGCTTCAAGATGAAGGTCGTTTACTTACCGCAGGTCCAATGCCAGCGATCGACTCTGATAACCCAGGAGAAGCCGGCTTTACTGGTTCGACAGTCATTGCTGAATTTTCCTCTTTGGAAGATGCCAAAACATGGGCTGACGCCGATCCTTATGTGGCGGCGGGCGTTTACGAAAACGTGATCGTAAAACCGTTCAAAAAAGT
>NZ_JAWOTS010000405.1:0-1083 GCF_033338975.1 Vibrio sp. Vb0349 | reverse complement strand
TTTGATACTCATGGTCACCGCGACATGGAGATCATCAGTTATGTGCTAGAAGGTGTTATTGCTCACAAAGACAGTGAAGGCAATGTACAAACGTTACCTGCGGGGGAGTTTCAGCTGATGTCGGCAGGTAAAGGCATTTACCACAGCGAATATAACGCATCAGAAACAGACCCTTTACGCTTTTTGCAAATTTGGATTCAACCTAACACCTTTGGGAATAAACCGGGCTACCAGCAAAAAGATTTTGGACGTAATGCAGGGTTAACCACCATTGCAACTCCAACGGGAGAGAGTGGCACACTGCACATCAAACAAGATGCGTATTTGTATCAATTGATTTTGGAGCCGAATCGCGAACTCGCCTTCGACATCCACTCTGGAAGAAATGTTTACGTTCATCAGGTATCGGGAGAGCTTCATGTCGACAACACCCTGCTAACGGGCGGTGATGGCGCTAAAATCGAAGCTCAGAGCAAGGTGACATTTCGTAACCTGACCAATCAATCAGTTACTGCGCTAATCTTTGACTTGCCGTAACTATCGGTTCATAGATATCGACCTATCGCCATCCGGTGATAAATCTCGCTTAAAAAGAAAGCCCCCAAGGCAAACGCCAAGGGGGCTTTTCATTTTTCCGTTTTCATTGACGCCAAGCGTTAATGGTTTGCGTCCGATGATGCAGACCCAATCTGTTGCAAGCTGTAAGCCGTGAGAGGATCGATTTCTTTCACAATCTCTTCGACCTGTTTAATTGCTTCTACAGACGTGCTGGCTTTGCGATAGCTTAAGTAGATAGGTCGGTACCAATCTTCCACTCCAGACACCTTGTAGAGCTGCCCATTCGCAATAAACGGCTCTACGAGAGACACCGGCAGATACGCCGCGCCGCCTTTCTCTAAAATGAAGTCCAAAGCAATACGCGCAGTCGATGTGCGCAGGTACGGAGCCGGAATTTTAGGGTGACGCTCAGAGTGTTCAGAGGCGAAGCGTGTTCCCCAATCCACATACACATATTTGTGCTCAAACACCGTATCTAATGAATCTTGCTCGGTAGAAACCAGCACAAGGACAACATCCGCGACT
>NZ_JAWOTS010000404.1:0-1084 GCF_033338975.1 Vibrio sp. Vb0349 | reverse complement strand
CTCATTGGCAAGTTCGTCGCGGGTAATGAATAGGCATTAGCACCGTCTTTTTTGACACTGGTGTTGCCACCAGACTTAACATCGTAAGCCATGGCAGAAGTCGAAAGGATCGCGGCAAAGGCGGAAAGTAGGTATGGCTTCATATCACTGCTCTTATATGAATGGATAACAACGAGCTCTAACGGCAAAAGGGCTCACGATGAGCCCTTGTTTATTATTATGTGTTCTTAAAACTCGTGGTCTGCGGTGTCTGGGCTTAGGCTATCGATGCCGACAATACCCGCTGCACGCTCAATAGCACCGGTTTGTGCAACCAACGCCATGATGGTGTCGTTAACCAGTGCGTTGCCTTGAGCATTACCCGCGGCAATAAGTTGGTCGAAATGCTGATTGTGTTTTTCAGCAGAAGTCACCAACTCGCCAACTTGACTGCGTGTTACGTCAAATTGCTTCTGGATTTCTTCAGCGGCTTTCTTATCTTCCTGAGCAACTAGGTTTGCGATACTTGGACCAGTAAGAACCGTGCCATCTTGGCGGCTGTATGTACCCGTATAAACGTTGTAGATACCTTGCTCGTTGTAGTAATGCGAGTTGTGCGTGTTATCCGAGAAGCAATCGTGCTCGTCTTCCGTAGAGTTCGCTTCTAGCGCAACTTTCATACGCTCACCAGCTAACTCACCCAAAGACAAAGAGCCCATGCCAAACAGCATTTTACGTAGACCATTATCTGCAGAACCTGTGAGTAGCTCTTGACGGTAGTTGCCTTTTCCACCAGCAGACCACTGTTTTTCCATCCATTCAAGATCTTGAACAAGTAGATCGGCCGCGGCTTTTAAGTACTCACCGCGACGATCGCAGTGACCATTTGTACAACCAGAACCAACAACAAAGTCCGTGTAAGCACGCTGACCTGCACCTGCATTTGTGCCGTTCAGATCTTGTCCCCATAGAAGAAATTCGATCGCGTGATAGCCCGTTGCTACGTTTGCTTCTGAGCCACCTACTTCGTTCAAGCTAGCAAGTAATTCTGGAGTAATTTTTGCCACGTCAAGCTTAGACGGGCCGATCGTTAGGCTTGTGTTGG
>NZ_JAWOTS010000403.1:0-1084 GCF_033338975.1 Vibrio sp. Vb0349 | reverse complement strand
GATACTGCAATCACGGGCGTTCACTTTGGGTTGATACCAAACTTCAAGACCATTTTGCTGCAGGGCTTTTTGCAGTTCGATTTCAAGCCACAAACGCATACGCGCTTCTTTGTTCATTTGGTCATTGAATTTGATCAGACGGTTTCGCCCGCGATCTTTCGCTTCGTACATTGCGGTATCGGCATTTTGTAGCAAGATACGAGCATCCTGCCCATCTTCCGGATAGCGGACGCTACCAATTGAGCAGGCAAGACGTTTACTGAAGTGGTGCAGATCAAAAGGTTGGTTTATCAAAGAAATAATGCGATCTGATAACACTTCTGCCATGCGCGAGTTTTCTGGCTCAGGAAGGATGATGCCGAACTCATCACCGCCAAGATGGCCGATGATCGCTTGGTTTGGCAGCAGTCGTTTTAAACGCGCAGAAACTTCTTGGATGACTTTGTCACCGATGTGATGACCCAGCGAGTCATTAATGTTCTTAAAGTTATCGATATCGAACACAGCCAATGCCACGTTCTTCTTCGTCATTTTATTACGCCAAACGGCCTGCATTCCTCTGCGGTTGAGCAGCCCTGTCATTGGGTCTCTTGCAGCAAGATCTTTAAAGTAGCGACGTTCGGTGTGCATGTTGACATAAAACAGTACTACGGTACTCAATACGTAAATAAAGACCGCGACCATGATGCTGTACTTTTCAAAGAACGTTAAATTCTTAATCTCGCTCCATAAGTTATATTCGTAATAAATACTGTGATTGGCACTCAAGCGCTCTTTTTCAATGGGCTTGATCCGCACAGCATCTTCAGGAATCGTTTGGAAATTGGAAACTAAGTGCAGCTTCCCGACAAGGTTTTCAGAAGTCGTGAGCAGCGCATCGACATCAAAATCAATCGAGAGCACCCCTTGGTGGACGCCTTTTTCGTAAATTGGCACTGTTAAACTGATGATCTGCCCTTCCATGGAATCAAGCATCGGCCCAGGCCCAGCCAATGTAATGTTGACCTTATCTTGCGCGGTTTTTTGCCAGAATGGCCTAGCCTTTAACGTTGACCAAAGCTCTTTAGTAAAATTCTTAGCGTAC
>NZ_JAWOTS010000402.1:0-1084 GCF_033338975.1 Vibrio sp. Vb0349 | reverse complement strand
ATGCAAGACGTAGCGGAGCCAGTTTGGTTACAAGAGACAGGCCAATAGGGGATAGACACAGTTCACCCAAAGTATGGAAGAAGAACGCGCCAACTAGCCATAGCATGGATGTTTTCACGTTAGTATCACCACCTTGCTCCATTACTGCACCAACCATGCATAGGAAGCCTAGTGCCAAGAAGAACATGGCTAAAGCAAATTTCGCTGGTGAGTTTGGTTCACGTTTACCTAGTTTCACCCATAGAACCGCAAGGACAGGCGCAAGCGTAATGATAAAGAATGGGTTTAGTGACTGGAACCAAGCTGCAGGTACTTCAAAACCGCCAATCATACGATCGGTGTACTGCTGAGTGTAAATGTTCATCAGACCGCCAGCTTGCTCGAAACCAGCCCAGAATACGATAGTAAACAGGCTCATCACCAAGATAACTTTAATGCGATCTACTTCTTCTTTGGTAAGAGGCTGTTTTGTTTTGGCGTTCTTATTGTTTAGGTCGCGTTTCGCGGCTGGCTCACGGCCAATATCACCAAGCCAAGACTGTGAAAGCGACATTTGCATGACAAGGCTGATTATCATACCCACGCCCGCTGCTACGAAACCTGCTTTCCAACCAAATGAGTTCGTTACAGATCCAGAAACCACGCCGGCTAGTAAAGCACCAAGGTTGATACCCATGTAGAAGATAGTGAAAGCGCCATCACGACGGTTATCACCTTCATTGTAAAGGTCGCCAACCATGGTAGAGATATTTGGCTTGAATAGACCGTTACCACAAATAAGCAGAGCAAGACCTAAATAGAAAGTGTGAAGTGCTCCGAAGCCTAGTGCGTCAGCCGGAAGTGCCAGTGTGAACTGGCCGATAGCCATTAATGCACCACCAAGCAAAATTGAGCGGCGTTGGCCAAGGTAGTTATCGGCAAGGTAACCACCAATCAATGGGGTAATGTAAACAAGGCCGGTGTAAATGCCATAAAGGTCGAGCGCGTCTTTCGTTGACCAGCCCAAACCACCATTCATTGTGGTATCAGTTAAGTAGAGTACTAGAATGGCACGCATTGCGTAGTAGGAAAAGCGTTCCCAGAG
>NZ_JAWOTS010000401.1:0-1085 GCF_033338975.1 Vibrio sp. Vb0349 | reverse complement strand
AAACACAGAAGGCGGTTTGGTACTGGCGTGAATCAGCTCAACAATTTGCTCGGTAATTTTCCAGCGACTGTCGCAAATTTTCTCTTTTTGCTGCTCCGTCCAACGCTTGTCTGCGATTGGTTCTCCTGCGAGGTTGATGACGGCATCTATGTTGTTGAGATCGGCGAGTTCATCAAGAGAAGCAAGGTACTCAATATTACCTAAATCTGCGTACTGCAAGTGCTGTTTGGCTTGGTCTGGCGATCGGGTCAGTAACACTATCTGATGAGTGGTGAGCAGTTTGAGTAACTCAGACCCTATAAACCCAGTTCCACCTGTAAGTAATATCTTCATAGCATCTCTTTGAATGTCAATATATTAGAACATTATAGTCGTTTTGCGCCTCGCTTGATCAGTTCAGCGCTGCTTATCATGCGTTCTTCCATCTTTCAGATAAATTTTCGTGGTGGCTCATCCAGTTCACATATTGGGAAAATGTAACCAAATGTTAGTGGTGACATAAGGTTGTTCACGTTTGTGAGTAGAAATTTATGCCACACTGAGAGTAGATGATAAGGATATCACCGGACAGGTCTCGCCTTCAGAGCCAATAACTTGTTCGTCAAAGGGAGGATTTGCATGGAAGCACTCACTGCTTTGTTCCGCGCTCTGTTTAACAGTGCCCGCGATCTTCTTCCTATTGTGATTGTTATTACCTTCTTCCAATTGGTGGTTCTGCAAGAGCCTTTACCTAACTTGGTCTCGATTCTTTTTGGTTTGTTGTTGGTCATTTTAGGCCTGACGTTTTTTATTTTCGGGCTAGAACTCGGCTTGTTCCCCATTGGCGAAAATATGGCACAAGCCTTTGCTCGAAAGGGCAGTGTGTTTTGGTTATTGATTTTTGCGTTTTGCTTGGGGTTTGGAACCACTATCGCAGAGCCGGCATTGACTGCTGTTGCAGAAGAGGCCTCAGAGGTGGCGGCTGAAGGCGGGATGATCCCTAATTCCGAACAATCCATGACGGAGTATGGCGGTGGCCTGCGGATCACGGTGGCTTCTTCTGTTGGGGTTGCGATTGTGATTGGGGTGCTGCGCGTCTTAAACGG
>NZ_JAWOTS010000400.1:0-1087 GCF_033338975.1 Vibrio sp. Vb0349 | reverse complement strand
AGCATTATCCTGCCGTACATAACCAAGGTATGAGTGAACACCATCTTGGCCTTGCATTTTCTCGCCGAATGGAACACACCTTCCGTCATTTTGGTTACAACAGCATCGTAAAACCGATTGAAGTACTCGACGCTCCAGACCTACCTCACCACTATCGCATTTCTTCTGAGATTGGAACGGTTTGGGTGTTAAGCCATCACATGGTCAGTGCCGGTAAATCGTGTCGCGAAAACTTGTTGTCTTCAATTACCGAATGGCAAAGCGAGTATGGCTACGCGCTGCAACCTAACGACCTACTCTTCCTTGTTTGCGATCATTGGATCAGTCGCAGTAAAACCAGCCGAGAACTGCTCCATTGGTGGATGGGCGAATTGCCGGATCAAATCAACGAATATACAGAGCAAGGCATCACTCTTTACACCAGTGAATCTCAGCTCACTCAATCCCTTGATACACGCTTTGGTATCAGCCCTTGTTACATCAAATTTGGCCACCCTTTGCGTCGTTCTAACAAACAGCAACTGGTTCGAAAGTACTTGCAGTTGTACGCCGTATTACAGTGGTAGTATCAAATTGCAACAGGTAGATTATCAGTCTATTCATACATTTGTTTGATACGGCTCGATAAATCTAATCATCTCGTATTAACCCTCTTGCCTCATATGGCCTAGCCCAATTAGATTCTGACTACTGAAATCAAAGTTGGTGTCCATGTAACACCAATCAAAAACCATTGATCTAGGTTGTCGTAATAATGATGAGCATCTCGCAGCTTCTTGGCTGCATTTCTAAACAAGTAGATGGGCAGTACATCGCGCAATATGAGCAGTTGACACTTCGCAGTGTCTTCCAACCCATTTATAAAAAGGATCTTTCCATCATCGGCTTGGAAGCCTTAGTCCGAATCAGCACTGCGGATGGTTCTATGATACGTCCGGATCTCTTTTTCCAATCTCCTTCCATCTCTGAACATGTTCAACTTAATGTCGAGCGACTTAGTCGCCTTATTCACATCAAAAACTTTGGGCAATCTCGTTACCGCAACAAAAAGCTCTTTCTTAATGTGCTTCCCAGAGCTGCAGAAATG
>NZ_JAWOTS010000399.1:0-1088 GCF_033338975.1 Vibrio sp. Vb0349 | reverse complement strand
CAGGGTTGTTGCTCTTTGGAGGATTATTGGGTTGGCTGCGACGCAGAAAGACGACGTAACGTTTCTCTTTACTAGATAAAAATAAACGCAAAACGCTTACAACGTTTTGCGTTTCACGCGAGAGTTTATGATGTCTTCAATCAGCTTTTGCTCTTTTTTGGCTTTCTCATAATTTTGCTTGGTACGCCATCTCTCTAATACCTTTTCCAACCCTTGAACGCGAGCGTGTTTGTGTTCTAACGTTTTTTGTACTGATGCGCATTGGGCTTGCATCATCGCTTGTTCTTGCTCGTGGTGACGAAGCATTCTTTGCAGCATCTGATCAACGCGGTTGAAGTTCATCAACGCCGCGCTATTCAAAGACGGAGAGGACAACGCCGATTGACCAGCGTGCCCTTTGAGAGCTGAAAGTTGTTGCAACTGCGTTGAAAGATGATTGTGACGCTGACGCATAGCGTCGAGCTGTTGCCCGACCCTATCACGCTGCTTTTCTTCCCTTTGTTGCAGTTTGCCGACCGCTTTAAGTTTGGCTTTCATCGCTGCATTTGCTCTCTACTGTGCGCCTTGGAACATTTGAGCCAGCTCAGTCAAACTTGTGGTGTAATCCACCGCCTCGTTCGCTGATTGCTGTAAGTACGAACGCAAATGCGGATACATCGACACAGACTGATCCAACTCAGGGTCCTGACCCGGTTGATAGCCACCAAGCGGCAGTAACTCTTTCACCTGAAGGTAATTGGAGTACATTTGGCGGAAGTTGTTTGCGATGGTGGAATGAGCAGGTTGCGTACAAGTGCTCATACAACGGCTGATAGAAGCATTGATATCAATCGCCGGATAATGCCCTTGTTCCGCCAGCTGGCGCGACAACACAACGTGTCCATCCAAAATGGCACGAGCAGAGTCCACGACTGGGTCTTGCTGATCGTCGCCTTCCGCCAGTACAGTGTAAATCGCCGTTAAGCTGCCATGAGGGTTTTCACTGTTACCCGCTCGCTCTAACAGCTGCGGTAACACACTGAATACCGAAGGCGGATAGCCGCGCGACGCTGGCGGTTCCCCCAAAGATAACGCGATTTCGCGTTGAG
>NZ_JAWOTS010000398.1:0-1088 GCF_033338975.1 Vibrio sp. Vb0349 | reverse complement strand
TTACTACTGGGCAACACGTGCAACAGATACTCGTAAGATGTTTGGTTTTGCACCAGAGAACATGCCTCAGAACGCGGAAACCTCAGTTGACCGCGATGGCAATGGCTTTACTGGTAAAGGTGAAATCGCAGCGAAACCTTTCTACGGTCTATCTGCACAGCTTTGGTCTGAAACCGTACGTAACGATGAACAGTTCGAGTACATGGTATTCCCACGCGTACTTGCTGCAGCAGAGCGTGCATGGCACCGTGCTGAGTGGGAAAACGACTACAAAGTGGGTGTTGAATACTCGCAAAACTCGAACCTAGTAAACAAAGCTGCGCTAAACCAAGACTACAACCGCTTTGCAAACGTACTTGGTCAACGTGAGTTAGCTAAGTTAGAGAAATCTGGTATCGACTACCGTCTACCAGTACCAGGTGCGAAAGTAGAAGATGGCAAGCTAGCAATGAACGTTCAGTTTCCTGGCGTGAAGCTTCAATACTCTCTAGACGGCAAAAACTGGCTGAATTACGCAGACAATGCTCGTCCAAATGTGAAAGGTGAAGTGTTCATCCGATCTGTATCGGCAACAGGTGAGAAAACAAGTCGTGTGACTAGCGTAAAATAATACGATTCTTGTAAGTTAATTTTTGGCAAAGCCTCAACGCATGTTGAGGCTTTCTTTATTTTTAAAGGAAATTAAGTGTGATCGAAGTCTTAATATTTTGCATTGATAAATAAGTTTTGGTGTTAAAGATAGAAATTAAATGTGAAGTGAGTCTGGTTATTTCGCCATTTATTAAATCGTTAGTTGTTGATGATCACATTTTATTTTTTTGACGAATTTTTATAAATCAACGCAAGTGTCTGTAATTAACAGTGTTTTTGTTATGGTTATAGAGTCGGGTTTGAACGAGATCACTTTTTAAACGGATTTATTTTCCATTGCGAATTAATTATTTCAGTATGGCCACCGCCACGGAGGCACATTCCAAGGCTTGCGATGATCGGGAAAAGAAGCCCATGGAACCATCGCATAACGTGAATAATTAAAGGCAGTAATTATGAAAAACATTTTTGCACTGAGTGCTCTTTCACTCGCTTTC
>NZ_JAWOTS010000397.1:0-1088 GCF_033338975.1 Vibrio sp. Vb0349 | reverse complement strand
AACAGCCAGACAAATACAATTTGGGGACGACGCTGCACGACACGCCTCTAAGTTTGAAAGGTAGCAAAGGCTCGGTATGGACTCCGCGTAACTACGACCGTAAATATCGTGGTGATGTGCCACTTTACCTTGCGCTTGCGAAGTCATTGAATGTACCAACGGTAAGGTTGGGGATGGAGCTTGGTATTCCTGAAGTATCTGGCACACTTGAACGCTTAGGCGTCAACAAAGATGAGATTCGTCCTGTGCCTTCTATGTTCTTGGGCTCGTTTTCATTGACGCCATTTGAAGTGGCGCAAATGTACCAAACACTGACTAACTCGGGTAAACGTGCTAAGTTGACCGCGCTTCGTTCCGTCATCGATATGGACGGTAACGTGCTTTATCAATCGTTGCCTCGCTCCTCTCGCGCGGTTGACGAACAAGCGGCTTGGCTAACGACATACGCGATGAAACAAGGTGTCGCACAAGGTACGGGCCGCTACCTTCAAAGCCAATTCGCTTGGGCTGCGTTGGCGGGTAAAACGGGCACCAGTAACGATACTCGTGATAGCTGGTTTGTCGGGATTGATGGTCGTGAAGTGACGACCATTTGGCTAGGCCGTGATGATAACAAGCCAGTCAACCTTACGGGCTCAAGCGGTGCATTGCGTGTTTACGCGGAATACTTGGCGCAGCGAATTCCTGAGCGTTTGGAGTTGCCTTGGCCTAAAGAAGTGACGACGCTTGGCTTTAAACCGACCTCCAACGGTGGTTTAGAGATGAATTGCCGCAGCGATTACAAACTTCCAGTATGGGATAAAACGGGTCAAATCAAACAACAGTGTGAGAAAAAATCTAACTGGTTGAATAGTTTGTTTGATTGGTAGGATCTCCAAATCAACAACATGGACTTGTTTCACTGGTCAATTCTTAGTACATATTAGTGATCAAGTATTCAGTAAAGGAAGAAGTGGATGTTCAAAACGCTGTCATCAAGCCCGATGTCGCGCTGTTTCGCGTTGTGGGTAAGTTTGTTTTTGATAGCCGCTCCTTCTGTTGCTCAAGTCAAAAATGAGGAGACTCCGACTCGTCCTAAAGTCGCGGTT
>NZ_JAWOTS010000396.1:0-1090 GCF_033338975.1 Vibrio sp. Vb0349 | reverse complement strand
TGTTAAAAGGATTGCTGTGCATCTCAGCGGCGGCTGCTTTCGTGATGACACCAAACGCGTTGGCCCAATCAATCACCATGACCGATTTGGGTACTAACCAAGCCGTCGGTACGGTGGAGCTATCAGAGAGTGACTACGGAATTGTATTCACGCCGAATCTGTCAGGAATTCCAGCCGGACTACATGGTTTTCACGTCCACGCTAACCCATCCTGTGACAGTGCAGAAAAGGACGGTAAAACCGTAGTAGGTGGCGGTGCGGGCGGCCATTACGACCCAGACAATACTGGCCAACATGGTTTTCCATGGACCGATGGCAACCATCTTGGCGATCTGCCAGCGTTGTACGCCGACATGGAAGGAAACGCCAGCCAACCGGTTTTAGCTCCACGCCTCAAAATGTCGGATTTAAAAGGCAGAGCCTTGATGATTCATGCTGGTGGGGACAATCACTCGGATCAACCAGCCAAATTAGGTGGCGGCGGTGCGCGCATTGTGTGTGGCGTGATCGACTAAATCATGATCTGTCTGATTCACACTTCCTCATGCGGCAGGAAGTGTGAATCGTTGTGTAAACCGATGCGATGTCGCATCGGTTTCAAGATGACTGTGATGCAGCATTAAAATGGACTGGACAATTTTAGTACCAATGCCTAGCGCGCCAGCTTGCGCATTCAGCTCTATTTGGTTGGAAAAAGTAAAACTAACTTGAGATGTATTATCGCCCCGTTTTACATCGCAACTCACGGTCGCATCCGACGGACTATGCCGAAGTGCATTTTCCAATAAATTCAATATCAATCGTTCTAATAACCCCTTATCACCTATCACTTGGATTGGCTCATCTACGGTAATGTTCAACGTCACGCCTTTACGTTGAAACTGACTTTGCATGGTTTCGGCGCATTCTGCCATTAGTTGGCTAATATCAATCGGAAGATACTCATAGCTCGGCAGCGGAGCTTCTTGTTTCGCCACATCCAACAGAGCGTGCAATTGCTGGGAGAGTTTTTCACTGTTGCGAAACGCCACTTCAATGAGCGGATCGGGGTCAGGATGCTGCAAACGCCAAGTTTCCAAATATCCAAGCA
>NZ_JAWOTS010000395.1:0-1090 GCF_033338975.1 Vibrio sp. Vb0349 | reverse complement strand
TAGGAAGATCAGTTCAGCGTCGCTGTAATCGTATTCCAATTTAACTGGCGCAGAGAACTCGCGTAACAATGAAGGCACTGGTTGATCTGAGACATTCTCGAACACAAATGTTTGTTTATCTTGCTTGATGTCCAAAACATTGTGAACTGATTCGCCGTTAATGATCAGTGGGATAACCTGACCTTTCGAATCATAAAGCTCGATATCGAATGGAATGTGCAGTGCTTGTTTTTCTGCTTGGTCTTGCGTTGCTTCAGTAAATTGCTCAACTGTTAGCGCGTAAGTTTTGGCTTCAGCGTTGTATTCGCTGTTTACACGAAGTGTTGGTGTACCAGATTGGCTATACCATAGACGGAATTGCTTAAGGTCAACGCCCGTTGCATCTTCCATTGCAGAAACGAAGTCTTCACATGTTGCCGCTGTACCGTCGTGACGCTCAAAGTAAAGCTTCATACCTTTTTGGAAGCCTTCCTCGCCAAGCAAAGTGTGGTACATACGAATCACTTCACTGCCCTTCTCATAAACGGTCAGTGTATAAAAGTTATTCATTTCAATAACTTTGTCAGGACGAATTGGGTGTGACATTGGGCTTGCATCTTCAGCAAACTGAGGGCCACGAATAATGCGCACGTTGTCGATTCGATTTACCGCACGTGAACCTAAGTCAGAAGAAAACTCTTGATCACGGAACACCGTCAAACCTTCTTTTAGGCTCAGCTGGAACCAATCACGGCAAGTCACGCGGTTGCCTGTCCAGTTATGGAAGTATTCATGGCTAATCACAGCTTCAATACCCAAGTAATCTCGGTCTGTCGCCGTTTGGTCATTCGCCAGAACAAACTTAGAGTTAAAGATATTTAGGCCTTTGTTTTCCATTGCGCCCATGTTGAAGAAATCAACCGCCACGATCATGTAAATATCGAGGTCGTATTCTAGACCAAAGCGTTCTTCGTCCCACTTCATTGAGTTGATTAGCGATGTCATCGCGTGACCCGCTCGGTCTAAGTTGCCTTTATCGACAAAGATTTCTAGGTCAACGTTGCGACCAGACATTGTGGTGTATTTATCGCGAAGCACATCAAAGTCACCA
>NZ_JAWOTS010000394.1:0-1091 GCF_033338975.1 Vibrio sp. Vb0349 | reverse complement strand
TTTCGTTCTAGCAGGGTTACCTGTATGGGAAATTGGTTTGACGATGGCGGTCGGTGGCTTTATTGGCGCTCAACTTGGCGCAAAAGTGGTGGTTACCAAAGGTCAAAAGTGGATTCGACCTCTAGTGATTACCATGTCTATGCTGATGGCAACAAAACTTCTTTGGCAACAACATCAGCAATGGCTTCTAACACTGTTTTAATTCGCTGATTGCGGTATGTGTTGTGGCGAAGACAGATGTGTATTGGGCGAATTAGAGGCTCTAGTTCTTCGAATTCAAAACAGAAATTTGATGCGATGTTGAGTGTTTTGATGATGGATTTAGGTATCAGTGCTGGTGCCATACCTTTTAAAGCTAATTGCGCTGCCGCAGTGTAGGAGTCCATCTCCATCAAAGGTTGGATCTCGTTCTTGGACAAAATGGCTTGCTGGTATGTATTGGCTGGGTTATTCAAATCGTTAGTTAAAATTGCTTCTGGTAATTGAGTTAGTGGGTGCTTACTTATTATAGAGAAAGGCTCATCGGCGAGATGAACGCTCATCAAACCGTGATGAGAAGGTAAGTAACCAGCGCAGAATCCTAGGGTCGCTCGCCCTGATTTTACGTTTTCAACGATTCTCGGAGTGTGATTGGTAGAGATTCTGAGATAAGGATCGCGTGCCAGTTGCTCTTCCATAATCATACTCAGATAACCTGCGACGAGAGTTTCTGAGCAATCCATTTTTATTAATGACGTATCTTCGAGCTCTTGCTGATCGTAAATCTGTCCTCGTAACTCATTGAATGTGGGCTCTATCGTATTGATAAGGGCCAGAGCATCCGAGGTTAGTTTAATGTGTCTGCCGTTTGGCTCGATCAGTTTCTTTCCTAACTTTTTTTCTAAATTGGCGATACGTTTACTCACCGCAGATTGGCTGATGTACAGCTGACTACCAGTGCGGCTCATGGTTTTTTCTTTACTTAGTACAAGTAACGTTTCAATGCCTTCTAATAACATAGCAATTAATGAAAATTAGGAATGAGACGGATAATTTAACGAATTGCTGATGGATAAGCGAATCGTGTTAATTAAAATGCGAAGAGCCGAGAT
>NZ_JAWOTS010000393.1:0-1093 GCF_033338975.1 Vibrio sp. Vb0349 | reverse complement strand
CAACCAGTTCCTTGCTCAGATGCAATCAATGCTAAAAAACATCGTCGAAAACAGTCAGCAGTTGTCAGAACAAGCACAACAGGCGAATGAGCTCTCAGCCATGGCGGCAGGACGCGTTGAGCACCAACAAAATGACGTACACCAAATTGCTACGGCCATTCATGAAATGTCGGCAACCGCTGCAGAAGTAGCAAGTCATGCAGAATTGACCGCAAGTGCATCCCAAAACTCCGCATCTGCGTGTGTGGAAGGTCAAAGCGTTATTCAGAAAAACCGAGAAGCGATTGTGTCGCTTGCTGAGCAAGTGAGTGATGCGGCAAATGTGATTTCTGAACTGGAAGCGAACACCCAAAGCATCAACCAAATTTTGTCTACGATTCAGGGCATTGCTGAGCAAACCAACCTGCTCGCTCTCAATGCGGCCATCGAAGCAGCACGCGCGGGTGAACAAGGACGCGGATTTGCCGTGGTAGCGGATGAAGTACGTGTACTTAGCCAACGCACTCATGGCTCAACAGAAGAAATCCGTACCATGATTGAAACGCTGCAAAGCAATACCAAGCTTGCCGTAAACAGCATGCAAGCCAGCACTAGCTTGGCAGATACCAGCGTGGATTACGCACAGCAAGCGCACGACAGTCTAACCAGCATCACCAACTCTATCACTGAGATTAATGATATGGCGATGCAGATTGCGAGCGCAGCAGAAGAGCAGCGAGCGGTAAGTGAAGACATCAGCCGCAATACTCAAGGCATCAAAGACGATGCAGATGTCATTGCTGAGCAATCACTGAAAAGCAGTGAAGGCGCACGCAGAATGTTCAACACAGCGAACACCATGCGAGAAAACATCAGTCGCTTTAAAGTGTAAACCGCCCCGAAAAAGCAGCTCCCAGAGCTGCTTTTTTATTGATGTTATCTAGCCCTTTAACTTCCCAATAATAAATAAAAAAATGATGGCATTGCTCGTGGCATTTCATGCATATTAAGAGCCCTCAACCCTATTCAACAAGGACGTCTATCAATCATGGGTTACGAATGGCTTGCTCTATGCGCTGCCTTTTTATGGGCGGTTTCCAGCCTGATTTCGGTC
>NZ_JAWOTS010000392.1:0-1095 GCF_033338975.1 Vibrio sp. Vb0349 | reverse complement strand
GTTCATCACATCTTTTGTCCTCGAGCACTCCCTTTCTTTCAATCTTATTGTTCCGCTCTGGAGTATTTTTCGTGCATCGCTATAAAGAAGAAGCATCGAGTCTAATTAAATTGGCTACCCCTGTATTGATCGCGTCTGTCGCTCAAACGGGCATGGGTTTTGTCGATACCGTAATGGCAGGTGGCGTTAGCGCAACTGACATGGCTGCGGTATCTGTCGCTTCAAGCATTTGGCTGCCATCTATTTTGTTTGGTATTGGCCTGCTTATGGCTTTGGTTCCTGTTGTGGCGCAGCTTAACGGATCTGCGCGTCGCGAAAAGATCCCATTTGAAATTCAGCAAGGTGTTGTCCTTGCGTTGTTAATCAGTATCCCGATCATTGGTGTGTTACTGCAAACACAGTTCATTCTACAATTGATGGACGTAGAAGCTGTGATGGCAGATAAAACCGTCGGCTACATTCATGCTGTGATTTTCGCTGTGCCAGCTTTTCTTCTCTTCCAAACTCTGCGCAGCTTCACTGATGGTATGTCATTAACCAAGCCAGCGATGGTGATTGGATTTATTGGTTTACTGCTGAACATCCCGCTTAACTGGATTTTCGTTTACGGTAAATTTGGCGCGCCTGAGTTGGGTGGCGTAGGCTGTGGCGTAGCAACCACCATCGTCTATTGGGTTATGTTCGCGTTGCTGTTAGCGTATGTGATGACGTCATCACGACTAAAAAGCATCAATGTGTTTGGCGAATACCATAAACCACAATGGAAAGCGCAAGTTCGCCTGTTCAAACTGGGTTTCCCTGTTGCAGCGGCACTGTTCTTTGAAGTGACACTGTTTGCTGTAGTGGCGCTGTTGGTATCACCACTTGGCCCAATCATCGTTGCGGCGCACCAAGTTGCGATTAACTTCTCTTCGTTGGTATTTATGTTGCCAATGAGTGTAGGTGCTGCGGTAAGTATTCGCGTTGGTCACCGTTTGGGCGAAGAAAATGTCGACGGTGCACGCGTTGCATCTCGCGTCGGTATTATGGTTGGTCTTGCTTTAGCAACGATTACAGCAATCATCACAGTACTGTCTCGTGAACTGATTGCTGAGC
>NZ_JAWOTS010000391.1:0-1095 GCF_033338975.1 Vibrio sp. Vb0349 | reverse complement strand
CTCGGGGATAACTGCCCAATGCGGACAAGGTGCCGATTTCACGAGTACGCTCGGTCACAGACATAGTCATGGTGTTGAACAACGCGACAAACACGACCAGAGCCATTACGGCGCCCATAATGCCGAAAATACGGTCGTACAAATCTTTCACTTTGAGATAGAAGAACGCACGCTCTTGCCAAGGAGTAATTTCAACCTCTTGATCGCCAAAGCTCGGTTTTTGTTTGTTTAGAATCATCGCGACTTGCTGTTCAACCTTGTTGGTTAAGCTGGTGTCGAACAGAAATACTGACAGCGCACTGACTTTGTCCGACCCCAGCAGAGACTGAGCACTGTTGATGTGTACGTAAAGTTGGCGTTTATCCAGCTCAGGAACGCCAGTTGAGTAGATACCGCGAACTTTAAAGTCGTAAGCGTTCAAAGCGCCATCTGTCGTAGTAGCAAGTAAGGTAATCCAATCACCCACGTTGACGCTCAGATTATTGGCGAGATCCACCCCAAGCATCACTTCTGGCTCAGAAGCGTCGTAGCGAGAGGCATGAATGTTGGAAAGCGTCTGCCCATCACGCACGTCCAAAAACGGCCCTTTCATATCGAACTCGCGTTCGTTAGCGCCGATACCAATAAAAATCGAGGACTTGCTGCCGTTAGAGATCAAACCGCTGAATTCCACTCGAGGCTGTACGCCTCGCACCTCACTCAAACCAATCAACTGTTTGGTGATCGCATCGGCATGGCTCAAACCATTGCTCAATGGCATCTCTTCTTCTTTAGCGAAATAACCCGGCGTGGTTAATGTCAGATGCCCCGTGTCTCGCGCTGTGGATTCTTTCAAGCTGTCGTAGGTATAAAGGCCAAAACCACCTGCGCTGGTCAGCGCAAAAACTGCAATGGCGATGATCAGCATCGACAACAAACTGCGTCGGCGATTACGTTGTAGATTCAGCCAAGCAAGGCGAACCGAAACGGGAATTAGCTTGCCCATGAGACCTCCTCCACACTGGCGTGCGTTTGGATGATTTTGCCGTCCACCAGCTCGATGGTGCGATCGCAGCGTGATGCCATACGAGGGTCGTGAGTGGCGACAATGAAGGT
>NZ_JAWOTS010000390.1:0-1095 GCF_033338975.1 Vibrio sp. Vb0349 | reverse complement strand
GTAACGATACGTTTGAAAGCACTGATAAAGTGGTGTCTTTGGATGCTGATAATGGTCCTAAAAATGGCTCCGTCATCGTAAACAACGATGGTACGGTGACCTACACACCAGATGATAACTACGTCGGTAAAGATACTTTCACTTACGTCGTGACATCAGGTGGAGTGTCTGAATCCACCACCATCACTGTCAATGTAACACCGGTCAACGATGCGCCAGTGGCGAAAGATGACATCGCTACGACACAAGAAGACACCGCAGTTACCATTGATGTACTGACTAACGACACCGACGTGGATGGCGATAAGCTGAGTATTGAATCAGCCTCTGTTCCTAAGGAGCAGGGTACGGTTGAAGTGGTGGATGGCAAACTTGTTTTCACACCGGTAGAAAACTTCAATGGCCACGCTGAAATCACCTACACCGTAACGGACGGTCAATTGACCGACGAAGCGAAAGTAACTGTTACAGTAAATCCAGTGAACGATGCGCCAACCATCAAGGTTGATGCAGTAGAAAGCATCACTGAAGATGCAGTGAGCACTGATACGGTAGTCGCAACCTTAACGGTTCGCGATACTGACACGCCTGAAGACCAATTAACCGTTTCTTTAGAAAACAACTCAAACGGCTACTTCGTGTTGGTTGGCAATGAAGTCAAGCTGACTCAAGCAGGCGTTGATGCAGTTAATAATGATGAACTTAACCTTAAAGACCTGACTATCAGCGCGTCAGTATCGGATGGTGTTAATCCAACAGCTAACGACAGTGACAGTTTGATTGTGAATCGTGTTAACGATGCACCGACTGTTGAAAATGCCATTGCAGACCAAGTGTTATCGGAAGATTTCGATGCATACACGATCGACTTGAATGAAGTATTCAAAGATTCTGATTCCTCGCTAGAATTCTCAGTCTCTGGCAATAACAGCATCCAAATTTCTATTGTGAATGGCGTCGCCACAATCACTCCGACAGCGGATTGGAATGGCAAAGAGACAATTACGTTTACAGCTAAAGACCCAAGCGGTGAAAGCGTTAACCAAACGGTGGACTTTACGGTTGCACCAGTAGTCGACATCGAGGCTGATAGCG
>NZ_JAWOTS010000389.1:0-1096 GCF_033338975.1 Vibrio sp. Vb0349 | reverse complement strand
CTTTTTCACCGACAGGCGTTTTGTCACGAATCAGCGTTTGGTAATCCACCACTTTTTCTGCATTATCAATACCTTCGATATTGACCTTACGCGGTTCAACACCAGAAGCCATCACAACCTCATCGTACTCTGTCAGCAAATCGTAGTTCGCTTCCGTAGACAAATGCAGATTTACACCCGTTTCATCAATTCGGTTGGCAAAGTAGCGAATCGTTTCTCTGAATTCTTCTTTACCTGGGATTTGCATCGCTAAGCGGAATTGCCCACCAATTCGGTCGTTCTTTTCAAACAGATCAACTTTATGACCACGTTCAGCTAAAGTCGTCGCACAAGCTAAACCAGCAGGGCCTGCGCCTACAACGGCAATATTTTTCTTCTTGAACGTTGGTTCAACCACAATTTCTGTTTCGTAACAGGCAAGTGGATTGACGAGACAACTAGCGCGCTTACCTTTAAATACGTTGTCCAGACACGCTTGGTTGCAGCCGATACACGTATTAATAAGCTGCGCTTTCTCTTGTTCTGCCTTCGCGACAAAGTATGGATCCGCCAAGAACGGGCGAGCCATTGACACCATATCCGCCTGACCAGAAGCAAGGATTCGCTCTGCTTCATCAGGAGTGTTAATTCGGTTACAGGTGACGATTGGCACAGAAACGTGCGGTTTCACCTTCTCGGTTACCCATGTAAATGCACCGCGAGGTACTTGCGTTGCAATGGTCGGAATACGTGCTTCATGCCAACCAATACCAGTGTTGATAATGGTGACGCCCGCGTCTTCCAATCCTTTGGCTAATTCAATCACATCTTCGAACGTGCTGCCCTGCTCGACGAGGTCCAGCATCGAAAGACGGAAAATGATGATGAACTTCTCACCCACCGCTTTACGTACAGCTTTCACTATCTCCAACGGGAAGCGCATGCGTTTTTTGTAACTGCCGCCCCAATCGTCATATCGCATATTGGTGCGCTTACAAAGGAACTGATTGATCAAATAACCTTCTGAGCCCATTAATTCCACGCCGTCATAACCGGCAAGTTGAGCGAGTTCAGCGCTGTTGGCAAATGCATCGATGGTCTTTTTGATCTGACGCTC
>NZ_JAWOTS010000388.1:0-1096 GCF_033338975.1 Vibrio sp. Vb0349 | reverse complement strand
GAAAAGGGGTTGAACTATCCATATTTACCTCAGCGTACAAGTTGCTGATTGGATAGTAGAAATTACAGATGACAGTTCAGAGGCAAATCTATGAGCCTTTGGTGACAAACTGGTGAAGCTTTGTTGACCAAAGGCGAAGGGGATAGGACAGCTTTAGCGTTACGTTTTGTCGCCAGCAAACATCAGGATACTCAGAGAGTTGAGCGTTTCACCGAGACTTTCTAGTGAGCTCAAGACCTGTTTGGTCGGCTCATTATCTAGCAGAATTCGACCATCAAAGCTTTTCCCTTCGTATTGCTGTTCATTACACGCATCCGCTTGGGGTTCTTGTGTTGAGTTGTCATCTATAGCTAAGTCGTCAGCACTCAAACAGGCCGTTGAGACAAATAATCCGCCTAGAACCACCAACCATTTTGTTTTCAACATAATCTTAAAACTCACAATAAAACACTGTTCAATTTTAATTAATTCTATTCACCATTTCGAACGATATGACAAAAATTTAGCTTTAGGTCGCCATTTTCTGGCCATAGTTGAGCTATGTTATCGATACTACGAATTGTTACTTTTGGCGAAATTAGGAGGATGAATGGAGAAGATTTCCAATAAAGCGTCAATATGGCTCGGGCTGTGTCTGATAATAGGTTTAGGAGTATTGGGCTTTTTTATTCAGCAAACAGCAGTCAAATACAAAGCCTATGAGCGAGTGGTAACGGTGAAGGGATTGTCTGAGCGAGAATACCCGGCAGATACCGTCATTTGGCCAATCCAATTTACGGTAGCCAGCAATGATATGGGCGCGATGTTTGATGACATAGACCAACAAACGCGTTTGATTCTCGATTTTTTAACCGCAAAAGGCTTAACTGACAAAAACATCTCGCTGTCTTCGCCTTCAGTGATAGACCGTAAAGCGCAGCAATATGGTGGTGAGCAAGACATTGAGTATCGTTATTTAGCATCCCGAACGGTCACGGTTTACAGCCAAAGTATCAATGTGGTTCGTGCGGCGATTAATGAGATTGGTGAACTTGGGAAACAAGGCGTGATTCTTAATCAAGATCCTTATGCAAACAGAATAGAATACAGTTTTACA
>NZ_JAWOTS010000387.1:0-1097 GCF_033338975.1 Vibrio sp. Vb0349 | reverse complement strand
AAAGCCAATGTATCGAGCGTGGTGCTTATTATTTATTCGCTGATCATGTTTTATTTGGTGTCGATAGAAAATGAAAGCTTATCTGCGACGTATACGTTGCCCAATAACTCTCTGTTGGCGCTGATCAGCGCCGTGATGTCGTATTTGTACTGCAAACATTTGAGAATTCAATTGCTTGAACCCCAAGCACTGGACTTTACTTCTCGGCTGTTTAAAGACGTTTTGCACTTTTTCGTATTTGTTCTTGTCGCGGTAAGCCTGTCCCACGTCACTGCGGCGATCATGGTGTGGTTTAGTGGCGCAGTGCGCAGTATCGGCGTCGATCCTTTAACGCTTGAAGGCGGTTGAATCTATCAAACCGTTTTGGGGTTGCTAGGGGCGACAGGCATCAATGCTCACAACATGTTGTTTGCCATCAAGCAGCAGATATACGCTGCGACCGAAGCCAATATGGCCGCTTGGCAAACTGGCGAAGCGTCGCTTAACGTTATCAGCCAAGGTTTTTACGACGCCTTTTTGTCTATGGGCGGTTCAGGAAACAGCGTCTGTTTGCTTCTATGTATCCTGATTTTTGCTAGAGAGCGTAACCACATCATGTTGGCGTTGGCGGCTGCGCCATTGGTGATGTTCAACATTAATGAAGTGTTGCTGTTTGGTTTGCCGATCATTTTCAACCCCATTCTCATCATCCCATTTGTACTGGTGCCTTTGGTGAGCTTCGTGATCACTTATGCGAGCATTGCGTCGGGTATTATTGATCCTGTAGAGAAGATCGTGAACTGGATGACGCCGCCGTTGATCAGTGGATATGTCGCAATGGGAAACCATATTCAAGGCACAATACTTCAACTGATAGTGATCGCGGCAGGAGTATTGATCTATCGACCTTTTTATCTTGCTTATGCTGGCAAACACGCGAGTCAATTCGGGCTGAACAATGCTTTGAATGGTATTGAACAATCGCTGTTTAAGTCTCTGCTTAATAGCGTGAAAGATTCAAACATATACAGTATCAACAAATCATCGGCTCAGAAGCGTTTGACCTCAATTCTGCGAGAAGGGGAGCTGGTGATGTTTTATCAAAAGCTACAATCGAC
>NZ_JAWOTS010000386.1:0-1098 GCF_033338975.1 Vibrio sp. Vb0349 | reverse complement strand
TACCTCTGAATTTATGGATATGCCGTTGGACATTGTAGCAAGCAATGGTACTTTTCTTTACTCCCAAGAACAGATGCAACTATGTTTACATCATATTTGATTCTTTTGGGATGGGTTTTTAGCTGGAGATCCTAATGTATAAGGACTTTTTTGGGTTTGTTGAGCAGCCGTTTTCGATTGTTCCCAACTCACGTTATTTGTATTTAAGCCAACGTCATAAAGAAGCGATCACGCACCTCAATGCGGGATTGGGCGACGGCGGTGGTTTTGCCATGCTGACCGGTGAGGTAGGAACAGGCAAAACGACAGTGGCCAAAGCCATGCTCGCGAATTTAGATGAAAGCACCAAAGCGGGGCTGATTCTCAATCCGACTTTTTCGAGCCGAGATCTGCTAGAAGCGATTTGCGATGAATTTAAGATCTCTTATCCGCAGGATGCGACGTTAAAACAGCTAAACCAAGTCATACATCATTATTTGCTGCGTAACCACAAGGTGGGTTGGCAGACGTTGCTCGTCATTGATGAGGCTCAGCATCTTGCTGCCGATGTACTTGAGCAACTGCGCTTGTTAACGAACTTAGAAACCGATACCAGAAAGCTGCTTAAAGTGCTGTTGGTAGGGCAGCCAGAGTTGCAACGCTTGTTACAGACTACGCAGTTGCGTCAGCTCGCACAGCGTATCACTGGCCGTTATCATCTGTTACCTCTTGATGAGAAAGAGACTGCGGATTACATCGCGTTTCGTTTGCACACGGCTGGTGGCGATCAGCAACTGTTTCATCGCAGTTCCAGTAAGTTGATTGCGAAGTATAGCCATGGCATTCCGCGTCTCATCAACCTGATTTGTGATAAAGCATTGAATATGAGTTATCACCAGGGCAGTGTCGTTGTCGATAAACAGACGGTGCAACAAGCCTGCGAAGAAGTCATGCAGTTTCAGGCAGACATTTACCAGCAAGATAAAGCTCGTCAATCATTTACATGGCCAGCGTGGGGATCGGCTGCTATTGGTGTAATGGCAGCGGTTGGTGTCGGCTGGGCTGCAATAAATTACATGCCAATGAAGCCAAAGGCTCCGATGTCGGAAGTACCCGTTG
>NZ_JAWOTS010000385.1:0-1099 GCF_033338975.1 Vibrio sp. Vb0349 | reverse complement strand
TGCTCTTTTAGCTGACCTTCCATATTCGTCAACATACCGCCTGGCACTTGAGCGATAAGGATACGGGAATCCACGCCTTTTAGTTGCCCTTCCCACTTCGCGTATTTCTTACGTACTTCACGGAAGTAGGCTGCAATAGGTTCTAGTTGATCAAGTTTCAGGTTGGTGTCGCGCTCAGTACCTTGCAGCATTGCTACAACCGTTTCTGTCGGAGTATGCCCGTAAGTACAGCTCATAGAAGAAATAGCCGTATCGAGGATGTCGATACCAGCCTCTACCGCTTTGATTGCCGTAGCGGTAGAAAGACCAGTGGTTGCATGGCAGTGGAGTGCCAGTGGTACATCACAAGAGGCTTTGATGCGTGTGATTAGCTCTTGCGCTTCGTAAGGCTTTAGCAAGCCAGACATGTCTTTGATACACAGAGAATGACAACCGAGATCTTCCAAACGCTTTGCTAAATCAACCCAAGTATCCGTATTGTGAACAGGGCTTGTTGTGTATGACAGGGTGCCTTGCGCATGAGCGCCAACATCTACCGCCGATTTCACCGCTTTTTGGAAATTGCGAACATCGTTCATCGCATCAAAGATACGGAATACATCCATACCGTTGGCATGAGCACGCTCAACGAACTTTTCTACTACGTCATCAGCATAATGGCGATATACTAAAAGGTTTTGACCAAGAAGTAGCATTTGCATTGGTGTATTTGGCATCGCCTTTTTCAACTCACGTAGACGCTCCCAAGGGTCTTCCCCAAGGAATCGAATACACGAATCAAACGTTGCACCACCCCAGGTTTCTAGGGACCAGTATCCAATCTTATCCAACTCAGCTGCGATAGGCAGCATATCTTCGATACGCATACGCGTAGCAAATAGTGATTGATGGGCGTCTCGAAGGACCACATCGGTAATAGCTAGTGGTTTAGACATGCTCTTAAACTCCTTTTTAATCCTATATTCGGCTACTTCGCGATTGAAGCGCGATGTTGATGAATCGCCGCTGAAATCGCTGCCACTACTTGTGGACTAACAGCTGAAGAGGTTGATTGAACTTTGGTATTTGTTTTTGGTGCTGCGATCGGCTCTGGTACTTC
>NZ_JAWOTS010000384.1:0-1104 GCF_033338975.1 Vibrio sp. Vb0349 | reverse complement strand
TGCTCCGTTTAACTCTGGATCTGTATATTCATTTTAGCGCAATAGAATACACGCTTTGATGTTTTGGTTAAAGCCCAATGCCATTGTGTTCGATCACGCCCTACGCTAGAACCAAAATCTCAGTTCAACTTTCATATGTAGCATTTTTGATTCGCGTTGCAGACTTCATTCGTGAACCTTTGAATCTCAACGCATTTATTCACCAAAGCTATAGCTCTCCCCATACTTTAATGCCAACTTACGGCCTCTACTGAACCTTGGGAGATTTGAACACGTGAGAAAGTCGGCTTACGCAAGAAAGCTATTTCTGATTAGTATGGAAGACGATGCTGCGCAGAAAGTCGCATCATTAGAAAAGTACATCGATATGAGCATTCCTGTAATCTCAACCGATGCCCTAATGGAAGCGAAACCCGAACATCGAAATAAAATTCTACTCATTGACTTCAGTGAACATAAATCACTCGTTCAATCGATTAAAAACCTGCCATTGGTTTGGAAGAACTTTGAGACGGTCGTGTTCAACGTTCCAAAACGCCTCACTACGGATGAACTGCTCGCCTTCGGTCAATTAAAAGGCTTGTTTTACAGCGAAGATTCTTTAGAACAAGTAGGCGAAGGACTGAAAGGCATTGTCAACGGGCAAAACTGGCTACCACGCAACGTAACCAGCCAACTGCTGCACTACTATCGAAATGTGATAAATACTCACACCGCGCCAGCAACCGTCGATCTCACCATTCGCGAACTGCAAGTGCTGCGTTGTCTGCAAGCTGGAGCATCGAATAGCCAGATGGCAGAAGAACTGTTTGTTAGCGAATTTACGATCAAGTCGCACCTGTATCAGATCTTTAAAAAGCTCTCAGTGAAAAACCGAGTTCAAGCCATTGCTTGGGCCGATCAAAACTTGATGTCTTAACCTTACATTCATGTATTAAGACGACTAATAGAACCAGAGATTACGAGCCCAGCGAGTCGAATAGTGAACACAACGAGAGAGTAAGTTTCCTGTTTATTGTTAGACATAGCTCCTCAACAGCGGCACGGCCTGACTGATCATGCTTTTTTCCGCACTGCGTCTCACATTTTTTCCTACTTTATTCA
>NZ_JAWOTS010000383.1:0-1104 GCF_033338975.1 Vibrio sp. Vb0349 | reverse complement strand
GAGCGTCTAGTCTCTTACGTAACAGGCATGGGCAACGTTCGTGACGTGATCCCATTCCCACGTACTCCTCGCTCTGCGAACTTCTAATCACTTTTTAGTGACTCAGAATTAAAAAGACCTCCCATGTGGAGGTCTTTTATTTTGTACGAATAATTTTCTCGCAATCTGCGTGTACAATTTAGCTGTTGCTTTCGTCTTCATCCTTATCTGCTCGCGCGGCGTATTTCACTCCAACAACACACAAACCAAACATGACGAATGGAATCACAGCGGCGGTGTATTCCGTCCAAACCATATGAGAAAAAGACTTCGCCAATATCAGGTGCGCAAACACCAACAAAAATGCGCTAAAGATAGCAACACGCATTAGCCTAAGTTCATGCTTTGCCAACTGCTTTTTCATTATTGCTCCTAACCTAAAATGGTTGTCTGCTAGTAATTGAAACACAGCTTCGGATTCGTTCACTGATACAGTTTGAGCAAAAAATAGGTAAACAGTTGGCTAGTGAAGTAATTCTCCGATCGTCTTCACGGCTTCTTCTAGTTCATCGTTGCAGGGTAACGATGTATTAAGCCTTAGGTAGTTCTCATAATCTGTGCCGACAGAAAACAACTTACCGAATGCAACGGTGATGTTGTCTTCCAATAACTTCTGATAAATCGCTTTTCCGCATTTTGATTCCGGCAGTTCAACCCATAAAAAATAGCCGCCTTCTGGCTGTGAGTAATGAATCGATTTAGGAAAGTACTTATCGATCAGTTCAATGAACGTGGATTGTCGCTGCTCAAGATTCTTTCGAAGTTTTCTAAGGTGATTATCATAGCTGTCATTTTGCAAATAATGCGCGATACCTTGTTGGATAGGCGCACTACCTGACAAAGTCGAGATAAGTTGCAGTTTTTGCAGATGTTCATTAAAGCGCTTGTTGACCACCCACCCCAGCCGATAACCCGGGCAAAGACTTTTTGAAAATGATCCGCAATGCAACACGCGATCTTGGGTATCAAAAGTTTTAAGCGAACTTGGTTTCTTGTTAGAAAAATAGAGCTCTGAATACACATCGTCTTCAATCAAATACACATCGTGTTTATCAGCAAGCTCGA
>NZ_JAWOTS010000382.1:0-1107 GCF_033338975.1 Vibrio sp. Vb0349 | reverse complement strand
ACCTCAACCTCGACCTGCAAGGTCTATCTGGTGACAACAATATGTTGGCGTACAGCTTAACGGGGCAAGTGGAAGCAAACCTACGAGAAACGACACTACGTTCACAAGCCGATAAGTCGCTTAAGAGCATCACGTTTTCCCCTATTCGAGTGCACGCGCAGCGGGGCGCTGTATCACTCAAGCCTGTAACCATCTCCGGCAATGTCATATCCGGTCAGATTGGCGGCGAGTTTGACATGGCCAACAACCCACTCAGCGGTTTGACATTCCAGCTCAAGGATCACTGCGGCATGGTCATAGGCGATCTGCTCGATGGTGAAATATCACGTAATGACTGCGACTCACCACAACAGCCAGACCACTTAACGCCGAACGTACCAACGAACGATGCTCAGCCGGAGGAATCGAGCTTTCATGGCATTGCAGAGGCGAATCTAGAGCAACCAGAAGAAGAGCTGGTTGAGGAGATAACAGAAGAGTTAGAGCCGGCTACGAACGAGGTCGTAGCCGAAGAAGAACTAGCAACTGAGTAGCTGCGAATAGTTGGGCAACAGCATGTACGTGCCAACGAAATCAACCGCAGGCGTATCGCCGCTGTAAATCACCACATGGATGACAATGCGCGCCTTGCGCCCTGACGCCAAGCGATCCAAATCACCACTGATACCATCAAGCGAGGTACTCGCCACCGGATTTTGCTCCACCGGATGACGATAACGAATCGAGCTGTCTGCCAGAACAATATCGCCATGCAAACCGCGCTCTTTGAGCAGTAACCACGTCATTCCCCATCCCGTCAGCGTTGCCAACGTAAATGCCGAACCAGCAAACATCGTATTGTGCGGGTTCAAATTCGGATTGAGCTGGGCACTGCATTCGAACTGATAACCGGTGTATTGGTTGATTTTGATGCCCATTTTGTCCGCAATTGGGATCTGCGCTTCCCAGCGCTGCTGCAATTCCGTGCACCATTCTGGGCGACGTAACACATTCGCCATCGGATCAAGCGGCTTCACCATTTGTTGGTGACGGACCGGACCGCGTTCATCGGTCAACTCACCACGACGTTCAAAACCATTTTTTTCATAAAACGCAATCGCATCTTCA
>NZ_JAWOTS010000381.1:0-1112 GCF_033338975.1 Vibrio sp. Vb0349 | reverse complement strand
TCAAGCTAAGCACTGATTTAGTCATAGAACGGTTTTGGATCGATTTCTAAAGATGAAGGCGCTATCGCTCTTTCAATTTTGTGCGCACTCGTTTTTAAATCCACCATCGCTACATCAATGTATCGTTTGTACTTACGGGAGTAGAAACATTTCACTTCTGGCTTTAACGCTTGAGATGGATTCGAAGACCACACAATACCCACTCTGCCATCACTGAGTTCCACGATAGAACCTACTGGATACACACCAATGCAGTTGATGAACTTGTATACCAGGTCAGGGTCGAGATGGAAAGGCGTTAGACTGAGCAAAATCTTAAATGCTTCTGCTGAGCTCATGCCTTTTTTGTAGCAACGATCAGCGGTGAGCGCGTCATAAATGTCGACGATACAACTCATGCGACCATGAATCGGAATCTCGTCGCCCGATAGTCCGCGCGGATACCCTGTTCCATCAAGCTTTTCATGATGCATTAAACACACGTCTCGGCTGACATCGCTCAACCCTTTCACTTCAACGATGATCTCGCCCGCGAAGACTTGGTGCAACTTCATGTGCTCAAACTCTTCTGGCGTTAAACGCGCTGGCTTGTGAAGAATTTTATCGTCCACTTTGATTTTACCTACATCGTGAATGATGCCACCAATCGCCAATTGCTTGAGGGTATCTTTGTCTAAGCCTAAGTGTTTGCCGAACGAAACCAGCAGACAGGCGACATTTACTGAATGCTCGAGTAAATAAGAATCTTTCTGGCGCAATGCAGAAACACACTGCAAAGCGTCTGAATCAATAAATACACTTTCGATCATGTCATCCGCCCACGATTCAATCTCGTCGACTTGGATAACTTTGCCTTCAAAAGTTTGGTTGAGAAGTTTCTGCGCTAGGCCTTTTGCTTCCGCAATCAGCTTTTTAGCACGCTTGTGTTGGACTTCTCGCGAGCGATACGCACGTTGCACTTTGCTTGATACGGAAAGCGTTTTATCCCCTACTTCGATATCGATAGGTTCTTCGACGGGTTTGAATACGCACTGCTGAGCAGAAAGTGATTGATCAACCCAAACGAATTTCACGCCACTTGCGCGAAGCTTTTTAATGCCTTCTGCGTTCGA
>NZ_JAWOTS010000380.1:0-1112 GCF_033338975.1 Vibrio sp. Vb0349 | reverse complement strand
CTTGCAGTGACAGCTCTTCCAGTGCACAACCTTTGGCAATCGCCCCAACGACAGCCACACCGACAATATGATGCGCTTCTCGGAAAGGAATGCCTTTCGCGACCAAGTAGTCCGCTAATTCTGTGGCATTGGCGTAGCCTTGTTTCGCGGCTTCTAACGTACGTTCGCCATTAACCTTAATCCCATCGAAACACAACGCTGCCATTTCCATACAGTCGTTCCATGTATCAAGCGCATCGAACAAGCCTTCTTTGTCTTCTTGCATGTCTTTGTTGTACGCCAGTGGCAGGGCTTTGACTGTCATCATCATGCCAGCAAGTGCGCCGTACACGCGACCAGTCTTACCACGAATGAGCTCTAGCGCATCTGGGTTTTTCTTCTGTGGCATCAATGACGAGCCAGATGTCACTGTATCTGCCAACTCAATGAAGTTCGACTCACCTGAGTTGTAGAAAATCATATCTTCCGCAAGACGTGACAAGTGCAGCATAGAAATAGAAGCGACAGACATCAGTTCCATCACATGGTCACGATCCGATACCGAATCGAGTGAGTTACGCGTAGCACGATGAAAGCCAAGATTATGCGCCAATTGTTCACGATCAATTGGGTAAGCAGTACCAGCTAATGCGCCAGAACCTAGCGGACAGGTATCTAAACGTTGCAGCGCATCACTCAGACGTGAGTAATCACGCTCAAACATTTCAACATACGCCAAACACCAATGAGCAAACGTCACAGGCTGAGCACGTTGTAAGTGAGTATAACCAGGCAAAACCGTACCTTGATGTTGTTTCGCCACTTGCACCATTTGCGATTGTAGACGATCAAGTGCAATAAGAAGTTGCTGCCCTTGCTGACGACACCAAAGCTTTAAGTCGGTCGCCACTTGGTCGTTACGAGAACGACCAGTGTGCAGCTTTTTACCTAAGTCGCCGACTTTGCTGATCAACTGCTGTTCCACCCACGAGTGAATGTCTTCAGCATCAGAGCGTAAAATCTGATGCGGATCTTCCATCACTTCGAGTTTCAACTCATTTAAAGCGAGCTCGAGCTTTTGCTGCTCTTCTGCTGATAATACACCAACCGAAAGCAATGCTTTAGACCACGCA
>NZ_JAWOTS010000379.1:0-1112 GCF_033338975.1 Vibrio sp. Vb0349 | reverse complement strand
CGCCATGATCAGGCTGTTACGAAATAGCGGCGCAAAGTCCTCTTCTTGCAGCTCAGACAGCGGGATGCGAATAATGGAATTGGGCAGCTTCTCGATGTGCATCCACAAAATGTAGCTTTCACTACCTAGCAGCAGGCGTACTTCGGTTGGTGAGCCTAGCTCTTGAGTCATTTCCTCCGACATCAAATCAATCGACATCGCATGGTTAAACTCAACCGCCTTCTCGCTGTTGATGCTGTGAACTGTCACGCCCAACCTTTCTAATAACTGGCGACGCAATGGTGCATCCGATTTTAGCGGGCCATCTTCATCGAGAACCAGATTCAGTTCGTGAGCGAGAATTTTGTTGAACTGTTGCAGGCTTGGCATCAACGCGTAGTTAAAAACGGCGTAATAAGAAAAGACTTGGCTAGCGAGAAGCAAGGAGATGAACAGTAGAATAGATTGTGTCAGTGAACTTCGGATTCGCATGGAAATTTCCTGATGACCCTAATTGCGAAAACCTCGGCCACCAAATAAGAAGGAAATTTGATGGCCGAAGTTTTAAAAACCGATTGCCGGTTAAGCGAGTAAGAGTTACGACTCTTTACCGTCTGGGACAAATACGTAACCTAAACCCCATACGGTCTGGATGTAGCGAGGTTTGCTCGGATCGTCTTCCAGCATGCGGCGTAGACGAGAAATTTGTACGTCGATAGAACGCTCCATCGCCGAGTATTCACGACCACGCGCCATATTCATCAGCTTATCACGCGACATTGGCTCACGCGCGTTGGTTACCAGTGATTTCAACACCGCAAATTCACCCGATGTTAATGGCATCGCCTCATCACCACGGAACATTTCACGCGTGCCGAGATTCAAACGAAACTCACCAAACTCGACCACTTTTTCTTCTGTACTTGGCGCACCCGGTAGCTCAACCGTTTGGCGACGTAAAACCGCTTTAATACGAGCGAGTAGTTCACGCGGGTTGAACGGTTTAGGTAGGTAATCGTCCGCACCAACTTCCAAACCAACAATACGGTCAACCTCGTCACCTTTTGCTGTCAGCATCAGAATTGGCAACATGTTATTGGCGTGGCGTAAACGGCGACAAATCGACAAGCCAT
>NZ_JAWOTS010000378.1:0-1113 GCF_033338975.1 Vibrio sp. Vb0349 | reverse complement strand
ACAACCGCTTTAAAACCGTACTTCGCGTTTAACCACGTCGACATGTAACCACCAAGCGAGCTACCCACTAAGCCAATGTTGTAGTCGTCTTTGTATTGCTCAACAATATCCAACAACAATTGAGCGGCTTGTTCAGGAAAGCAAGGCAATTGTGGGACGATGACTTTGATGTCCGGACGATGCAGCGCGCAATATTCTCTCATTAAATTGGCTTTCATTGAGAGCGGTGAGCTGTTGAAACCGTGGATGTACCATAGAAGTGAAGGTTTACTCATAGAAGTCTCGCATGAAAAAGCGAGCCCGAACTTAGAGCTCGGGCATCATTAATATCCGTTGGAAGAGAAATCTGGCTGGAATTGGCCTTCTGGTAAACGGTCGACATGGGTTGTGATGTCGCCGTTGGTGTGCAGTTCTAGCTCACGCCAACCTGGGGATGTGGTATCAAGCGCGAAATCATCGGAATTCGGCTTAAACTGGACACACGTTGATGGTGTTGCCATCACTCGAATACCTTTGTGTATTACGTTCATGTCTTGATGAACATGCCCACACAAAATGCCTTTTACATTGTCGAATCGATCCACAACTTGCCAAAACGCTTCTGCGTCTTTCAACGTATGCTGATCAAGCCAAGCGCTCCCCACCAGCAAAGGATGGTGATGCAATAAAACCAGTGTATGACGCTCAGGAAATTCCGTTAATTTCTCTTCCAAAAGAGTCAACTGCTGATCGCTTAAACGCCCATGAGGCACGCCTACTACTTGAGAATCAAGCAAAATCAATTGCCAATTTTCACCCAGCAACACATGTTCTGCCGCTTGAATTTGTGGTGAAGGTAACACACTGCCCATATTGGGTTTGTAATCGTGATTTCCCGGCAGCCAATAACAATCCTTTTGCAGCGGCGCAATGCCATCAGCAAATCGTTGATAAGACTCGGCGCTATGATCCTGTGAAATATCGCCAGTCGCTAAAATGTAATCAAACCCCACTTTGCGGCGCAAAACTTCGTTAACCACAGCAGAAAAGCTGTCGGCTGTTTTTACGCTCAGCAAACTTCCCTCGTCTGCAGCGAACAGATGAGTATCCGTGATTTGTAAAAGTTTGATGCTG
>NZ_JAWOTS010000377.1:0-1113 GCF_033338975.1 Vibrio sp. Vb0349 | reverse complement strand
GTATTGGAGAACATTTTCTTCTCGATTACCGTGCGCAGTTTTTCGTAGCTGGTCCAAACTGGGTTTTGACCATTGTTATTCGCTTTCGCACGAAGCACAAAGTTAACGATTTCGTTTCGGAAATCTTTCGGGTTGGAGATACCAGCGGTTTTCTCAATTTTCTCTAGTTCCGCATTGAGAGATGCGCGGTCAAATAGCTGTCCCGTTTCTGGATCGCGGTATTCTTGGTCCTGAATCCAGAAGTCTGCGTAGGTAACATAACGGTCGAAGATGTTTTGGCCGTATTCAGAGTAAGATTCTAGGTATGCGGTTTGAATCTCTTTACCGATAAACTCAACGTAACGAGGAACGAGGTACCCTTTCAAAAACTCAAGATATTTTTCTGCGGTTTCTGAAGGGAACTGTTCGCGCTCTACTTGTTGTTCAATCACATAGAACAGGTGAACTGGGTTTGCTGCCACTTCGGTTTGGTCAAAGTTGAACACGCGAGACAAAATCTTAAACGCAAAACGTGTAGATAGGCCGTTCATACCTTCATCGACGCCTGCGTAATCTCGATATTCTTGGTAGCTTTTCGCTTTAGGATCGGTGTCTTTTAGCGTCTCACCGTCGTACACGCGCATTTTCGAGAAGATAGACGAGTTTTCAGGCTCTTTCAGACGAGAAAGGATGCTGAACTGCGCCAATGTTTCTAATGTGCTTGGTGAGCAAGGGGCTTGAGACAGTTCACTGTTTTCAAGCAGTTTTTGATAGATTTTAACTTCTTCCGATACGCGTAAACAGTACGGTACTTTAACGATGTATACACGGTCTAGGAAGGCTTCGTTGTTTTTGTTGTTGCGGAAGGTTTGCCACTCAGATTCGTTAGAGTGAGCCAAAATCATGCCGTCGAATGGAATCGCAGAAAGGCCTTCCGTCCCGTTAAAGTTGCCTTCTTGTGTTGCGGTTAGTAATGGGTGCAATACTTTAATTGGCGCTTTGAACATCTCGACGAATTCCATCAAGCCTTGGTTTGCTTTACACAGCGCGCCAGAGTAGCTGTACGCATCTGGGTCGTCTTGAGAGTAGTGTTCGAGTTTACGGATATCCACTTTACCAACGAGTGATGAAATA
>NZ_JAWOTS010000376.1:0-1114 GCF_033338975.1 Vibrio sp. Vb0349 | reverse complement strand
GCAATTGTCATGGGCGCAGAAGGTGATGGCATGCGCCGCCTAACGCGAGAAACTTGCGATGATTTGATTAAAATCCCAATGGCAGGTAGCGTATCAAGTTTGAATGTGTCGGTTGCATCAGGCATCTGTTTATTCGAAGCAGTTCGTCAGCGCTTGGCTGCGAAGTAAGCGAATGAGACCATATGTCACTGAGCCCAAAGGCTTAGTGGCTTGAAGAATCAAACACATAGGATGGGAAACCATCCTTTGTTATTTTTAGCTAGGGAAATTATGACTCAACAAGATATTAAACTGATTGCGTTCGATCTGGATGGCACATTGTTGGACAGCGTACCTGATTTGGCGGTTGCTGCAGACCAAGCGGTACAAGCTTTGGGTTACCCTGCAGTATCGGAAGAGCAAGTACGTGATTACGTAGGTAACGGTGCTGACGTCCTGATTGGTCGCGCGCTAAGCCAAAGCATGACCATCAGTAGCGATCTTAGTGAAGAGCTGCGTGCAAAAGGACGCGAGCTGTTTGATGACTTTTACGCGCAAAGCGGTCATCAGCTGAGCCATCTTTACCCAACAGTAAAAGAGACGCTAGAAGAGCTACACCAGGCAGGCTTTACGATGGCGCTTGTAACGAACAAACCATCGAAGTTTGTTCCAGAAATTCTAGAGCAACATGGCATCGCAAAATACTTTGTGGACGTATTGGGTGGTGATGCATTCCCTGAGAAAAAACCAAATCCAGTCGCACTGAACTGGTTGATGGAAAAACATCAGGTGAAAGCGAGCGAAATGCTGATGGTTGGCGACTCGAAGAATGACATCCTTGCGGCGAAAAACGCAGGTTGTGCTTCGTTTGGTTTAACATACGGTTACAACCATGGTGAGCCTATTTCAGCTTCAAACCCAGATTTTGTCGCAGACAGTTTATCTGAATTATTGGAAGTAGTAGCCGTTTCTGCATAACGGCAACAAAAGAGCTTCCAAAATACTTGTTAATGAGTACACTGAGTAAACCGTGCGCTAAAAGCCGCACGGTTTTTCATTTTAATTAGATTAAGAAGTCAAAGGAATCATTCTAATGAGCAAACCCATTGTATTGAGTGGTGTTCAACCTTCAGGT
>NZ_JAWOTS010000375.1:0-1121 GCF_033338975.1 Vibrio sp. Vb0349 | reverse complement strand
ACCTTTTGCTCCCTCAGGACGAGGATCGACAACCGATACTTCGAAGTAACCAGCTATACCCGACATCACCAGAATGGCTAAACAGAAAATGGCAAATAGTGTGATCGGGTGGGGCAACAGGTTCCCCAAATATTCGACAGTATCCAAAAAGCGCGTAAACAACGGCTTCTTAGGTGAGTTTTGTTTAATTGAAGCAGATGAACTCATCTGTTCCCTCCTTGTTTTTATTCCTATGCAATTGTGAAAAAAATGTCACAAAGCGAGCGAAGGGTACTTGAGTAAAGAGTCAATTAAAAGCCAAAAACGTTACAAATTGTAAATCAATGGCAAATATATAACCAGCTATTTGCATAAATGTAGATATTTCATCCATATAAAACAAATTAACCAACATTATAAATTAAACAAAGATATAACCATTAGATATGCAGGAATGCCTAATCCCTATATAAAGTCGAATGCAAAGATAGTGTGTGGTGTAAGCTCAAAGAGCCGAGCAGTCTGCAAACGTTCAATTTTGACTTGAATAACGACGAAGTCGTGCCAGTAAAAACCATGCCAAGCACGAGCGAATAAACGTTGGCACTTGGCGAGTATTAGGTGGGGTGTGTACATTCAGAGCTGCTGAGGCAATCATCCGTTGTCATGGACGAAAATACCTTAAGTTTAGCTACACACCCCTTTGTTGTTCGTTTCTACTGTTATTTTTGTACAGCTTTGAACCTCGGATTTGTCTTACAAATAACGTACAAGCGCCCTCTTCTTTTCACTATCTGACAGTCAGGATGACGGCTCTTCGCGCTTTTAAGTGATTTCACAACTTTCATGACTTATTCCTTCTCACTAGTAAATTGACCAAAACGACGGTTGAAGTTAGCAATACGCCCTTCCGCTTGAACCACTCGTTGCTTACCTGTGTAAAACGGATGAGAAGACGACGACACATCCAATGTGAAGTACGGGTATGTTTTTCCGTCTTTCCACTCAATGGTGCGATCGGTTTTCAATGTTGAGCCGACAACAAAGTATTCATCCACACTTGTGTCATGAAACACCACTGGACGATAGTCAGGATGGATTCCTGGTTTCATTTCAATTTCCTTTAAACTAAATTGTTATGT
>NZ_JAWOTS010000374.1:0-1122 GCF_033338975.1 Vibrio sp. Vb0349 | reverse complement strand
CATTATACAAAACTCAAGCTACTGCTCTGGCTGGCCGTAATGGTCAAGTAAAAACCAACGATGGTCTGCTGGATCTTGAACTTGCTTACCCAAAAGAGATGGGTGGCACACGCGCAGCAACGAATCCAGAACAACTGTTTGCTGCGGGTTACTCGGCTTGTTTCTCTAACGCGATTTTGCACGTTGCGCGTGAAGCAAAAGTAGCGCTAAAGAGCGCACCTGTGACAGCTGAAGTAGGCATTGGCCCGAATGAAAACGGTGGCTTTGCGTTGACCGTTAGCCTCGCGGCAGAGTTAGACCTACCACAAGAACAAGCACTAGAGCTGACGCGCATTGCCCACCAAGTCTGCCCATACTCAAATGCCGTTCGTGGCAACATTGACGTCGCAGTTACAGTAAATGGCGAAGCGATCTGATCGCTTTAGATACTGTTCTAATGCAAAAAAGCCTGCGAACGTGCAGGCTTTTTTCGATTTGAATGGGGCGATAAGGGTTAACGCGACTCCAACGGGTAAGAGCGATAACTCCACATACCGTAAGTACGCAGCGCATCGCGGTAAATGCCAAGTAGTTCGCTCTCGCTGGCTTTCGCTAAGTCTTTGAGGGGTTTGTCTGGGTAACTTACGGTGTCGAAAGTGATGCCCTGCGGGCCAGTTTGCCAACTAGCGATTTCAAACAAGGTTTGACCACGACGCACGTGACTTGCCGAGCTGATAATGGTCGCATGTTTGATGTTGTGGCGCGCCAAGGCGTAGCTGCTGAACAGGGCATTGCCTACCGTGCTGGTGGCGTAGTTTTCTTCGATGATGCGGTCTTTGCTGACTCCTTTTTCAATCAGCCAGTCCGCCATCAATTTACCTTCGGTTTTGTGGTTCTTTGGTACGCCGCCCGTCAAAATAATTATCGCATCTGGGTTCGCTTTCGCCATTGCTAACGTGGTTTCCAAACGCTCAACCAAGATTTGATGCATTGAACCATCCGGATTCAGTGCGTATCCCAGTGTGACGATCGCCCCTTTGTCATCCAACTTGCCTCTGTCGGCTTTCTCTTTTAGTGGCGTGGCAAGCACGCGGTCTACAGTGTCGAAGATGCGTTGGATGTCTGCCGCTTTGCCTGCATTGA
>NZ_JAWOTS010000373.1:0-1122 GCF_033338975.1 Vibrio sp. Vb0349 | reverse complement strand
AGTCAACGAAAGGAATGAAGAACTCAACAAATCATTCAGCGGGATCGTAAAAGCAAAAGAAACCGCCTCACTCTCTTTTCGTGTACCCGGCACCGTGGAAAGCGTGTTCGTAAATAAAGGCAGCGTGGTAGAAAAAGGCCAAGTCATTGCCACGCTAGACAAGCACGACTACCAAGTCTCACTAGAAGAATTACAAGCGCGCATGTTAGAAGCGCAATCAGCCCACAAACTCGCGAAAGCCGAGTTAAAGCGCGTAAAACAAGCGACTTCTGATGATGCCATTGCCAGCGTAAACTTAGACCGAGCCATCAGCAGCTACGAACGTAGCCTCTCTGCCGTCAAAGTGGTTGAGAAAAACATCCAACGTGCAAAAGATGCCCTACGTTACACCACTCTACGTGCACCATTCACTGGCATTGTTGCCGACGTTTCTGTTGATCCACATGAACAAACCTTGCCGGGCGGAAGTGTTGTGTCAATTCAGCAAGAAGGCAGCTGGGAAGTGGACATCGACGTGCCGGAAAATATGATTGCGCAATTCGCACTAGGTCAGCCAGCATCGTTGACTTGGTATGATTCGGAGCAATCCTACCGAGCAACCGTGGCAGAAATCGCGCCGAAGAAGCACCTGCTCAAACAAACCTATACCGTCACGCTAGACATCGATTCGATTTCCAGTGCGCTATTCAACGGTAAAGCAGTCACGGTTAATACCGCGCTCAACACCAGTCACTCAAGCCATTGCTTTCCTTACTCTGCAATTTTGGGTGAGAAACAAACTCTGCACGTGAATGTGGTTCGTGATGCGGTTATTCATTCAGAGCCGGTCAACCTTGACTCTATCGACGCATACCAAGCGTGTGTGACCGGAAGTTTTGAGCAAGGCGATTATGTGGTGATCAGCGGGAGCCATTATCTGAGCGAGGGCGATGCCGCCCCAAACCTGACCATCAAGACGTTGTAGGTGCGAATCCATGATCAATTTAGCTGAATTCGCGATTCGCCAACGTAAGTTCGTTCTGTTCTTTATCGTATTGAGCGTGATCGCTGGCATCTATTCTTACTTCGACTTAGGCAAGTTGGAAGACCCGAGCTTTACAGTAAAAACTGCGGTAGTCGTGA
>NZ_JAWOTS010000372.1:0-1125 GCF_033338975.1 Vibrio sp. Vb0349 | reverse complement strand
AAACTGATGCGCACGGGCAATGCTTGCCTTACTGAGCATTCGCACAAGGACGCATTTTGGGGAGATGGGGGAGACGGTAAAGGTTTGAACCACCTAGGAGAAATTCTGATGAACGTACGCGCAGAGCTGCGACATGTCGAGCCTTACAATTTGGTTAAGTTCATCGACAAAGCTAAGCTGCCAACTCAGTGGGGCACATTCATGATGCACGGCTTCATCGAGACGGCTACAGGGAAGGAGCATCTCGCGCTGGTGTATGGCGACCCGACGTCTCAGCCTGCGCCATTGATTCGGCTCCATTCTGAATGTCTCACTGGGGACGCACTATTTAGCACCCGCTGCGATTGCGGTTTTCAGTTAAATCGTGCGTTGCAAAACATCGTCGAAGAGGGCTGCGGCGTGCTGCTCTATTTGCGTCAGGAGGGACGTGGCATCGGTTTAATCAACAAAATTCGCGCCTATCACTTGCAGGATGATGGTGCGGATACCGTTGAGGCGAATGAGCGTTTAGGGTTTGCTGCTGATATGCGAGACTATGCGTTTTGCAAAGGGATGTTAGAGCATTTAGGGATTGACGAAGTGCGTCTGATGACCAACAACCCCCGTAAGCTTGCGGCTTTGAAAAACGCGCACATCAATGTCGTTGAGCGTGTGCCACTGCAAGAAGGTCGCAATCCAAGCAACCAACACTATCTAAAAACCAAAGCAAACAAATTAGGGCACATGTTTGATCCCCATTTTGTTGATCAAATGGAATGATCGTTTCTGGCGGGTATCAAATCGAATAGATAAAAACGCCAGCTTGAGAAGGCTGGCGTTTTAGTGGGGATCTCAAAAGCTGCACCAGTAAAAGAGCTAGGCGCATTAAAGATAGTGTTTGACGATGTTATCGATCTCTCCCGAGGCTTTTAGATCCGACAGGCGTTGATTAATAAAGTGTTGTACTTCAGGTTTCATCTCTGGAGAAAAGGCCAGATAGATCGAATAGTCGGGGATCACAGCGCTAAAAGATTGAATCTCAAATTGTTCGAGTGGCAGTTCCAGACGTTTTAAGTTGTACATCACCCGCGATTCCATCTCGACAAACGCAGTATCGCCTGGCGTTCTCTGAATTACGCGATATGC
>NZ_JAWOTS010000371.1:0-1127 GCF_033338975.1 Vibrio sp. Vb0349 | reverse complement strand
GGAGCAATCCGAGTTGCGCTAGAAGAAGCGGGCTACATTCATACTCAAATCATGGCTTACTCGGCTAAATACGCATCAAACTACTACGGCCCATTCCGAGATGCCGTCGGTTCTTCGTCTAATCTAAAAGGTGGTAACAAGAAAAACTACCAAATGGACCCAGCAAACATTGATGAAGCAATGCATGAAGTCGCAATGGACATCAATGAAGGGGCAGACATGGTGATGGTTAAGCCAGGTATGCCATACTTAGATGTAGTTCGCCGAGTGAAAACCGAGCTGCAAGTTCCGACATTTGCTTACCAAGTATCGGGCGAGTACGCGATGCACAAAGCGGCGATTCTTAATGGCTGGTTAAAAGAGCGCGAGACAGTAATGGAATCACTACTGTGCTTTAAGCGTGCGGGCGCCGATGGCATCCTGACTTACTTTGCAAAAGACGTAGCAGAGTGGTTAGCGGAAGAGAATGCACAAGCCGCTCAGCACCTAAAGATGGCTCGAGAAGCGACAGAAGAGTAATTATCGCTCAGTGAGAAAAACCAGACCGACAATAGTTGTTCGTCTGCATATACCCAAGTAACCTCAGGCGGATTACAAAAGGCTTGTATATCCCAAAAAATCCAAGGTGCTTGGGTATATTTATTTCTGGAGAAGAGAACAATGACAATGCTGATTCGTGAAGGCACGTTGGAAGAGGCACTTCAAGTGGTCACTCGAGTGAAAGAGTTTGCCAACGGAGAAACCTTAGATTCGATGTCACAGCGTCTTGGAGACAAAAACAGCCTAATCCTAGTGGCTGAGAAAAACGGTGCTATTGTCGGTTTTAAAATCGGCTACGAACTGGATGAAGACACCTTCTATAGTTGGTTTGGTGGTGTTGCGCCGCAAGCTCGAAATGAGGGAGTCGCGCAGATGTTGTTAGAGGCTCAAGAAGAATGGGTCGCAGAACAAGGCTATAAAACACTAAAAGTGAAATCTCGAAACCAATTTCCTGCCATGCTCAGATTGTTGTTGAGAAATGGATATCTTATTGAAAAATTTGAAGAAAAAATTAATCTTCGTGAATCGAGAGTGCATTTCATTAAAGCAATGTGAAAATAAATGAGATTTTTTCTCATTTAACTGTT
>NZ_JAWOTS010000370.1:0-1127 GCF_033338975.1 Vibrio sp. Vb0349 | reverse complement strand
AGAGCGAGTTGCGAAAGGTCAGCCAACATTGGTTGGTACAGTATCGATTGAAAAATCAGAACTACTCTCCAACGCCTTGAAGAAAGCGAAGATCAAACACAACGTTTTGAACGCTAAGTTCCATGAGAAAGAAGCGGAAATCGTTGCTGAAGCAGGTATGCCTGGTGCGGTAACTATCGCAACAAACATGGCGGGTCGTGGTACAGATATCGTGCTAGGTGGTAGCTGGCAAGCAAAAGTTGAATCACTACAAGATCCAACGAAAGAGCAAATCGACGCAATCAAAGCTGAGTGGAAAAAAGTTCACGATCAAGTTTTAGATGCTGGTGGTCTGCACATCATCGGTACTGAGCGTCATGAATCTCGTCGTATCGATAACCAGTTACGTGGCCGTTCTGGTCGTCAAGGTGATGCGGGTTCATCTCGTTTCTACCTATCGATGGAAGACTCACTACTGCGTATCTTCACTTCAGATCGTATGGCAAGCTTGATTCAAAGCGGTATGGAAGAAGGCGAAGCAATCGAATCTAAGATGTTGTCTCGTTCTATTGAAAAAGCACAACGCAAAGTGGAAGGTCGCAACTTCGACATCCGTAAACAGCTTCTTGAATACGATGACGTGGCGAACGATCAACGTAAAGTGGTTTACGAACTGCGTGATGAGCTCATGAACGTTGACGATATCAGCGACATGATTGAACAAAACCGTGAAGATGTGCTCACAGCGATCATCGACGAATACATTCCACCACAATCTCTAGAAGACATGTGGGATGTGGAAGGTCTTCAAGAACGTTTGAAAGCAGATTTCGATCTAGACGCGCCAATCAAGCAATGGCTTGAGGAAGACGACAAACTGTACGAAGAAGCGCTGCGCGAGAAGATTATCAGCCTAGCCGTTGAAGTATACAAAGCGAAAGAAGAAGTTGTGGGTGCACAAGTGCTTCGTAACTTCGAAAAATCAGTGATGCTTCAAACACTCGATACGCTTTGGAAAGAGCATCTGGCGGCGATGGATCATCTGCGTCAAGGTATCCACCTACGTGGCTACGCACAAAAGAACCCGAAACAAGAGTACAAACGTGAATCGTTTGAATTGTTTGAAGGTTTACTTGAAGCGCTAAAGA
>NZ_JAWOTS010000369.1:0-1129 GCF_033338975.1 Vibrio sp. Vb0349 | reverse complement strand
ACCTGTTTTAAAAAGCGCATTGGTGTCAGAGAAAGGTGATGTCACCGTGGTGAATATTACCGTCCAGTTGCCCGAGGTGGATAAGACCGCAGAAGTGGAGGAGGTGGTGTCGAGTATCAATGCCATGATTGACCGATACCAACGCGCGTATCCTGACGTGACTTTTCATAAAGCGGGCATTATTGCTATGAACCACGCTTTTATGACTGCTGCGCAAGATGACAGCTCGACATTAGTGCCAACCATGCTCGTTGTGATTTTGGTCTTTTTGACTATCATGCTGCGTTCCATTCTAAGTGTGATAGCGACGCTGATTGTCATCATTGGTTCTGTGATGGCGACCATGGGCATTTCCGGTTGGGCTGGAATGTTCTTAAGCACTGCGACGGTAAACGTTCCAACGTTGATCATGACGCTTGCGGTTGCTGACTGTGTTCATGTGATTGCGACCATGCGTCAATCAATGAAAAACGGGTTCACGAAAGTGCAGTCAATCGAGCGTAGTATCGCTTTGAATTTCGTGCCTATTCTGATTACATCCGTAACAACCGCGATTGGCTTCTTGATGATGAACATGTCCGATTCTCCTGTCCTGCGAGACTTCGGTAACTTGTCTGCTTTAGGTGTTATGGTCGCCTGTTTTCTTTCTGTTACCTTGTTGCCGGCGTTGCTCAAGTTGCTGCCTATCCACGTAAAAATGGAAACGTCACAAGACCAAAAACATGTCATGGATCGCTTAGGTGACTTTGTGGTTTCGCAACGAAGAGCCTTGTTGCCACTTTCGGTTGCTGTCATTGTCGTGTGCGCGAGTCTTATCCCACTTAACAAGGTGAATGACGAATCGGTAGAGTACTTTGGTCAACGTAACGAGTTTCGTCAGGCTGCTGATTTTATGGAAGAGCGAATCAGCGGTATGACCAACATCAGCATTGCGATTAAAACCAACGAGTCTCAAGGTATTGCCGCTCCTGATTTTCTTAACACGATAGGTGAGTTTTCTAGTTGGCTACGAGACCAACCTGAAACAGACCATGTGGCGACATTGGCAGATGTTTATAAGCGTCTCAACAAGAACATGCATGGTGATGATGAGGCGTATTACTTGCTCCCTCAAGAGCGAGAGCTCGCA
>NZ_JAWOTS010000368.1:0-1130 GCF_033338975.1 Vibrio sp. Vb0349 | reverse complement strand
GATAATAAGTTATTCAGCGATATCCAAAACACAAAAAAGGAGGCCTTAGCCTCCTTTCAAAACAATGAATGTTGGGGATTAACCGTGGTTACGAATCCACTCATCCATTTCAGTTTTTAGGTTATCAGACTTAGTACCGAAGATAGCCTGAACACCACCTGCAACAACTACAACACCAGCAGCGCCAAGTTGTTTTAGTTTGTCTTGGTCAACCGCAGCAGTATCTGCAACAGCAACACGTAGACGAGTGATACATGCGTCAATTGAAGTTAGGTTGTCATGACCACCTAGCGCTTTTAGGTATTGACGAGCTAGGTCACCACTTTTTGCTTCACCTGCTGGTGCTGCTGCTTGGCTATCATCATCTTCACGGCCTGGCGATTTTAGGTTAAACGCGCGGATTGCGAAGCTGAATGTGAAGAAGTAAAGAGCACCGAAGCCAAGACCCACTGCACCTAGTAGTAGAGGTTTAGTTGCTAGACCGTAGTTCAACAAGTAGTCAATTAGACCAGCAGAGAATGTGAAGCCGTGTAGCGTACCAAGCATGTTAGCAACAACTAGCGATAGACCAGTGAACACTGCGTGAATCGCGTATAGAGCAGGAGCTAGGAATACGAACATGAACTCTAGAGGCTCTGTGATACCAGTTAGGAATGAACAGAATGCAACAGAGAACAATGCACCACCAACTTGGCTACGTTTCTCAACAGGAGCCGCTAGGTACATAGCAAGTGCTGCACCTGGTAGACCAAACATCATTACTGGGAAGAAACCGTTCATGAATACACCAGCGCTCTTATCGCCGCCGAAGAAACGGTGTAGGTCACCAGATTTAACTGTTTCAGTTACTTCTTTAACAGTTGCTGTAATTTCTGGAGTTACTGAGTTAGCGAATTCAAATGTGTGAGTTTGACCAGCAACAAGAGTCTTAGCTAAAGCTGGGTCAACACAAAGTTGTTGTAGTGCAGGAAGAGCTTGACCAGCAGCTGTTGCGCCAGAAACTAGCACTTCTTGACAAGCACCCATACCAAACCAGAAGAAAGAGTTCAGTACGCGGCGTCGGGAAAGAGAGTAGATCTCGGGGGTCGCTAAACACCACACAAGCCAAAACAAAGCCAACTAAAGAGCCG
>NZ_JAWOTS010000367.1:0-1131 GCF_033338975.1 Vibrio sp. Vb0349 | reverse complement strand
TTTGATGACTGGCTCAGCGTCAGAGAGACCTTTCGAGTTGACCCATTCCGCAGTCTCTTCTCCACCATCTTCGTAAACGATGTAGTCAGATAGACGAAACCAACCCTCGACCTTTTCCAGCACAGACACTTTTTCGCCTTTGTAAAGCGCATCAACTATCAAAGACTTATCATCAGGCTTGTTGTAAACGTTAACGCGACGCTCGATAACGTAATATTCCGTGATTTCAGGAGCTGGCGATTCTAAATCCATGATGGGTTTGGAGGCATCCCCTTTATCTACAGGCGCCTTTTCCGTTTTAGCCGCAACAGGCTTTTCAGGTTCGTCTTTTTGCATAAAAAAGAAATAGTAACCAGCACCCGCGCCACCCAGCAGCAGAAGAATCAACACTGCGATGAGAACTTTTTTCATGTTCTTTTCCTTTTTATTCTTTGTGCTTATCTCGCCATCTATACTGTTTAGAGACGGTTAACTTACGTGAGCAATCATGATCAACAAACACTATTGGATGCTGATACTTATCTCGTTCCCTTTGCTAGGGTTCGCCAATGTTCAATGTAATCCATCTTCTTGGAATGACAATCTTACCCAATTCAACCGTTTAGGGTCCAACTACAATCAGCATGTTAAGGTGTTCAACACCTTGTTAAGTGAACACAAGCAGCGCCAACTGCTTTCGCAAACTTTTTCCACAGATGAACTCAGTTTGTTATGGCGCGCTAAGTACAATCAAAACCTGTTCCAAAATCAGCTAAAAGCCTCGGTTCAGTACAAAGAAGAGTTAACGCAAAAAGCAAATGAGCTTATCAAGCTTAGTACCGAGTCGCAGTGGGCAGCCAATGGCTGGGAAAAGCTCGCTCAAAGTTGCAGACATAATAATGAAACAGCGAACCAAATCAGTGCAGAATGGTATCGAGAAAACGCTCAACAACTGGCTAAAGACTATACGAACCTCTCCTCGCAATTTCTGGGATTGGCCCACCTTTATGACAAAGAAGCGAGTGCATTAAAATACGCCCAAGGCTCTCGCCATTAAACTGTTACAAAATGGGACTGTTCCCCTTAATAAAATTGATTAACCAATAACCAAACTAGCCATTTTATAGAGACATACGTCACATTAATGCTTTA
>NZ_JAWOTS010000366.1:0-1133 GCF_033338975.1 Vibrio sp. Vb0349 | reverse complement strand
GCTTTTACTTGGCTATACATATTGGCCAGTCGCTACCTAGGCTAGAGGTTACAACATGATTCAGCAGTATCGAGATAGCAACCAAGTCATTTGGTTTGATGAGGAGCTTATTGAAGATCCTAGTCAGCCTATTTTTGATGCCGAGTATTGGCAATCCACCAACAAAGTAACTGGCAGTGCGTCAGGGCGTGGCACGACTTGGTTTGTTCAGCTTGATACGATGCAAGCCGCTCTGCGTCATTATCGACGTGGTGGCTTGTTTGGTAAGTTAGTTAAAGACAATTATTGGTTTTCAGGTTGGGAGCAAACGCGTTGTGTGCAAGAGTTCCAACTATTACTTACACTGATTAATGCTGGCGTTCATGTGCCAAGGCCAATTGCTGCGAGAGCTGTGAAATCTGGATTGACATATCAGGCCGATTTATTGAGTGAGCGCATTCCTAACGCAAGAGACCTGGTCAGTATCTTGCAGGAAAAACCGTTACCGGAAGGAATGTATCAAAAAATAGGGCAAGAAATTGCCAAAATGCACAACGCTGGCGTTAATCACACAGACCTGAATATCCACAACATCTTGATCGATGACAAAGATAAAGTGTGGATTATTGATTTTGATAAGTGCCGCAAACAAGAGCACGGCGACTGGAAAAAGCAAAACTTAGAAAGGCTTCTTCGCTCATTCAAAAAAGAACTGCTCAAACGCCAAATCATTTGGCAAGCGTCCGATTTTGATCATGTACAAAAAAGTTATACTGAAAATACGTAAAGTGAGCTTTTTGTCAGTTATTCGTGAGACAATCCAATAGCGCATTTCGGTACACCCACTAAAAGTACCCATTAAAGTAGGTAACATTTGCAATGAAAATACTAGTAACAGGCGGAGCAGGCTTCATCGGCTCAGCTGTCGTTCGACACATTATTCGTGACACCCAAGATAGTGTCGTGAATTTAGACAAGCTCACCTACGCAGGAAACTTGGAGTCGTTGGTAGATGTCGCGGACAGTGACCGTTATTACTTCGAGCAAGTGGATATCTGTGACCGAACTGAACTAGACCGCGTGTTTTCAGAGCATCAACCCGATAAGGTGATGCATTTGGCGGCTGAGTCTCATGTCGATCGCTCTATTGATGG
>NZ_JAWOTS010000365.1:0-1134 GCF_033338975.1 Vibrio sp. Vb0349 | reverse complement strand
TTGGCGTAAACCCAATTTTAACGTGGGAGAAATACAGACGTTGAACGCTAAACAGCAAGCAGGAAAGCCAGTTATTCGTTTATCTGGTATCAGCAAAAGTTTCGATGGAAAGGAAATCATCGGCAATTTAACTCTTGATGTTAATCATGGTGAGTTTCTGACGATTCTTGGTCCATCTGGTTGTGGTAAAACGACGGTTTTACGCATGATCGCTGGTTTCGAAACGGCAGATAACGGTCAAATCGTATTAGATGACCAAGATGTAACGCAAGTTCCTGCAGAGCATAGGCACGTCAACACGGTATTTCAGAGTTACGCATTATTCCCTCACATGACCGTATTCGATAATGTGGCATTTGGCCTACGCATGCAAAAAACGCCTGCGGCAGAAATCGAACCACGCGTAATGGAAGCGCTACGTATGGTCCGTCTAGAAAAAATGGCGCAGCGTAAGCCGCACCAACTTTCTGGTGGTCAGCAACAACGTATCGCAATCGCGCGTGCGGTTGTAAATAAGCCAAAAGTACTGCTACTTGATGAATCGCTTTCTGCTCTTGATTACAAACTTCGTAAACAAATGCAGATTGAGTTGAAACAACTTCAGCGTCAACTTGGTATTACCTTTATCTTTGTTACTCACGATCAGGAAGAAGCTCTATCGATGTCTGACCGCATTATCGTTATGCGCGATGGCGTTATCGAACAAGATGGCTCACCACGTGAAATTTACGAAGAACCTAAAAACTTGTTTGTTGCTCGCTTTATCGGCGAGATTAATGTCTTCAACGCAACAATGCTTGAACGCATTGATGAAAAACGCATCCGTGCGGAAATCGAAGGTGTTGAGTCTGTCGTTTACTACGACAAAGAAGCACAAGCAGGTGACAAACTACAAGTGCTGCTTCGCCCTGAAGACTTACGTATCGAAGAGATCAAAGAGTCTGAAGAAAAAGGCATTGTTGGTCACGTCACTGAACGTACCTATAAAGGTATGACGCTAGACTCTGTTGTCCAACTGGACTCAGGCATGCGCGTGATGGTTAGCGAGTTCTTTAACGAAGATGATCCAGATGTGGACCACTCTCTCGGCCAAAAAGTCGCTATCACTTGGGTTGAGAGCTGGGAGGTAGTACT
>NZ_JAWOTS010000364.1:0-1134 GCF_033338975.1 Vibrio sp. Vb0349 | reverse complement strand
GTTTTTCGCGGTCGCGACACTTACATCAAATGCTTTCAGCAATGGCTGCGTGGTGGCTACAGGCGTGACTTTCCAATACCATGTACGCCCTGCTAGCTCTTCGGTACCATTCTTGGCTTTCAGCGCGCCAGTATCTAGCATCACATTCGCCATTTGGTTATCCACAACCATTGCTGCAAACATCTTTTCTTCTAAGTAGCTGACTGTGTTGATGTGTTGACTCACTGAGCGAATCACACTGATCGCCGCGGTGGCAAAAATAGCCAGTGCAACCAACACTTCAAGCAACGTCATCCCTCGCACTCGACGATTGTTTAAGTTTGGTTGAGTTTGCTTAAAATTGCGCATTCGCATCCTCTTCCACTTCTTCACCTGGCGCTACCAACAGAATTTGCCCACTCTCTTTTCCGATCACTCGCCAACCATCGTTAAACGCATCGCCTTTTTGTGGAAAAAAAGACAAGGTAAACGGCGTGACTTCTGCGCTCGAGAAAATGAAGACTTGCGGTGGTTTCACTTTCTTTTCTTCAGTTTCGTCGGCAAACATGTCTTCAAACAGTGAACCCGGCTCAAACAAACGATCGTCTTTATCCCAAGCACCGCCACCTAAATCCAATTGCAATGCAATGTCATCTTCTAATTTGGTTTTGCTTGGCATTTGCTTCATTTCTAGCGGCTTCCAGCCTTCAGCGGTCAAGCTAAGCAGGGTGTAGGTCTTTTTGGTATCGTCGACACGCACACCAAAATCTTTACCGCTGAGTACGGCTTCTTCGTTAAGCAACTGCAAACGCTGAAAGAAACTTTGCGCGTATTGTTTAGAGAGGTCTTTTTGACTGGTAGGCAACGTAGTGATCACCGCCACCGCGGTAAGAGATAGCAAAACCAGCACCAATAGGATTTCTATTAATGTAAAACCGTTATGTTTTCGCATTTGTTTCATTAGTGCTGGCTTGCGCTCATTTTATTGGAAGTCTTGCATGTTCCAGTTGCCAATATCCGCTGCTGGACCTTCACCGCCCTCTTGACCATCCGCACCTAAAGTGAAGATATCAATCGTGGCGTTGTCACCAGGGCTTAGGTATTGGTATGCATTACCCCAAGGGTCATTTGGAAGACGCTTGATGTAACCACCAT
>NZ_JAWOTS010000363.1:0-1134 GCF_033338975.1 Vibrio sp. Vb0349 | reverse complement strand
TGGTGCGCGGTGAGTGCTGTGTTTACTCGCCAATTTGATCAACGTACCGTACACCAAGGTCTCTCGCAGCAGTCGATTGTCCGATTTTTCTAGAGTCTCAAACACCAAGCGCAATTGGCTTGCCAGTTCGGGATCATAAACCACAGGTTGAGGGAAATAGGGCAGCGCGATATTGGGTGAGCCAAGCTCTTGCCCCAAGGTTTGAAATTGTTCTGACACAGGATACATTGCTTTGTATTCCCAGCCCCCCTCGGTTGCTGAATGGCCGTTATGCACTTCATCAGCGTTAACTAAGATAATGCTGTCTTGTGGTGCAATGTGGTTGCCGCCAGTGCGGAAAAATTGTTGAGCGCCTTTTTCGATCACACCAATGGTGTAGCCTTCGTGACTGTGCCGAGAGAAGTTCTGCTTTTCATACTTAGCATCTAGCAGCTCCAAGCCACCAAGTTCTTGAGCAATTTTGAATGTCGCGATTTCCTTGTTCTTTTCTTTCATTGTTTCCAATCTGCTCGAGAAGTTCGTCATACGAGTGTAACGTATCCATCGTGCTTATTTTTGTACAAAATTGCTATTCAGTATCGTTAAAAAGGTTAATTGTTTTTATATGAGTGAATTGGTGATTTATCCTTTCTAAATATGGCTACATTTAAAGGTATTTAATCTGGTCGAGTTTGATTTATTGGTATAAGATTCGCCGCCTTGTTGTAGAAAACCTGTTCCATCATGATCGATTTAGCTGTACTTCCTATTTATCTCACGGCGGTTATCGCCTTATTGCTTTTGCCTGGCCCTGATATGTTGCTGATTGCGAGCTCAAGTATGAGCTACGGCAAAAAGGTTGGCTTATTTGCCAGTCTGGGGAACGCGACGTCTGGCCTTATCCTTACTTTACTTGCTGCGATGGGGGTTTCAACCCTGATTGCGATGAGCCCTGTGGCACTCAAAGTACTTCACCTTTTAGGTGGTGCGTACCTACTTAAAATGGGTTGGGATTGCTTGAGAGCAGAAGCTTCATCTGCTCCAGAGCTTGATCAAAAAAATAAGATGGCATCGACCTACTATCAACGTGCATTAATGAGCAATTTGCTCAACCCTAAAGCGTTGGTCTTTTTTGTGATGTTTTTGCCTCAGTCC
>NZ_JAWOTS010000362.1:0-1135 GCF_033338975.1 Vibrio sp. Vb0349 | reverse complement strand
GTTCCTCATCAATTGCAGCGAAGCAGTGAGCGCTTTTTGCTACGCCAAATTTATTGCTGTTTAGTATCAAGTGATTATTACGGGCGCGTAAAACCAGAGCTGGCGCACCATTGGCGATACGATGAGCAAAAATTCGAATGGACGTTTTACCTTCGCCCCGGGCTTACCTTCCATAATGGCAACCCAATCGATGCCGACACGGTGGTGAGTTTGTTTGCCAAATTGAGCTCACTAGAATACTACGAGAAAGAACTCGCGCATGTGGCAAACGTGACTGCGCCAAACCCTCTCAAAGTGGTGTTTACACTTAACCGACCTGACTTGGGTTTTGCTGGGCTTATTTCTGGCGTGAAATATGGCATTCAGCCCGTGAGTCAGGTGAACGTTGCGAACAACAAGTTGGTGGTAGGGAGTGGGCCATTTTCCGTCGTTGAGCACAGTGAAAACCGTTTGAAACTGCAAGCGTTTGATGGCTATTACGCGTGTCGAGTATTAACGGATTTGGTGACGATCTGGATCGTTAACGATGAAAAGATGGAGAACCCATCGCTCGCTGCGAATACTCTGCAACCACAGCCAGTCCTTGTTGATGACATGTGCGGTCACTACATGTCGACACCGAACAGTGAAACGTCCCCAGCGAGCAAACGCAGTCGAACGGAAGACGGTTGTTTGTTCGCACTGTTTAACCATCATGCGAAGCACGCTTTGTCTCAGGCTCAGCGCCGATACATCAGTGATTTGATTCGACCGGAGCAGTTAGCCGAAGTGATGAAGAGCGAAAAGATCAATTTCGGTAGCGTCGCTGCTTATAACTTGTTGCCAAACTGGAAGCCGGTGTTGCGCCCATTTGGAGATGCGGTCAAGTTACCAAAGCTGATCACCATCGCAGGGTACAATTACACGGCGCTACGCCGGTGCGCTCGAGCGATTTCTTCGCGTTTAGAGCGTGCGGGCAGCCGAGTGGAGATCGTTATGTACTCCTACCGAGAACTGAGCGAGAAAGCCAAAAACGGCACGCTTGATGAGACTCTGGTTGTCACCAATATCAACTTGGACGATAACCGTCATGCGTCCCCGTTTGGCACCTACTTTAGCAATGCCGGGCGCTACCACAGAATAGGGGCGCGCAATG
>NZ_JAWOTS010000361.1:0-1135 GCF_033338975.1 Vibrio sp. Vb0349 | reverse complement strand
AGCAGCGCTTACAGGCTCATTTCGCCACGCAGTACTTCCTGCATTTTCTCTTTTACTTCTTCGTAAGACAGGTTTTGGCTCAATAAGAAGTGCAGTTTTGCGAGCGCCGCTTCTGGCGTCATATCGTAACCGCTAATTACGCCTGCATCTGCCAACGCACAGCCTGTCGCATAACCGCCCATGTTGACTTTACCAGCCAAACATTGAGTCAGGTTGACCACAATAACACCACGCTCAGAGGCTTCTTTAAGATGGCCTAGTAGTTCTGGGTTTTGCGGAGCGTTACCCACACCAAAGGTAAGCAAAATCATTGCATTCACTGGCTGAAGCAAGGTATTGCGGATAACTTCATGCGAAATACCCGGATACATTGTGATCACACCGATTGGTTGAGGAGTAATGTTGTGAACTTTGAATTCACCTTCAGGTTGCGCGTTCACCTTGATGCTGTTGCTAATCTGAATGTTGATGCCCGCTTCCAACAATGGCGGCAAGTTTGGTGACGTAAATGCATTAAAGCCGTCAGCATGAGATTTTGTGCTGCGGTTGCCACGCATCAACTGATTGTTGAAGAATAAGGTGACTTCGTTGATTGGGTAGTTTGCTGCGATGTGCAGAGCATTTAGTAAGTTTGCTTGACCATCAGAGCGCAGTTCAGCCAAAGGAATTTGAGAACCAGTAACGATAACTGGCTTACCCAGGTTTTCTAGCATGAAAGACAAAGCCGACGCGGTGTAAGCCATCGTGTCAGTGCCGTGCAGAATAACGAAACCATCGTACTTGTCGTAGTTGTCACGAATGTCATCAGCGATTTGTTGCCAGTCTGCTGGTGTCATATCTGATGAGTCGATAAGAGGATCATATTCGTGGATAGTGTATTCCGGCATCTCTGGACGGTGAAATTCCGGCATGCTGGCAAGCTGTTTTTCCATAAAGCCAGCGATAGGAACGTAACCGTGATCCGATTTTAGCATACCGATGGTGCCACCGGTGTAAGCGATGTAGATGTGTTTTCTAGTCATCGTTTTTTCTTTCGTGTAGGGGAACAGAGGCGGGATTATATACCTAAATAACCTTGAGATGCGAGGCTCGGCGCACAGCATATGAAAGTCATCTGAGGAGATGTTGAGCTCAA
>NZ_JAWOTS010000360.1:0-1138 GCF_033338975.1 Vibrio sp. Vb0349 | reverse complement strand
GGAAACCTTGGCTGATTTGCGCGAATAAACGATGTTGCTCATTAAGCTTATAAACAGAACCTAAGCGGCCTGTAAATGCAGAATCAGAGAACTTTTTGTAGTCGCTAGCCGCGTTACCACTTGGGTTGCTGCTTGTGTCGCCTGGATCGGTTTCAAATGCATCCCACCGTACGCCTGGAGTAATCGTAAAGTTACCTACCGTAATCTCGTCTTGTAAAAAGAGCCCGTAACGACGCTCGCTCGCAGAAGGAATATAGAAAATTTCTTTGTTCGCGCTTGCACTGTTGTACTCTTTGTTGACGTTCTTAATGTCTTTATCACTAAAGGATGCACCGTACACAAAGTAATGCTCTGTACTACCAAGCGAGAGATATTTGTCAAACTGTGAGTCAAACTGGTAGCCTTCATCCTCGTAGATGTAGTCTTTACGTTGGATATTCTGACCTTTAACACGATCAGTAATGCCGTTTTCTTCTTTGCTAAGCCAATCTAGTTGCCAGGTAAGGGAGTCCGCTAGGGCCGTTTGCATCTCCCAAATATGTTTTATACCAACTTGATATTGCTCTGTTACATCTTCACTTGTTGCATTCGTATAACCGTTGTAAGACTGCTTTCCGTTGCCTTTGTTGCGAATATAATTCCCATTGAACTCAACACGATGTGCATCATTGACTTGGTACTGAAGTTTAACCAATAAGTTGTTCGCTTCAGTACTTGCATCTGCTAGATCTCCAAAGTTATCCAGTTCATTGCCGTCGCGACGCGTATAGGCAACTAAAGATTCCAAATCGCCCGTTTTGTTTGCAAGTGCAACAGATTCACTGAATGTATTGTCTTCAGAAGAGTAGTTGAACTTCGCATGGCCACCAAAGTTACGACCCTTAAGGAAATCAGCCGGATCTTTGGTTTCAAATGCGACAATGCCACCAATTGCGTCAGAACCATGCAGAGACGATGCTGCACCTTTTACAATTTCAACCGCTTTTATTAGGTCGGTATCCACGTTAACGCGAGCAGAGTTAATGAACGTATTCCCTGATTCGAACTGGTTACCTTGAGATACGCCGTCCACAAGAACCTTAATTCGGTTACCTTCGATACCTCGAATATTGATACTCTGGACACCTTGACGCGAGTT
>NZ_JAWOTS010000359.1:0-1143 GCF_033338975.1 Vibrio sp. Vb0349 | reverse complement strand
AACAGCTTATCTTGACGGTAGGCTTGATGCGTTTTTTGATCGATAGACACTTCGCCGTACTGGAGTTTGGTTGATGCAACCGTACCGCGGTAGCGTTTAATCAATGCAGTCATGCGTGCTTCAAGAATATCGAGATCAAACGGTTTGGTGAGGTAGTCGTCGGCGCCGTGTTGGAAGCCTTTGAGCATGTCGTCTCGGCTATCAAGTGCTGTCAACATCAACACCGGAGTGTTATTACCCGCATCGCGCAGCTTGTTGCACAGTGTTAGGCCATCCATGCGCGGCAGCATGAGGTCGAGCAAAATGATGTCAAACGCATTATCCATCGCCAGCTTTAAGCCTAGCTCACCGTTGTCGGCATAATCCAGCTGCATGCCAGCACACTCAAAATAATCGAACAACATTCCCGCTATTTCACGATTATCTTCTACCAAAAGTACACGTTTCATTTATTCTTATCCAATCTCGATAAATTCGAATGTTGATCTTAACGAACATTATTCACTATAGGTGTGAAAAAGTTGTCGACAATGATTTTCTCACCTTTGTGTCGGTTTTCAATGTCTAACCTTAAATACAGTGGTACCTGTTTATTTATATTTATCAATACTGATTGAAATATAAATGGTATAGATTGGTTGGTTCTGTTAACTCCATATAAAACATGAAGATACTAAATTATTTATGTGACACTGAGCACATTATTAATAATTGCCAATCTTCACAAGTGCACTCGATAGGAAAGGTTCTTACTTTTTATAAAACCATTTTTTAGATATGGCTATTACGTTTAAATACAAACGCTTAGATTCTCTTTTTTGAGATAATTCAATCAAATCAATGGTTTCATGCACAAGCGAAACGCTGCATTATTTTATTATTATTAATAAAACTACATTTTCTGTTCTTGATCTGTTCATAAACGAAAGTCTCCTATTAACTTTACTTGTTTAAAATCCATGATCCTTCCAATGCTTAATGCCAGATAAAAATCAATTTGTGAGGCTATCATGTTTAACAGTATACGCACTCGAATTGCTGTCAGTGCGGGTGGGGCAATGGCCTTCACTCTATTGATTGCAATGGGTATGACAACCAATGCGTTCACGCAAGTGAATGAACAAATCACTACAAAAGTAAAAT
>NZ_JAWOTS010000358.1:0-1143 GCF_033338975.1 Vibrio sp. Vb0349 | reverse complement strand
CCAAATGTCGAAAATGAGTTTTCACGTCATTGGATGTCTAGCCTCAAATACATTAAGCTGACTTGGATTTGGCGTAAATGCCTAAAAACAAAGAGCCTTCCACACCGCGTTTGGGAAGGCTCTTTCAGTATTATTTTTTAATTTGCTAAAGGCTCATGCTTCGCAGCAATCAGACCGTAAGCACTCCAGCCAAGGAAGGTTACGATAGAGCCCCACATCATCGCTTCGTAGCCGGAGCCGTAAAGCGCGTAGAAACTGTACAGAGAGCCAATCAGAGCGATAACGTTGGTGGTTTTCATCTCGCGCTCCGGCACGTGCGCCACTTGCTGCATGATGAAGATTGCGCCCATACATAGAATGTAAGGAATAACGTTTGTTACTACCGCTAGGTTAACCAGCGCTTCGAACTGCTCGTTCAGCGTTGGAGAAATCGTCATTAGAGACAATACAGATTGGATAATAGTAATCGCGATCATACCTTTGATTGGCGTACCACGTTTGTCCACTTGAGAGAACAATTTAGGGAAGAAGCCAGCATCAGAAGACGATTTGAACACTGACGCGATAGTGAATTGCCAACCCAATAGAGAGCCCGCACAAGCCAATACCGCCATACCCGCAACCACTTTACCAGCGGCTGAACCTAGCATCACTGTCCATACGGTTGAGAATGGCGCTGTAGATGCAGCAAGCTCAGAGTTTGCAACGATACCAGAACAGATGTTTGTCGATACAATGTAAACCACAGCCGCGATTAGTGTACCGCCTAGCACTGCGATTGGTACGTTCTTCTCTGGGTTTTCTACCGCTTCAGAGTTCGCACAAGCTGATTCAAGACCAAGGAATGCCCATAGAGTCATCGCAATAGAAGCACTCACTGCTTCACCAAATGGCAAGCTGTGTGGGTTCCAAGCTTCAATGTACATGGTTGGGTTAAACCAGAACCAACCAACAATACCCAATGAACACACTGGTAGGATTACACCCCACACGGTGAATGTACCAATTTGACCTGTGATTTTCGCACCACCGAAGTTAGCGAAAGTACAAATCCAAAGAATGGCGATGGTGTACAAACAGGTTTCGACCGGAGATAGGGTCACTTCAAAGAATGCGGAGCCGTAACCCACACAAGTAATCGCG
>NZ_JAWOTS010000357.1:0-1145 GCF_033338975.1 Vibrio sp. Vb0349 | reverse complement strand
GCTGATCACCGCTTGAGCAGGGGATAGGTAACCACCTTTACGAACGTTCAAACTCGCGATGACGCCATCTTCCGGAGCTTTAATTTCAATAGTTTGTGATGCTTTCCCACGTTGAGTGATGGCTCTGATTTGAGAGCGATCAACACCCAGTGTCACCAAACGTTCTGTCGCGCCTTTCACTAGGCCACTACGCCCAGTTCGGTAGGCGTTCAGCAGCTCTTCTTGTGCTTTGACTAGCTCGGGAGAATACAACGTGAACAGCACGTCGCCTTTGTTGACCTTTTCACCCACGGCATTGATGTAAAGCTTTTCAACCCAGCCCGCCACGCGAACGTTGGTTTGCCACAAATGGCTTTCGTCAAACGCGATATAGCCGACAGTTTCAATCCGAGGTGAAAGTTGCTCTAAAGAGACTTGAGCGGTTTTTACACCTAAGTTGTTTTCAACCGATGGGTCAATTTTTACCGTGCCGGGTTTGTCTTGTTCACCTGCGAGATCTTCGGCGTACACTGGGATCAAGTCCATACCCATTGGCGATTTGCCCGGTTTGTCGCGCTTATAATTTGGATCCATTGGCGCAACCCAATAGAGTGGATCGTTTGAGCTGCTCGCAGCGCTACCGCCTGTGCCGCTCATGTCGTGGTTTGCATCAGATAGGTACTGATTAACGCCAAACCCTAGTGCCCCGCCAACAAGCAGAGCGATGGTTGCTATCTTGATTGAATTTGAACTCATTCCTAATTCCTTATTTTCCCCATGAGGCATGACAGCGATGTTGATTGTTTATTGGTGTGCATTCGCCATCGTCCCCAAACTTGGGTTCTTTCATGTTTTTGTTTTAGTTCGCGCTTGCTTCAGGCGTGATGTTGGGTGTGGATACTTGATATTCGAAACCACCCAATAAAGCCGCTAAGTTGCTGTTTACGATGTTTAAATCGGTAATAAGACGTTGCTGTTCGAGCTTTAGCGCCAGCTCGTCTGTGCTTGCCATGATCACGTCATTAAACTGTGCGGTGTTGTTTTGATAACCCCTTTCTACCGCGTGAATACGAGCTTGAACTTGGGGAAGTAAGGTGGATTGATAACGCTCTAAACGCTGACTCAAGTTGGCGCGATCAACCAGCAATGTGTTGACCTTCGCGTTC
>NZ_JAWOTS010000356.1:0-1145 GCF_033338975.1 Vibrio sp. Vb0349 | reverse complement strand
TGCTTATCCAACTGATTTAACATGAATTTTTTAAAACCTTGCTGCATTTATAAAAAACATGTTCGGATCAAAAAAATTAAAAATGGAAAATGAGGCGCTTAAGCAGGAATTAGCGAGCCTTAAAGACAAGTACCAAACCGACGTTGAGACGTTGGAACGTCAGTTAAAAGAAGCCAAACAACTACTGAACACAGCGCAACAGCGTTACGAAAGTAGCGACGAGTTGATGTCGAGCAGCTTGAAAGGCGGAGATATGCTCCAAACCATTCGCACAGCGATGGTCGAAAGCGCTCAATCTATGGCGCATGAAAACGAGGAGCTAAAGCTGCTTGATGATATGTTCAAGCAAACACATCAAGCACTCGCACGTCTGGATGACCGAGCCGTAAAAATCAGCTCACAAGCCACTCAAAGCATTGAATCTGTGCAGATATTAGATAACACCGCGACTTCTATTTCCCACCTTGTATCTACTATCCAAGAGATTTCTGACCAAACGAACTTATTGGCTCTCAACGCAGCGATTGAGGCTGCACGCGCTGGTGAAGCAGGCCGCGGATTTGCAGTGGTGGCGGACGAGGTAAGAAATTTGGCAGGCAAAGCCAGTGAAGCGAGCGAACAAATTGATTCGCTGGTTAATCAGGTGCTAACCCAAGTCAGCTCAATCAAAAGCGCGATTGATGAAAACCAAATCTGCGCAGAAGAAGTATCCGCCTCTTCGGCGCAAATTGGCTCAATCGTCAACGAGGTGGTTGTCAAATCAGAGCACATGAAACGGGTGATCCACTTTGCGTCTACCCGCTCTTTCCTCGATACGGTCAAGCTTGATCATGCCATTTGGAAAAACAACATCTATCGCTTACTGCAAAGTGGCTCTTTTGGTGAAACCGTCAATAGCCATTCAGAATGTCGATTGGGCCAGTGGTACTACCGAGGTGACGGCAAAGCATATAGCCAACTAAGAAGCTATGCGCAGCTCGAAGCGCCACACAAAGGTGTGCACGATAGCGGCCGTGATGCAATGAAGCACGCGAAGTCAGGAAATATGGCCGGCATGGTGACCTCCATCAACTCGATGGAAGACGCGAGTGAGCAAGTGGTGATTCACATTGACCGCTTGATGGATGAAATCATCGTAAACTAAG
>NZ_JAWOTS010000355.1:0-1146 GCF_033338975.1 Vibrio sp. Vb0349 | reverse complement strand
CATGATGGTTGAAGCGACCAACACCACTCCGACAGGAACGGGTGCGAAAGTGGGTGCAGATTTCAATGATCTCCTAACCAAAGCCATCAATAACGTAAACTCACTTCAAAAATCATCTGGCGATCTACAAACGCGTTTTGATCGTGGTGATGCCGATGTTTCCTTATCTGACGTCATGATTGCTCGTAACAAATCCAGTGTTGCTTTTGAAGCCACTGTTCAAATCCGCAATAAGCTCGTTGAGGCCTACAAAGACCTCATGAACATGCCAGTGTAATTTAGGTAATAAGTGTGGCAGACAAGTCTACAGATTTAACCGTCACTGATGGCGGCTCAGATGGCGCACTGGTTTCTAGCTCCGATATGGATGTGGAAAGCCAAAATCCAGATTTAGAAGAGCGCAGTGCATCAAAATTCGATATGGCCGTGGGCGACCTCGATTTGCTTCGACAGGTCGTGCTTGTGCTATCGATCTCTATCTGTGTTGCGTTAATCGTTATGTTGTTCTTCTGGGTAAAAGAACCAGAAATGCGTCCGCTTGGCGCTTACGACACTGAAGAACTGATCCCTGTTCTGGATTACCTTGACCAGCAAAAAATCAATTACAAACTCGATGGTAATACCGTTTCGGTGGAGTCGAGCGAGTACAACTCAATCAAATTAGGCATGGTGCGTTCGGGCGTCAATCAAGCGACCGAAGCGGGCGATGACATTCTGCTGCAAGACATGGGCTTTGGCGTTTCTCAGCGCCTAGAGCAGGAACGTCTTAAGCTCAGCCGTGAGCGTCAGCTAGCTCAAGCCATTGAAGAAATGAAGCAGGTTCGCAAAGCGCGAGTGTTGTTGGCGTTGCCGAAACACAGTGTGTTTGTGCGTCATAACCAAGAAGCTTCCGCCTCAGTATTTTTGACGTTATCGACAGGTGCCAACCTTAAGCAGCAAGAAGTGGACTCGATTGTCGATATGGTCGCGAGTGCCGTTCCAGGCATGAAGACATCGCGCATTACCGTCACGGATCAGCATGGCCGTTTGTTGAGCTCTGGTTCGCAAGATCCGGCGTCTGCCGCGCGTCGTAAAGAGCAAGAGTTAGAACGCAGCCAAGAACAAGCACTGCGTGAAAAAATCGACTCTGTTCTGCTGCCTATTCTT
>NZ_JAWOTS010000354.1:0-1146 GCF_033338975.1 Vibrio sp. Vb0349 | reverse complement strand
ATGGGCTACAAGCGCATTCGAGAAACTCTGGCAGCGCAGTACAACCTATCAAACTTAGAGCCTAACATTCAGGTGTTTAACGTGGATGTTCGTGGTGACCGTTCACTCACGTTGCAGTACGTTCCTCATAACCGCATTCCACTCGATGAAAGTTATGATGAGGTATTGAAACACGTCTATCGCCTATGGGGCTTTGACGTAATCTTAGAAGAAGTTAAAGACACGGGACACAGAGAAACATTAGCCACTTGTCCAAAACGCAATCAGTACGATTCAAACATTTAGCTAAAAATAGACTCATCCCCTTAAAGCCAAAGGCTCCATGAAAGGAGCCTTTTTATTAACTGCAAGAAGTAGAATCGTTACGCTTTTTTCGCCACAATAGCTCTAACGGCTTCAAGATCTTCTGGCGTATCAACGCCTGCTGCTGGCGCTTCTTTAGCGACTGCAACGTGGATTTTCTCGCCGTACCAAAGCACTCGTAACTGCTCTAGGCATTCAATTTGCTCTAGGGCACTTGGCGCCCAGTTTACGTAAGTATTAATGAAACCTGCGCGGTATGCATAGATACCGATGTGACGCATCAATGGATTCACGATAGCTTTGTCTTGCTTAGCGAAGTTATCACGATCCCAAGGAATTGTTGCTCGGCTAAAGTACATGGCATAACCACGCTCATCAGCAACGACTTTTACGGCATTTGGGTTGAAGACTTCATCTTCAGATTCAATTTCAACCGCCAACGTAGCCATAGGCGCATCACTAGCGGCTAAGTTATCTGCGACTTGGCGGATGATAACTGGTGGTACCAAAGGCTCATCACCTTGAACGTTCACAATAATGTGGTCAGCAGGAATGGCCATTTTCTCTACCACTTCCGCTAAACGCTCTGTACCAGATTCGTGGTTTGGCGAAGTCATACAAACTTTGCCACCGAATTGCTCAACCGCCGCAGAAACTCGCTCCTCGTCAGTAGCAATGATCACGTCATCAGCGCCAGCTTGCATTGCTTGTTCGTAAACCCATTGCACCATTGGTTTACCACCGATATCAGCCAGTGGTTTACCTGGTAAACGGCTCGAAGAGTAACGAGCCGGTATCACAACCGTAAAAGACATTAACGTCCCTCATCCATACTCATGGTGC
>NZ_JAWOTS010000353.1:0-1147 GCF_033338975.1 Vibrio sp. Vb0349 | reverse complement strand
GTCCATCAGTTGGGGCGGTAATGGTAACTTGAGGCGGTGTTGAGCACGCCCCTAGGCCAGTCCAAGCATCTTTCCAGTACAGGCCTTCACCTGGCTCATAGGCCCATGTTGCATCGGACGAACACCAACCCGCAACGTCACAACGATATTTTTGGTTAAGGTTAGAAACCAGAGCTCCTATTTCATAACGCGTGCCTGCTACGTAAGGGACAGAATCAGCACACCCACCATTGCCTGTTTCTGAATTCGTGACGACAAGCGCCACTTCTTGACTCGTGGTAGAGAGATTAGAGTCATCTGTTGCTTGAGCTTTAAATGAGTGCGTACCAACACTCGCTGTCCATTGGTATTCGTAAGGTGCACTGGTATCAATGGCGACGGATTGGTTGTTAACAAAGAATTCAACTTGAGTAACTACGCCATCAAAGTCATCAGCTTGAGCAGTAACGGTTAGGTTATCCCCCACACTCAGTGTTTCCGTACCTGTTGGGCTAGTGAGAGTAATGCTAGGTGGCGGCAGCTCTACTTGAGGCTGAACGACGATAGCAACCGTTGTGGAGGTTACTGCGCCTTCATTGTCTGTCGCAATCGCTGTGAGTTGAGAAACGCCTTGGGCCGCAGTCCAAGATGCCTCAAATGGCGCTTGGGTGACGATAGCAACGGTTTTGTCACCCGCTAAAAACTCCACTTGTGTGACCTGTCCGTCCTCGTCGGACGCATTGGCTAACAGAGTAATGGCGCTGCCTTCAGGAATGTGCGCGTTGTTCGTTGGAGAAGAGAAGGACACCGTTGGTGACAGATTACTGTTTCCGCCATCGCATTGACCTAATGCCTTCCACGCTTCCCATGAGCCTGAGTTGGTGACGGGGTCGTTACCTTGTGTCCAATAAGCGGCCTCATAGGCGGCACCTTGAGTTTTCACTTGAGTGCCTGAGGTGTAGATCGCAGTGCTATCCCAATCAGGCAGGCTTTGACAGTTGTAGGCTTGAGCTTGATAGCTAACACTGAGTGCAGCGACCACCGCTCCGTGAAGTAGAGTGACCTTCATTTTCCTCTCCTTGAGTCATGGATATAAATGAGAACAGAGTAATAACTAGCTGATAAATAGACATTAGGGGGAAAAAGCGAAGCACAATATTCTGCTTTT
>NZ_JAWOTS010000352.1:0-1147 GCF_033338975.1 Vibrio sp. Vb0349 | reverse complement strand
CACAGACGAGAACACAAGGTATAGGCAGTTTAACGTGTTTAATACGGTGATTTAAACCGCTTGCTATCAACTTAGAGCAAGCGGTCACAAAGCGCTAGAAGGAACTAGGGTGGATGCAGGTGCGATTACGGCCATCGGCTTTGGCCTGGTATAGCGCACTGTCGGCCATAGCGATGCCCATTTCGGGTTCATCACCATGCTGAGGAACGTAAGAAACAAAGCCGATACTCACACTGAGATGTTCTGAAGCTTCCGAACTACCGTGCTCCATATCAAGCTGTCTAATCTGTTGATGAATGCGTTGAGCGACTTGCTCTGCGCCTTCTGTTGTCGTGTTTGGCAAGATAAAACCAAATTCTTCACCACCGTATCGAGCCACGCAGTCTGAAGAACGGTTGACCACTTGCTTGAAGACCGCCGCGACACGAATCAACGCCTCGTCGCCTTGTTGGTGCCCGTAACAGTCGTTGTAATCTTTAAAGAAGTCGATGTCGCACAACATGATAGTCAAAGGCAATTTTTCACGAATGTGGTGATACCAAAGTACATGAAGACGTTCATCAAATCGGCGTCTATTCGCCACTTGCGTCAAGCTGTCCATAAAGCTCAATTTCTCAAGTTCAAGGTTCGCTTGTTCAAGTTTTTGCTCGGCGAGATAACGCTCTGAAATATCACGCGCCATGATAAGAACGCCATTCGTACCCGATGCCTTGTCTTTAAACGGCGATTTCACCACATCAAACCACGTAATATGGCCATCACTACTCACGACCTTATCGATGTACCTTACCGGTTCGGCTTGTCGTAGAGCGTGTAGGTCGCTCGTTTCCAACCGCGTGTACATTTCAACGGGAATGACATCTTGAAGACGCTTACCAATCAAATCAGAAACTTCCGATATACCTAAAGCGTTTACAAATGGCTTATTGCACGCTTGGTACACCATGTTCTCATTAAAAATACCGATAGAGTCAGGGCTTGCATCTAAGATTGTTTGAAGAATGGTGTCACGCTGAGCCAAGGCGACTTCAGTGTCTTTACGACGTTCCATTTCATCACGTAAGTTCTGTTGAATCTTATGCCATTCCGTCACATCGTGACTAATAGACAACGTTCCGAGTAGCTCACCACTTGGCGAAACTAATGA
>NZ_JAWOTS010000351.1:0-1148 GCF_033338975.1 Vibrio sp. Vb0349 | reverse complement strand
TTTGGCGAGTGAGACGATCGAACAATCGATCTGCCCACAGCGGTCAAAGTCAGTTCCTATACGTCTTGTAGTAGGAGCGACCATGACGCAGCAATCACAGCCTTATTCACATCAGACGCCAGCCTTACCTACCCCTATCGTATTGACCATCGCAGGCTCCGACAGTGGCGGCGGCGCAGGTATTCAAGCAGACATCAAAGCGATGTCGGCAACAGGCAGTTTTGCATGCTCGGTAATTACCGCCATCACTTCGCAAAACACACAAGGCGTTTCTGCCATTTTCCCTATCCCACTTGATCACGTTGAAAGCCAACTCGATGCGGTGTTTACCGATCTCAATATTGTGGCGGTAAAAGTCGGCATGCTGGCGGATTCGAACATCATCAAAGTGGTGGCCAGCAAGATCAGACAGTACCAGCCTAAACATCTTGTGATAGATCCCGTCATGGTCGCCACCAGCGGCGATTTGCTACTTGAGCAATCAGCAATCAGCACATTAAAAGAAGAACTAATTCCTCTGGCAGACATCATCACTCCTAACCTGCCAGAGGGTGCAGCACTGACAGGTAAGCCTGTACCTCAATCTGAGGCAGAAATGAGTGACATGATTGACGACCTTCGTGCGCTTGGTGCCAAAGCCATTCTGCTCAAAGGCGGTCACCTTGAAGAAGATGAAAACAGCAACGATCTGCTGATCATGCAAAACAGTGCCGAGTTAATCAGCGCCAAGCGTTTTCCGACCCCAAATACCCACGGTACGGGCTGTACACTGTCTTCCGCTATTGCGTCTTACCTTGGTCAAGGCAACAACCTGCACAAAGCCGTGCATTTAGGAAAACAGTACATCAGCCAAGCAATCGCTCATGCGGATGAGTTGGAAGTGGGGAAAGGTCACGGACCAGTACATCACTTCTTTGCGGGTCATACCTATGTTCGCTAACGCGATTGGCATTCAGCTTTCCGACGCCAGTTTGCAATACAAAGACAGCCAAACACCGACTTTAGCGAAAGTGAACATGGTCATTCCTATCGGTCAATGGACGGTATTACTCGGGCGAAGTGGCTGCGGAAAAACCACGATATTGCGTTACTTAGCTGGCCTACTGGATGACCAAGTTGACTGGCATGGCGAACTCATCACAACCGAT
>NZ_JAWOTS010000350.1:0-1150 GCF_033338975.1 Vibrio sp. Vb0349 | reverse complement strand
AATCCGATCCAGCGTGGATAGCCAGCAACATGAGATGCTGTTAACCATGCTGATGACACCTGATGAGAGGGAATCATTAACTGCACGCGTTAACATTCTTAATGAGCTTCTCAAAGGGGAATTATCTCAACGTCAGATCAGTCAGATGCTTGGTGTTGGCATTGCCACGATCACTCGTGGCTCAAATGAGTTGAAGTCGAAATCCGAAGTGGAAAAAGACAAGCTGAAACTCTTACTAGAGCAAGTGGCTCAAGTCGCGAAGTAACAGAAAAGGGCGGAAATATCCGCCCTTTTTCGTATCTGGTAATTCGAATTAAAGATTGGCAGGGAAGTGGTCTGGATTCGTAAATGGAATCAGCGCCAGAATTAACGCTTGATGATACACCGAGCTACGAGTTAATTGGTTTTGGGTCAGCAAGCTGATTGCGCCGCCCTTCTGTTTGATGTTTTCAGTGCCAAACACTTTGTCCATCACATCACCAAGTTCATTAGCATCTGCAAGTTGAGCTAATACTTCTGGTGGCAACATCAAACTGGCTGAGCGAGATTCTCCACGATGGGTATCTGATTCAATCACCATCCACGCAAACGTCACATTGCCTTCAATTCCAGCTTCTAAGCCAACATAAAAGTCTGCAGTTGGCATTTCCACTTTGGCATTTTTAACTCGATTGACTGCGCCGCGATGGGTCTCTTCGTTAGTCATCGGCTGATCGGCGACTTCACTCGGAACGCTGATGCCGACAAACTCAAAAACTTGTTGAGGGAATGCGCTTTGAAATGCACTCTTTACCGCATTGATTTTTGCAGGGTTTAGAGAGGCGATAACGACTTTTTGGGTTGCCATGATCTTTTTACTCATCGATGTCTATTAGCTCAATTTCACTTGCGTTGGTTTGATGTTTTCGCTTGGATAACAACCCAGTACTTTCAAGTGTTTAGTGATTTTTGTTAGCTCTTGCAATGCTTGCTGCATTTCGGTTGAGCCTAGGTGCGCTTCTAGATCAACGTAGAACATTTCTTCCCACGGATTACCCATGATTGGACGCGATTCTAACTTAGTCATATTGATGCCGTAGCGTTGCAGTACCAGTAGAGTTTCAACCAATGAGCCCGCTTCCTGGGAGGTCGACATAATCAACGTCGTTTT
>NZ_JAWOTS010000349.1:0-1150 GCF_033338975.1 Vibrio sp. Vb0349 | reverse complement strand
TAGTGACTTGATATAGACTCGTCGATATTGGGAGTAGTAACGTTGAATTCATTTCGTTGGGACATCTATTTTGAAACAGGAATCGAAGATGTTGACGATCAACACCAGTATCTCGTTGAGTTTATTAATAAGTACGGCAAACTTTTGACGCGAAACACGATTTCTATAGCGGATATTCAGAGCGCGTTATTTGAACTCTCTCGTTACGCCGAATTTCACTTCAAAGAAGAGGAAAATTTAATGAGAGAAGTGGGGATTCATCACGAGCATCTCCAAAAGCATATTCAAGTACATCGCACTTTTATGGGCGATATTGTCAGCATGCAAAGTTTTATTAACGAAGATAATCGGCAATCAGCGGAGCAGTTATTGGATTTTCTCATTCATTGGTTGGCGTACCACATTCTTGGCATCGATCAAAATATGGCGAAACAGATCAAAGCCATCGAACGAGGCGTTTCTCCTTTAGAAGCTTATCGCGAACAAGAGCAACAAGCTAACGCGTCTACCGAGCCATTACTAGAAGCACTCAATGCGCTGTTTTCTCAAGTGTCCGAACGTAATCGTGATCTCTTAAAACTCAATTTGGAATTAGAAGAAAAAGTAGAAGCAAGAACGAACCAGTTGTTAACGGCAAATAAGCAGCTGGAAGCACTGTCATTAACGGACTCATTAACTCAACTTCCTAATCGACGCAGTGCAATCAAAACGTTGAAAAAGCTTTGGGATGACACGGAGCACAAAACACTGCCTTTGGTTTGTATCATGATTGATGCGGATTATTTTAAACAAGTCAATGATACGTGTGGGCATGAGGCTGGAGACTTGGTGTTAATCGAGCTTGCACAAGCACTTAAATATCATTTTCGTAGCGATGATATCGTGTGCAGATTGGGAGGTGATGAGTTCTTTGTTATTTGTCCAGACACAGGATTGGACGGCGGGTTACATGTTGCGGAAATGGTAAGAAAACAGGTGTCTCAAATGCTCATACCAACGTGTTATGAACCATGGAGAGGGAGCATCAGTGTTGGCGTTGCAGAGCGAATAGAAAACATGAGTACGTACACCGATTTGATTCGCGCAGCCGATGAATCCGTTTATTTAGCGAAGCAAGAAGGTAAAAATAGAGTTCGGGCTATTCAAAAGT
>NZ_JAWOTS010000348.1:0-1150 GCF_033338975.1 Vibrio sp. Vb0349 | reverse complement strand
AAGGTAACGATGCAATTCAAGTAGCCCCAGACACCGAACTGCCATTGTTCAGTGGAACTGGTTTAGAAAACATCACCTATGGTGAAGATGGTGTACGTAGTTACATCATCCGCTCCAACAACTTAGATTACTATGCTAAGAGTGGAGAAACGATTTTTAACAGCCCTACCTTGATGGTTTACCGAGAAGGTAGCGTCGTCGAGTGGAAGGTAACAGCCACAAGAGCTGTTTTAGATGAAGACCAAGTGCTGACTTTGTACGACAAAGTCTTAATGCAAAACCTATTACCGGGCGCCAGTTTCGATACGATGGCGACCGATAAGTTGGTCATCAATCTAACCAATCGTGATTTTAAAGCCGATCAACAAGTAATGTTGGTTGGACCGCAATTTGAAACTACTGGAGGCGCGATGCAAGGAAACTTAAAACAGCACACCGCGACTCTAACGAATGAAGTTCAAGGTCGATATGAAACCGTTACACCTTAGTCTACTGGCACTAGTATTAGCAGCGCCTCAAGCGTTTGCACTTAAGTCGGATACTCAACAGCCGGTTTACATAAACTCTGACACCCAACAGGTGGACATGAAGAGTAACCAGGTCATTTTTAAAGGTGATGTCTCGCTTAAGCAAGGCAGCATCAATATCGATGCAGATAGAATTGTTGTCACTCGCGATCCAAAAACGGAAGCAATCAAACAAATTCAAGCATTTGGTAAGCCTGCGACATTTTCGCAGCTGATGGACGATGGTAAAACGTTAAGTGGTCAAGCAACCGAGCTCGATTACCGCATCTCGACTGACGAACTGACCATGAAAGGCCAAGCGCAGCTCGCTCAAGATGGTAACACCATCAAAGGCTCATCGATTCGTTACCAAATCGGTCAACAGAAGTTGGTGGCTGACAGCTCTAAAAACGAGCGTGTAACCACGATTTTGCAACCCAATCAGATAGAGAACTAATATGGCGGTACTGAGTGCAAAAAATCTCGCAAAGAGCTACAAAAAGCGCAAAGTCGTCACCGATGTTAGCTTAGAAGTAGAGTCTGGTCAGATTGTGGGCTTACTTGGTCCTAACGGTGCCGGTAAAACCACCTCGTTTTACATGATTGTTGGTCTGGTGCCTCGTGATGAAGGCACCATCACCATT
>NZ_JAWOTS010000347.1:0-1154 GCF_033338975.1 Vibrio sp. Vb0349 | reverse complement strand
GAACCTAATCTCTGCGCACGGTAAAACTATCGTTGTTTACGGTACTCGTTAATCTCAATTTAGAGTGACACGAACAAAACTATAAAAGCCACCAATGGCAACATTGGTGGCTTTTTATTTACTTTGTTATTTACCTTGCAACTCAGTCAAACCCTAGGTCGCAAGAGGCTAACAAACAACAACGTTAGCCCAAGGTATTCCATGGCGTTTAGCCATTGGTACGTTTAACCATTAGTGCTTTCAAAAATTTTGTCTGCTGATGCTGCAACAAATCCTGGGTACAACTCGCCATTCTCCATTGGGTAACGTTTAGCAAACTCGTAAAAGCCACCTGGGATAATTTCCGAACCTTCTTCGAAGGTCACTGGCACTTTGTCTGCCATTGTCGACGATTGCTCAAGCAGCACTTCCGGCGAGCCTTTCACCTCACCGCCCGACTCATTGATCACAAACCCTGCTTGACGAAGATGGTCGTTAACCTGTTTGACTTCATCGTGTTGATTCAGCTGATTCACACTCACCGTAAAGTGATTAGCACCATAACCGTGCGCGGCCAGCCAAGACGCATACTCGCTCTCTTTAGCCAACGTTTGGTAATCAGCAAAGCTTAGATCCCATAAGCGACCGCCATGCAGAAATGCACTGCCCGACAGTTTTTCAGCATCCACTTGCGAAGCCAGTTTCGCCACAATATCTTGCAGCTCTGGCGAACACTCTTCGACTTTCAGCTCACTGATGAAGACTTTAGGCTGCTTCGGGTCTGGGTGCTCATAGTGTTTTGCGACCAGTTTTTTGCTCTCAAATACGTAGTCCCCACACGCTTTATAGCCAGCAGCTAAAAACGGTTTCGCCAATGTCTCGATACCTAGCGGTTCAACATTGAAAGTGCGTAAAGCAATATGATCATTAATCAGAGCCTCATCTTCTTGTAGAAGCTGATGCACCTTAGCAGCAGAAGGACAAAGACGTTGGATGTAGTCTTGCCATAGCGATTCAAATAACACATCGGGCGTCATAACGACTCCTTGTTACGAGATGTAGGATTAAGATAAGAGTGTGGTCGCTCGTTCACAGCCCAAAAGCTGTCCAGAATAATGAACGAGCAACCATCAACCTGTGACGGTAAATGTCAGTCAGTCAAACACGCTTTTTGA
>NZ_JAWOTS010000346.1:0-1154 GCF_033338975.1 Vibrio sp. Vb0349 | reverse complement strand
GAAATACAGCAACAGTTAAAACAAGAGCCGAATAACGATGAGCTTTGGTTTCAGTTAGGTCAAGGTTATCTGTTGGAGGGAGAATTTGATGCCGCGTTGATTTGTTTCGACTACACACTCCAACTCACTGACAACGTAACCGCGACGCAACTTGCCGCTAAGGCGACAACATTATACTACCTGCATAAACAAGCGATGACTGTTGAAGTCAGTTTACTATTAGAACAGGCGTTGCAACTTGAACCTTATAATGAAGCCGCATTGTCGTTGATAGCGAACGATCACTTCATTTCTTTCCGCTTTCAAGAAGCCATCGATACTTGGGTGCTACTCCTAGATTCCAATGACCCTAATTTAGACAGAGTGACGATCATCGAGTCCATCAACAAAGCGAAAAAGCTGATGTAAGCATAAAATGTAGAGTAAAGAGGAAAGTCAGTATGAAGAAGCTAGAAGCGGGTTTGTTGGTATTGTTGTGCGGTACAGTGCTGGTGGGATGCTCGTCTCCTTCAACTGGTTCTTCATCTGTCTATTATTCGAGTGGGTATTACGACCCTTGGTGGTATGGTCACGATGACTATTGGATTTACTATTATCCGGGTTGCTGTGACAACGGACATGACCATCGAGAAAAGCTCGAGGCATGGTGGAATAGTCTCGACGACGATCAACAACAGTCAATCAAAGACAAAGTTGAAGATTGGAAAGATGGCGATATGAACGCCAACTTCGATAACATGAAGCGACAACTGGATAACCACTGGCAGACGTTGCCGGATGAACAAAAACAAGCGATTCAAGCAAAATGGCACGAGCGTCCCCAGCGTGTAGAAACAAAAACGTTACCAAAACAAACGACGTTGCCAGAATCAACATTGAAGACACAGCCATTACCCGCGCATAACGTGCCGCGTCCGATTACCAAGCCAAATATTCAGAGACCTCAGACTCGACCAAACATCCAACCGGTGCCAAGAATTCGTCGACGTTAATGGTTTACTTGCATTTTGATGATGTACTTCGACTAGAATGAACTGATGAAAACAAAGGGCGCAGAACGCGCCCTTTGTTGTTGCATCATAGGTGTCGAATCCTATTTTCGATTTGACTAATAGGTTGCTTCTCGTTCGGCCGCTGCTTTATCCCAATCTGGC
>NZ_JAWOTS010000345.1:0-1155 GCF_033338975.1 Vibrio sp. Vb0349 | reverse complement strand
ACACTGTTCAGGTAGCTTTGGTAAGCGCTTTTTTCCCCGTCAGAATACAGCGGCTCAGGAAAGGCGCAGTTAATGTGAACCGCGCTGCCATGTAACTGCTGGTTAAACATCACCTCATCAACCGAAGTGAGTAACCAGTTGAGCGGCGTATTTAAACTCGGACTTGGCAAGTTCAAATTTGCCGATACATGATGCGAAAAAATCCCAAGCTGATTAATTGCTTGGTTTGCGCCACAACCGACGAGTTCAACAGGGCGGTCAGCAGTAAGCAAAACCAGTTTTTCGCCCGTTAATTTAGCTTCTGCTACCGCAGGCAACAAGTTTGCGACCGCAGTGCCAGAAGTCACGATAACGGCTACCGGCTCTTGGCTAGCTTTCGCCAAGCCAAGCGCCATAAAACCTAATCCACGCTCATCAAAATGAGTATGAATGGAAAAATTCGGCTGTTCCGCCGCTTCTAAAGTCAAAGGAGTCGAACGCGATCCCGGCGCGATACAAACATGCTTCACACCAAATCGGTGAAGCTCAGTCAAAATGGTCTCTGACCAAATTCGATTGAGAACCGCTTGATCGTAACTCATGATGCCACTCCAAGCGGCGGATGATCGGAAATCAACGTTAACAGCGTCGACATCTTTTTATCTAACTCAGCCCATTCGTGTTCAGCAACAGATCCAGGAACAATACCCGCTCCAGCAAACAGCTGAACTTGATCGCCAAGCACCAATGCACTCCTTATTGCCACACAAAACTCTGCGCGTTCATGGCTGATGTAACCCATAGAGCCGGCATACCAGCCACGAGCAAACGGCTCGTTATCAAGGATGAACTGCATCGACTCTTTACGAGGCAAACCTGCCACTGCGGCCGTCGGCTGCAATGCAGAAAGCAGTTGTACGCCATTTGTGCCTGTTTTTAAGCTTGCATGAATATTACGTTTGAGGTGCTGCACCTTACGTAAACGCACCAATCTCGGTTCGGTTTCTACTTCTACTATTTCAGAATGAGGAGAAAGGCGTTCCACGATATCGTCCACGACGTACTGGTTTTCGTTTAAGTTTTTTGAATCCTGAGATAACCAATTCGCCAATTCCATATCATGAGTGGCATTGTCGTCGCGGCCAATAGTGCCCGCTAAAGCCTCGGTATGAAGTT
>NZ_JAWOTS010000344.1:0-1157 GCF_033338975.1 Vibrio sp. Vb0349 | reverse complement strand
ATGGGACGCCTATTCACTGTGGCGAAGAAGCTTGCGAAAGAAGAAGGCATTGCTGAAGACGGTTACCGTTTGATCCTTAATTGCAACCCTCATGGTGGCCAAGAGGTTTACCATATTCACATGCACCTACTAGGCGGTCGTCCTTTAGGTCCAATGGTATTGAGCTAAGCTAATTTGAAAAGGGTGGTGCCTATGCCACCCTATTTATATTCTTTTCTGAGCACACATTTGCGGAGATAAATGTGAAATTAGGTGTGAAGCTGTTTGGACTGATTAGCTGGGTCTTGATGGCGTCTGGCTGCGCTAATTTGTCTGCGGGCAATTTGTTTAGCCACTACAGCGACCAGAATCAAGAAGTTTATCAGGCAGTTGTTGCTGGCAATTATGCCAACGCTGAGCAACTCCAATCGAGCGACGTCGGTAGCGAGATCCTTGGCAATTTCGAAAAGGGTCGTATTTCATTCCTTGCGAAAGATTATCCAACCAGCCTCAAAGCTCTCGAAGAGAGCGACCGCGCGGTACGCGTTCAACAAGACCGAGCAACCATTTCTGTTTCTGAAACAGCGACGAGCGTAGGTTCACTTGCTGTAAACGACAATCTTAACGAATACCAACCTGCAGACTACGAACTCGGCTTTTTGCATTTATACCTTGGTCTGAACTATCTACAAAAAAATGATTTAGAAGGCGCACTCGTCGAAGTTCGTCGTGCCAACCAAGTTCAGGAAGCGGCGAGAAAAGCGCGTGAAAAAGAGCTGAAGTCGGCAGAAAAAGATCTAAAAAACCAAGGTATGTCAGCCAACTTAGGCAGCGTGCTCGCGAGTTATCCAGATGCAGGGAAAAAACTCAGCGCGGTGCAAAACGGTTATCTCTTCTATCTTTCTGGTTTGTTGTACGAAGCGTCACGTGATCTTAACAGCGCTTATGTGGATTACCGTCGCGCTTTGGCTGTGATGCCAGATAACAAACAGGTTATTGAAAGCACGATGTACGCCGCGAAAAAGCTCGGTATGCGTGAAGACTTACGTCTGCTTGAAAAACGCTATGGCAAGGCACCGACAGGGTTAAATAAGTCACAAGGACGCGTCATTGTGATTGACGAGCAAGGTGTGGTTGAGGCTTTGCAAGGTTGGCGTATTGACTTACCTATTTTTGAC
>NZ_JAWOTS010000343.1:0-1158 GCF_033338975.1 Vibrio sp. Vb0349 | reverse complement strand
AGCGATGACACAAATTACGAGTGAACAAATCGCAGAATTGAGAATCACAAAAGAAGCGTTAAAAAAAAATAACAAATATGCCAACATGATAACCAAACAACAGTGATAAGGTGTGAGTAATAAAACAGCGTGTAATTATACTGCTCCGTTGCCACATTGGAACATTTGTGAGAATGGTCAGATTTGTTTTATGTAAAACCAAACTCATATCAAAATCACAATATTCATTCGACAACAAGGAGATAACGAATGAAACCAAGGCTAACCCTTTTGCCTTTGGCCTTTGTCGTCAGTTCTGCTCAGGCTCAACTCGCTGAAACTGCAGGGTTCAGCGGCGAAATCTCAATCAATGCTGGTGTGATTTCATCGGAATCGAACTTTAATACCGACAACAGCAAAACCATCGACTCGTTAAACCAAAGCGCTGAAAGCGACACAACCGTCATCGCAGCGCCACTCGGAAGTATCGCCTACACGTTTGGTCGCCAGCTCAACCACCAAGTGTATGCTGGTACAACGCGTTCCGATGTGGCAGTCGGTACACTGGCTTTTCAATTAGGCTATCAGTACGAACTGCCGTCAGGCACAGTATTGGATGTCTCTTACCTTCCGACCGTCCTCAAAGGCGAAACGTGGCGTAATCCTTATCAAGTAGGTACGGCTCGTAAAACAACGGATGAAGGTGGTAACGCCTATCGATTTCAAATCAAAGGTTTGGTCGATAGAAACTTCACCCTCGATTTAGCTTATGCCGATAAAGATGTCGAACAAGATGAAGTCACCGATCGTTCACTCGCGCGTGATGCCAGTATTTATTACGTAAAAGGCGAATATCGTATTTCACTAGACCAAACATCGCTACTGCAACCCGCGTTCACCTACATCAACCAAGATGCGGATGGAAAAGCAGAATCGTATGACTCTTATGCCTTTGACGTAAGTTGGTTTAAGTTCATCAACCGTCATCGTTTAGCCTTAACCGCAGGCTATGCACTCAAAGATTATCAATCGGCGAGCCAAATTTTTGCGAAAACGCGCAGTGATGACACCTTGAGCTTGTTTGCCGCTTACGAATACCAAAACGTGTTTGATTGGCAAAACTGGTCGTTCATTTCCTTCGCGGGTTATAGTCAAACCGATTCAAACATCACCTTTTAT
>NZ_JAWOTS010000342.1:0-1158 GCF_033338975.1 Vibrio sp. Vb0349 | reverse complement strand
TTGCATATGTTTTTTCATATAACATATTCATCTAGGGAATATATAAAACTTCGAGTTTTATAAATCAGAACGTATACAACGAAAAAGAGCGACCAGCAAGGTCGCTCTTTCAATTCGATTCACTCATTGAATTACATCGCTTGATCGGAAATCAAGTTGTGCTTGTTAAGTAGTCGATACATGGTTGCACGCGACACACCAAGTTCTTTCGCCGCATTGGAAACTTGACCAGAGTGCGACTCCAACACAACCAATAACGCATCACGCTCACTCTTTTCACGAATTGATTTCAAACTGCGTTTTGAATCATTACGTTGCGGCAAATCGAGATGATGTTCTTCAATCATCACGCTGTCAGACATCAACACCGCACGCTTAACTTGGTTCATCAACTCGCGAACATTACCAGGCCAGAAGTAACGAGTCAGAGCTTTCAAAGCGTCCTCAGAGAAACTTTTTGCTTGAGAGTTGTACTCTTTAGAGAACTCTTGCAGATAGAAGCGAGCTAGTAGTGCAATGTCACTCGCGCGCTCTTTCAAGCTTGGTACGTTGATACGAAGTACATTGATGTAATGGTACAACTCTTCGTTGAAGTCGCCATCAATCAAAGCTTTTTCTACGTCTGACGAGTTAGCAGCAAGAATACGCACATTCACATTCTTCACACCTTCGCGCGTTTCAATCGTGCCCTCTTGCAAAAACCTTAACAGGTTCATTTGCTGGTCCTTCGAAATGGTCAGAATGTCATTAAACAACACAGTACCGCCATCTGCTTGTTCCAACAGACTTGGGCCCATCTCAGCATCCGCAGCAATACCAAATACTTCCGCTTGGAAACGTTGCTCATTCAAAGCGCGGCAGTTAATCGACATAAAGGGCTTATGAGAACGGGAAGATACTTTGTGAATTGCACGAGCAACCGCTTCTTTACCAGTACCGCTCTCGCCAGAGATCAGAATACTCACGTCCGTAGGACCAATTCGCTTAACTTGATCGCGTAAGCGCTTCATCGGGATAGATTCGCCAATCAGCCCCATATCGAGGCTATTGCCAAAGCTTGGCCAAACTTTTTTCTCTAGCTTGAGCATACCAAGTTGGTGGCCGATGGTACTCAACAGTTGGGCATCTGGGATTGGGGCAGTAAAAAAGTCGATACAG
>NZ_JAWOTS010000341.1:0-1159 GCF_033338975.1 Vibrio sp. Vb0349 | reverse complement strand
GAGTTTTCTCTTCGATATTTTTTATTTTATTCGTCGTCAATAAAATCAATCCCAATTTTTGTGTATCACGTCTCTATTACTCTGGTATTGACGCGAAGCTAACAAGATAAAACGTAAGGTGAGTAATATAAGCGCAACTGAAGATCTTGGATTATCCGATTTTCATTACCCCTAGTTTTTCAGCTCTGTAATTATTGGGTTGAATTGTCCTTTTAAGCCCGCACAGGTACTCTCCCTGACATCACCGTTTGTGCGGGTGCTTTTTCATATTTTGAACGATTTGTTTTAGAGATCTGCTTATCTAAAAATGTGGATTCTCGCTGTCATTGACGTGAGGCCGTTCTTTCGTGATCTCGTTTGGGCATCACATGTATGGGCGGAAAATTTCTACTCATCTCTCATTCTTCTCGACAAACATTGAGTAAAGGTAACGAATCGTAACATTGCTGCTGTAACTGTATGGCGTTTCAATATACTCGACTTAGTTTGTAAGCCACAGATTGCTAATAAGATTAGATGTCACTATGAGAAAAAATACCTTATTCAACACGACTTTCCTTACCGGCCTTGCTACCTTCTCTCACTTTGCCTTTGCTGCACCAACTGTTGTCCCTAATGCACCTGAATTAAGCTCCCGCGGTTATGTACTGATGGACTATCACACAGGTAAAGTGTTGGTAGAGCGCGATGCAGACAAGCGATTAAACCCAGCGAGCTTAACTAAGTTGATGACTGCTTATGTTGCAGGACAAGAAGTAAACGCTGGCAATATCAGTCTCGATGATCAAGTTGTCATTAGTCGCAACGCTTGGGCGAAAAACTTCCCAGATTCTTCCAAAATGTTCATCGAAGTAAACACATCTGTGTCTCTGTCTGATTTATATCGAGGATTGGTGGTTCAGTCAGGAAACGATGCTAGTGTTGCCATTGCAGAGCACGTCGCTGGCAGCGAAGCAGGCTTTGTTAGCTTAATGAATAGTTGGGCGAGTCAACTTGGTTTGACGAATTCCTCATTTACTAACCCTCACGGTTTAGATAGCGATGGTTTGTATTCAACACCGCATGATATAGCTAAGTTGGGTCAAGCAATCATTCGTGATCTGCCAGATATTTATCCGATGTATAGTGAAACGTCTTTTACGTACAACGGTATTACTCA
>NZ_JAWOTS010000340.1:0-1160 GCF_033338975.1 Vibrio sp. Vb0349 | reverse complement strand
ACTCAGTAGCAGGTGGCCTTGGTCACGATGTTTTCAACGTTGGTATGACGGATGAAAACGACCATCACCTAACTTACATTCACCTAGGTATCATGGCGAGCATTCTGCTGAACTCAAAAGCTGTGGACTTCGTGGTAACTGGTTGTGGTACTGGCCAAGGTGCATTGATGTCTTGCAACCTACACCCTGGCGTTGTTTGTGGTTACTGCCTAGAGCCATCAGACGCGTTCCTGTTCAACCAAATCAATAACGGCAACGCGATTTCTCTAGCATTTGCGAAAGGTTTTGGTTGGGCGGGTGAATTGAACGTTCGTTACATCTTCGAAAAAGCGTTCACAGGCAAGCGCGGCGAAGGTTACCCAATTGAGCGAGCAGCACCTCAGCAAGCGAACGCAGCTATCCTAAACAACGTGAAATCAGCGGTAGCAAAAGACGTGGTTGAAGGTCTACGTGCTATCGACCAAGAGCTAGTGAAAACTGCAGTAGGCAGCACGCAATTCCAAGAGTGTTTCTTCGCGCACTGCCAAGTACCTGAAATTGCAGAATATGTGAAGTCGCTACTAGACTAAGCCCTCATTTTATCGGGAAATAGGTTAAGGCCAGCCATTGTGCTGGCTTTTTTTGTTTTTAAGCCGGAGAGAATGCCATGCACGTTGCGCCGATTACTTCACTACAGACTTGGTTTCCTGAGCATCTCGTTTTGCCTTTGTGGTCTGAGCCTCAAATCCCCTCCCATCTGGTGCAAAGTTATCAAGAAAGAAATCCGAACGAGTTGTTACCAGATCGCGCTGTGTTTGACATCACGCATCCCGAAATTGTCGTGTTTGAACCAGAGCAATCCAACGGGATGGGTATTTTATTGATGCCCGGTGGCGGTTATCAGCGAGTCTCGGTGGATAAAGAAGGGGCGGACAGCGCACGCGTGTTGAACCAAGCAGGTTTTACCGTGTTTGTGATGACCTATCGCATGCCAAATGAAGGGCATGAATTTGGAGCTTGGACGCCACTGGCGGACGCGCAGCGAGCAATGCGTTTGGTGCGTCAGTTGCCTTTGGCGTCTCATTTATCATCGATTGGTGTTTTAGGTTTCTCGGCTGGCGGACACGTTGCAGCGAGCTTAGCGACGAGTCACGCATTGGATATTTATCCTCTTCAAGATG
>NZ_JAWOTS010000339.1:0-1162 GCF_033338975.1 Vibrio sp. Vb0349 | reverse complement strand
AATGTAATGAGCTACTTGCGACACCTGAATTTACGGCTCGCGGCATCATGCAGCAAATGAACGTCGTAATGGCGGGCACAACCGATGATCCTATTGATTCACTAGAACATCACAAAGTCATCGCAGAAGACGACACCTTTAACGTTAAAGTGCTGCCGAGTTGGCGTCCGGATAAAGCGTTCAAGATTGAATTGGACGTGTTTGCAGATTACATGCACAAACTGGGCGAAGTAGCAGACATTGAGATCCGCCGCTTTGATGATTTATTGAGTGCACTCGATAAACGTTTGGCACACTTCGATGTACATGGCTGTCGTGCGGCAGACCACGGCATTGAGATCGTCCGTTACGCGCCGATCCCAAGCGAGGCTGATTTAGATGCGTTGCTGGCTCGTCGTTTGAATGGCGAAGTATTGTCTGAGCTTGAATGTGCGCAGTTCTCTACCGCGGTTCAAGTTTGGCTCGGTAAACGCTACGCGCAATTGGGCTGGGTCATGCAGTTCCATATTGGCGCGCAGCGCAACAACAGCACACGCATGTTCCAACTACTAGGTGCTGATGCAGGTTTTGACTCGATTGGCGATCGCCCATTTGCTTTTGAGCTGGCACATCTACTGGATGAAATGGACCAAACCAACGAGCTGCCGCGTACTATTCTTTACTGTTTGAACCCTCGTGATAACGAAATGATGGCGACCATGATTGGTAACTTCCAAGGTGGCGGCATCGCGGGCAAAGTGCAGTTTGGCTCGGGTTGGTGGTTCAACGACCAGAAAGACGGCATGCAACGCCAAATGGAACAGCTTTCTCAACTTGGTTTGCTCAGCCAATTCGTCGGCATGTTAACGGACTCGCGCAGCTTCTTGTCTTACACCCGCCACGAATACTTCCGCCGCATCCTGTGTGACATGGTCGGTCGTTGGGCAGAGAACGGCGAAGTTCCAAATGACTTATCGTTGCTTGGCCCTATGGTCGAAGACATCTGTTTTGGTAACGCAAAACGCTACTTTGAAGAGAGGGCGTAACCAATGAAGCACATCGCCATTATTGGTGAATGTATGATTGAGCTGAATGGCAAACCGTTCGGCTCAATGCATCAAACATTTGGTGGGGATACGCTCAACGCTGCGGTTTATTTGAGCCGCGGCTGCGAAGCCAATAG
>NZ_JAWOTS010000338.1:0-1162 GCF_033338975.1 Vibrio sp. Vb0349 | reverse complement strand
GTCTGATGTTCTTTGCGTTTACAACGATCCTTGGTTGGAACTACTACGGTGAGCGTTGTGTGGTGTTCCTAATGGGCACAAAAGCGGTTCTGCCTTACAAGATTATCTTCCTTGCTCTAGTGGCTTCAGGCGCGTTCCTGCATCTAGACATGATTTGGATTCTGGCAGATATCGTAAATGGCTTGATGGCGATCCCTAACCTTATTGGTTTGATTGCGCTTCGTCATGTTGTACTGGCAGAAACTAAATTGTTCTTTAACCCTTCAGTTCAATCTGATGATCTTGATGCGGTAAAAGCATAGCTCTACAAAGAACCGTTAAGCCTGCACTTAAACGAGTTAGAAACCTTAAAACACAAAGCCCGCTCATGTTTAGCGGGCTTTATTTTTATCTAGATTCAGATGACAGCGTTAATCACGTAACCACTGATGTTCAACCTTCTCTCCACGCTGTTCAAAAAACTTAGCGTTTTGCTGTTTGAACTGATCAACTTTAATATCCGCGATTGGCCAATGGGCAAAATCTTCCGTAATGAAAGACTCATCACCGCCAAATTCTAGCGAATCTAAATGCTTACCTATGTAACGGTAAAAATAACTCTGTCCGACGCTATCACACACCATTGGCACATGCGCCATTCGCTGGCGATTCACTGATACGGATGCCCAAGTTGTGGCGTTCGGTTTGCAAGTTTTCTCCTGCACAACATCGATTTCAAACTTGTTGTCTAACGTCGTAGATACAAAAACGACGATCGCATCGTCAAGGTAAACTCGTCTTAACAAGAGCTGTTTGGTGTCGTGCGTTCGCGCCTTTTGGATACCATTAGAAAACGGCTCAAAGTGCGGCCAGTGCCACCCCCACTCCATCCCCCGAGGTGAAAACTTGATTTGTGGTAATGTCATCCAAGCAACAGCACTCGCAAACCCCAACAAAAACAGCGTCAGCATTAAAGCAAGTCGGTATAAATTGCGCATTTAAAGTGGTTCTTCAATCAGTAACTTAATTCCTAGCGCAACAAGCACAGCACCTGTTACTCCTTCCATCCATTTCATAAAGCTGGCATTTTTGAGCAAGTTCTTTGCTGAGTTTAAAGCCCCAGCCAAGCCACATTGCCAAACCATTGCGATAACAAAATGGATAGCGGCCATCGTCATAGATT
>NZ_JAWOTS010000337.1:0-1162 GCF_033338975.1 Vibrio sp. Vb0349 | reverse complement strand
TGATGCATCAATCCAACTCATCTTCCCACGCTTCCTCTTCTTCTATATCAATGGCTTCGTCTAGCGCCTTTTGTGCGGCTTGTATTAGGTTTTGTCTCTGTTCGTCGTCAGCAAATACATCAACGGGGATGTGTCGTATCAACTTGTGCAGCTCTCGAAAAAAATCGATTTTCTGTTCTATTGCCACCAACTCCATTGATGTTGCGATCTTCCAAATCTCTTCACTGCTGACCCAACGTTGCTCGACCAGAGCAATTACGTCTGCCATCAAATCAGAAGCCTGATAAGCCATGACTCATCCTTTCTGGTTTGAACATTTGAAATAGCCGCCCTACCTGATCTTGCAAGGTGTTCAACGTTTTGAGTTTTTGCATATCGGACATCAGCAGCTGCAATTTGACGGAGTCAATGTTGCTGCCTTGCACGCTAAGGTCGGCACTCATGCCTTGCAGCATGAAGTCCACCGCAGTAGAGACTTCTTGCTCACCAAAACGCTCGACAACATCCTGATATGCAGAGCCAAGCCCTTGATAGCTGTGCACCGTATCGCGGTAAAAGCCGCGCAATTGATGAAGAGAGCTGAACTCTTGCTCTTTGCTAAACTCATCAGCGAAATGAGAAACACGGATTTCGGTGTCGATTTGCGACCAAGAATCCGGGTTCTGCTCGATTTTCAAGATCGCTTGGTCAATCAGCGCCAATAAGTGTTTGCTTTCCGGATTGGCCGATAAGTATTTCTTCACCGCTTTTAGAGCTAAGTATTGGTGGCTTTTCTCTTCCGAAAACCCGTTCAAATACGCTTGAAGCTGAGCGATGGTCGAAATGTTGCCACCCGCCATTTTGGCCGCGAGATCTTTGATTTTTTGGTTTTTCTCTAGATCGGGCACCTTTCTGAGGTAATCAGAAACCAGCTCGTGTGCTTCGTTAACGCGAACGCCACCGTCTTTTATTTTGCGTTTGGTGAGATCTTTTTCTGCTTTTTCGGAGCCAAGTGATGTGAGCTCTTCCATCGCGTCAAAAAGCGATTGAGTGGCGTTGTGCACGCGCACTGTCTCACCTCGATAACTGCCTTTTACGGCACTGTCCGCACGAGACGATTCCAATCCATTTCGGACCGATGCATCAAACTTGGTGTTGGTTGCTATCTGACTATTGATAATAC
>NZ_JAWOTS010000336.1:0-1163 GCF_033338975.1 Vibrio sp. Vb0349 | reverse complement strand
TTCTTGTCTCCCTACCAATACATAAAGGTGCGTGCCAGAATGGCCTTTTTTAAACGCCACAACTTCTACTTTTGGCTGGTTTTCTGGTGTGCCCGACATGCCTTGAATCATTTCAGCAGCGGCAGCGAAAGCAAATGTGGTACAGCAACCTGCCTTAGCATTTTGTACATACTTAGCAATGTTCTGTAATGTACTTAGCCGCGGAGCATTGCCTCTTTGAGCGGCAGCTTGAACTGCGCTGGCAGACATGGTCGCTCTTTGGTCTTGCGCGATTCGTGCTTGGTTCGTGTAAAGAGCTTTTAGCCTTGGCGCGCCTTTTGTTTCATAAAACTGCGACCCTTTTTGACCAAACGTATTTAAGTCTGTACACGCAAAATCCCCCAGCTTTTGAAGGTTGTCTTTGTGCTCGTTGATCAGCGCTACGCTGGATGAGGCTTTGCTGGTTTTGGAAGACGCGGTGTCGGTTTGTGCGGCAGGCCAGTGTGAACTTGGGCCAGACGACAATCTTTCAAGATTTTTCAAATTACCGAGCGTCAGTTTATTTTCGCCATTGAGCACGTTTTGTAGCATTTGCTTCGCCACATCTTTTGGAATGCCCTGCTTGGTGAGCAGATTCACCACGATGTCTTTCGCTTTGTTCTGATGGCTAATACGAGCGCTCACGCTTTTGTTTTTTGGCGCACCTTCTTTTACGAAAATGTCTTTGCCGTTGTGTGCTCGAATCTCTTTATCGTCCGCTTGATTCTGTGTCGCCAAATGTGACGTCAGCTGGCTCAATGACTGCATGTGTGACGTATTGATATTAACCATGTAAAAAACCTTAAACTTGAATAAACGGGTGTGAGCCAGTTTGTTGGCTAAAATCGACAACCGTGTTGTTTTGGAACAGTTGCACCCAAGTGTCACTCAACTCATTCAACTGACTGATCACGTTGGCTAATTGGCTGATCTCGGTGTCTGCCGTGATGGCGATTTGAAGCAGAATGTCTTTGGTGGTTGGGTTGATGCAAAACTGCACTCCGCCCGTTTCGCGATACAAAAAGTTGTATTCCAGCAGCACTTGGAGCTTGTCGGCGGTGAGAATATCTTTCTCTACCACTAGGCTTTTTGAAACAAGCACCTCGTTCTTCTCTTGCACAAATTGCACATCGATAGCGTTATCT
>NZ_JAWOTS010000335.1:0-1163 GCF_033338975.1 Vibrio sp. Vb0349 | reverse complement strand
AAGATGACAATTATATTACAGATCACATTAAACACCTGAAAAGAATACAACTCTTATGCAATGCGTGGTATGAAATATATCTGTAACAAAAATCTCATAATGTTTTCACTCGTCTGTTTATCCCCATGATCAGTACGATTACTTCACTTTAGGCTAGGTAAGGTTATGAGCGCAGAAAAACTATATATAGAAAAAGAGCTTAGTTGGTTATCTTTCAATGAACGAGTGTTACAAGAAGCGGCCGACAAAACCGTTCCGTTGATCGAGCGTATTCGTTTTCTTGGGATCTTTTCCAACAACCTCGACGAATTCTACAAAGTGCGCTTCGCTGATGTGAAACGTCGTATTTTGATCAACCAAGAGCGAGGAGGGAGTGACAACTCCAAGCGTCTGTTAAGTAAGATGCAAGCCAAAGCCCTTAAGCTTAACGAACAATTCGACGAACTTTACAGTGAATTAATTAGAGAAATGGCACGGCGTCGCATTTTCTTGGTCAATGAGCATCAACTCGATGAAGCGCAGGAAAAGTGGATCACCAAATACTTCCGCAAAGAAGTCATGCCACATATCACGCCTTTGTTGATGAAAGATGAAATCGACGTGCTGCAATTCCTCAAAGACGAATACGCTTACATCGCCGTCGAACTGCGCAAAGAAGACCACTCTCAATACGCTCTCATCGAAATTCCAACCGACCACCTGCCACGCTTCGTGATGGTGCCAGAGCAAAAAGGCAAACGCCGTAAGACCATCATCTTGCTTGATAACATCATCCGATACTGTTTAGACGAGCTATTTAAAGGCTTTTTCGATTATGATGAGCTCGCAGGCTACGCGATGAAAATGACGCGTGATGCAGAGTACGACTTGCGTAATGAAATCGAATACAGCTTGCTAGAGCAAATGTCAGCAGGCGTAAACCAACGTTTAACCGCCATGCCAGTACGCTTTGTGTATGAGCGTGAAATGCCGCAAGAGATGCTCGACTTCTTGTGCAGCAAACTAAGAATTTCCAATTACGACAACCTAATTCCAGGTGGACGCTACCACAACTTCAAAGATTTCATCGCTTTTCCAAACGTCGGGCGAGAATACCTCGAAAACAAACCAATGCCACCAATGAAGTGTGCAGACTTTGAAGGTTACGCCAACAGTTTCCAAGC
>NZ_JAWOTS010000334.1:0-1164 GCF_033338975.1 Vibrio sp. Vb0349 | reverse complement strand
CCTAACAACACAAAGGCATTGCAGCCCTTTGGTGCTGCGAACTACATAAGAAAGTACAGATGCTTTACTTACTCAGAACAACTCAAAAAACAGAACGCTGCGTAACCCGAGGCGACTAGAATGGTTTAGTTGCGGTATCAGAACGAATCACGCCGCTAAACGTGAGGAGGTGATTTAGATAACATCCATGCTGTAACTATTAGCGATGTTCGAAAGATTGGAGGCTAATTTGCGTGACTGTCTTGTTCCATCGCGAACTTTGATGGAGGTAGACCAAAGTGCAACTTGAACTTCTGGCTGAAGTAAGAGGGATCATTGAAACCGCAATTGAAAGCCACTTCACTGATTTTTTCACCTGCGAGTAACTGTTCGCAAGCAGTTTCTAACCGTACCTCCGTTAAATAATCTTTTAACGTTCTTGACGAGGCCGACTTAAAGCGGCGTTGTAAACTACGTTCAGACATAAATAACATCTTAGCCGCTGTCGCAGTACCAAAATCAGGGTCATGGTAATGCTCAGCAACTAACTGATAAACCTTTTGTAGCCACTCATTCTCTGGACTGGCTTTTTCTTCGACGATGTTTTCTGGCACAAATTCTGGTAAAACTTCCTCAACATGGCTCAACTCTTTTGCCATCGGCCAAGTAATCTCAATTTTATTCTGCGCATCAGAAGTGAACACCGCTAAGTGCCCTCCACTCACCGTAACCAGCTGCGAAAGATTGTCGATACTCAAGTCCACATTGTTATTCGCAGGACGACTTAGAGAAAGTTTATTTGGCAATTGTGTTCCGTAATCCAAAAAGCTGAGTGAGACAATGTCCCGCCCCTCTTCTAGCATCACTTTTACGGCTTGACCTCGGAAAGAGCGCTTGATGATGTTGGCAAAGATACTGTTGAAGATAACATCCAGATTAAAACTCTCTAGAGCAATACGGCTAGACTTGTTCTCATCCTCTAACTCCACAGAGATCCCCGCTTTGGCGAAATCGTCTCGCCACACATCCACCACAGATTGCGTAATTTGGCTTAGGTTGTAGTTTTGACTGCCGTTACTCGCATCACCAGGAGCACTTTTAAGCTCATTCAGCTGCCAGTAAGTTTTTGATACGTGATCCTCTGTGATGGAGTCTCTCTCCACTGGCAATTTTGACGAGATATAA
>NZ_JAWOTS010000333.1:0-1164 GCF_033338975.1 Vibrio sp. Vb0349 | reverse complement strand
CCTGTGATTCTATTGATGAACGATTTAAAACGATCGACAAAGCGTTTTCGCCCCTAGGTGATGTAAAAACTTACCTATTAGAGGCGTCTTACTTAGTTAGCTAACGCAGCATAATCCACAAACAAAAAGCCCCACTCATATTGTGGGGCTTTCTTTCTATCTTAGTCAGTAACGATTACAGCTTGTAGCGGTCATCAATCACGGTGACTTCTGGGAAGGATTTACCGCTCTTCATGGCTTTTTCAGTCTCTTTCTTAACGGATTCATCAATCCAGAAGTTACCGATATCCATTGGGTGCAGAACCCATTCCGTTGCTTTAGTCATGCCATCTTTTGGAATTTTAACCCAACGCCAATGTGCTACACGTGAGTAAGGCACCATGTACCCAGGAACAATAATATTTGCTTCTTTTACGTATTCTTGAATCTGGTGCGACAGCTCATAACGTTTATTCTGATCAAACTCAGCATCATACGCTTCGATCAACTTATCGAGTTCTGGGCTACTGTAGTTGGTGTGAGCATTGGTTTGCGGCTTGTTCGCATTGTCAGAATGCAAGTACTCCCAGTAAGCTGGAATCTCACCAGATCCCATGTTCAGGAATGCCAGCTGGTGCTTCTTCTCTAAAATGTACTTAAACGCAGATGAACCATCGACTAAGTTCAATGTGAACTCTAGACCTGCCAGCTTCGCTTGCTCTTTTAAGTATGCAATACGAGGTGTCCATGAGTTGTAACCGTACGTAATCGCAAAGCTTAAACGTTGGCCTTTGTCGTTTACGCGAATACCATCTGAACCTAAAGTATCAAAACCTGCTTTTTCGAAATGCTTAACCGCAGCATCGACATCAAACTTTGGCGGTGTGTTGTTTGGATCGTCATACTCACCATGACCAAAGCCCAAACCATGTGGCTTACGTGAGTAGTCACCACGCATGATGTTCTCTATCATGCCATCAAAATCTGTTGCAGCCATGATGCCTTTGCGCACTTCAAGATTATCCAACAAAGGCATTGCCGTATTCATCCATACGCCACCAGCACCTTGTGGTGATTGGTTGAATCCCCAATACTTTTGGATATAACCTTTTTTGTAAACATCAGTGTTCGTTTTATCGTGCCAAAAGCTTGGTAGCACCATTTCAAAGTAATCGAGATTACCTT
>NZ_JAWOTS010000332.1:0-1164 GCF_033338975.1 Vibrio sp. Vb0349 | reverse complement strand
ATCGATTCTTCAGTGCTGCTCGACTCACCAAGCTCAACGTCAATTCGCGTCACTCTCTGTAAGCCTCTTGGCAGCAGACTACCTCGGCGACCACGCTCACCACGGAAGTTCTCAAGATCAGCAGGTTTCAAACCTAGCTTGCGCTTACCAGCGTACAAGGTTAAAGAAGCACCTTGCGGCAACGCGATTAAGTGGGACAACACTTCTTCACGCTCTTTCGCTTTAGCTGCTGGGATGTTGATAATCTTGTTACCTTTACCTTTCGCTAATTGCGGCAAGTCTTTAATTGGGAACAACAACATACGCCCTTGGTTGGTAATCGCGAGAATCTCATCCGAATCCAGATCGCCGACTTCTTTTGGCGTCATCACTTCAGAATTTGCAGGCAACGTAACCAACGCTTTACCGCTACGGTTCTTCGATAGCAAATCAGCGCCTTTACACACAAAGCCGTAACCAGCATCGGAGCCCACCAGCCATAGCTGATCTTCTTCGCTCATGATCACCTGACGAATACTGCTACCCGCCGTGATGTTCAAGCGACCAGTAATCGGCTCACCTTGACTACGTGCTGATGGCAACGAGTGCGACTCAAGCGAGTAACTTCGACCATCACTGCCAAGGAAGACCGCCGGCTGACTGCTCTTACCGCGCGCATGCGCCAAGTATTTATCGCCTGATTTGTAGTTCAAGCTTTCCGCATCAACATCGTGTCCTTTCGCATGACGAACCCAACCTTTCTCAGACAGAACAACGGTAATTGGCTCACTTGGTACTAGGTCACGCTCAGTCAGTGCTTTTGCTTCAGCACGTTCAACTAAAGGAGAGCGACGGTCATCGCCGTATTTCTCTGCGTCTGCTTTAATTTCTTTCTTAAGCAGAGTGTTCAGACGACGCTCAGAACCAAGCAGCTGCTCTAGCTTCTCACGCTCTTTCTCGAGTTCGTCTTGTTCACCACGGATCTTCATCTCTTCTAGCTTCGCTAGGTGACGAAGTTTGGTATCCAGAATCGCATCGGCTTGAATATCGGTAATACCAAAGCGTTCCATCAACACCGCTTTTGGATCGTCTTCGGTACGAATGATCTCAATCACTTCATCTAGGTTGAGGTAAGCAACCAACAAACCTTCCAAGATGTGTAGACGAGCCATCACCTTGTCTAAA
>NZ_JAWOTS010000331.1:0-1165 GCF_033338975.1 Vibrio sp. Vb0349 | reverse complement strand
AAGTTGAGAAATTAGTGAGGGCACTATGAGCGATTTACGAGAAAACATCAGCGTATTACTGCATGGCGCGTGGCGACGTCGCTATATGATTGTCATTCCGATGCTTGTGCTACCTATCCTTGGTTTTGGCGTAAGCAAGCTCGTTCCAACAACGTACGTCGCACACACCAGCATGTTGATTCAAGAAACGGCAAAGATGAATCCGTTTCTGCAAGATATTGCCGTATCAACCATGCTTAAAGACCGTTTGAGTGCGTTGAGTACTTTGCTGAAAAGCCGTCACGTGCTCTACTCTGTCGCAAAAGAGCAAGGGCTGATTGACGATGACATGGGCGCGAAAGAACAAGAATTCATCATCAAAGATCTCGCTTCGCGCTTATCGGTTCAACAACTGGGTAAAGACTTTATCCAAATTCAGCTAAGAAGCGGTAAAGCACAAGGAATGGAGTCAATGTTAACGTCGGTGAGTAACCGATTTGTTGAGCAACTGTTGGCACCGGAACGCTCTTCGATTAAGGATTCCAGTCATTTCTTGACCATTCATATCAATAAGCGAAGAGAAGAGCTCGACAAAGCCGAGCACGCTTTTGCCGAGTACAAAAACACCTACTCACACGCAACTCCAGAAATGCAGGCCCAAAGCTTGACCCGCCTAGCCAGCTTAAAGCAAACCTTGGCGGAGAAAGAAGCCGAGCTGGCCGGTGTGACTCGCAGTTTGGGGAGCTTGGACCAACAGCTTTCCAAAACCAACCCCGTCATCGGTAAGATTGAAGAACAAATTATCGAGATCCGAAGCGAGCTTACTCTGCTCCGCGCCAAATACACCGAAGCGCACAGCCTAGTACAAGGAAAATTGCGCGAATTAAAACGCTTAGAGCAAGAACGCACAGTTCTGCTCAGTTCAAAACAGCCAGAGCTGAACAGTAACCAATTGTGGGACATTGCGAGTAACGCCACCGTAAGTAGTCTTGGGGAAGCGCAGCCATTGCTTGTGTCTCAACTTCATCAACTGCAAATTATGCGTAGCCGTTTTGAATCACTCACCGAAGAAACCGTCAGTTTGCAAAAGATGATTCAAGAGTTAGAAAGCAATGCCCATCGCTTTGGTAGCACCGCGACAGAAATCAACCGTTTAGCACGTGATGTCGCCGTAAAACGTGAAATG
>NZ_JAWOTS010000330.1:0-1166 GCF_033338975.1 Vibrio sp. Vb0349 | reverse complement strand
AATGTTCACTTCCTCTTCCGGTGAAATCACCAATGGCTTGGACTTCAGTGCACTCTTAAAGGTTTTTTCCACGCCGCCGAGCAAATTCTCTTTGTCGGTATCTATTACGAAATGTTGGCTCACTACGTCTCGGCCCAGACGGATTTGCGAACTGAACTTGCTGCGGTCTCGTAAGTACACCAACCATTGCTGAGTTTCGTTTTCATCAATCTTGACAGGCAGATACACCAAAGGTCGCTCGCTCTTGGTGGTTTTCAACATGCGCACCAATGGCAGTGTCATAGGATGGCGCTTGCCGTGCTCACCCTCTAAAGTAAACGACACTTGCTTGGCTGTTTTATCCACTTTGATGTCGAGAGCGTGAACGTTTGTGTAACGGCTGCTTGTCGAAACGCTGGTTTTGTAGGGAATGCCTTCGATTTCTACCGTCTCTTTCTTGCCAATCATTTTCGCGTTGGGTTGTTCTTGCAGGTAGTCATACCCAGCAAACACCCACGCGTTATCATCTAGGTAAGTTTTGCCAATCAGGATTGGCGCAGAGAACTGTTTGCGCGAGGTAAGGTTCACCACGGTATCTACCGTATGCCCAGCAATCGTCATCGGCATTTTTACGGTTGGACGCAAAATCGGTTTTTTGCTGGTGCGACTGCGGATAGCACTGATGCGCTCAAGATCGTCGGTTACCGTGATCTCTTTGCCAGTATAAGGATGCTGAATCGTGAAACTGACGGTGACTTGATAAGGTTCAAAACTGTTGGCTTCCCATTTGGCTTGCGTGCCACCTAAATCGTCGACAATTGCCCACAGCAGTTTGTCATCTTTAAGATTTTTGTATTTGGGATTGCTGCTGCTTACGTGAATATTTTCTGCATGCATGGAGGTGGTGTCAGCGCCGGTATCAATTTTACCGATGAAAGGGACGTCACTTAGCTCAGGAATTTCGCTGTAATACACACTTTCGACCCGCCCTAAAACTAACTTATCATCAAGTTGATAGATGGGATCTTGCGTGGTTGCAGAGATGGATTGCGCCCAACCAAACGGGGCTATCAGGAGAGCACTAGAGAGTGCCAGAGCCAAAGACATTTTTTTCATCATGATTATCCGTGTGAGCCAAGGTATATAAAATTAGTCGCCAACAGAACTTATAAGTTCTCAATTTAATT
>NZ_JAWOTS010000329.1:0-1168 GCF_033338975.1 Vibrio sp. Vb0349 | reverse complement strand
ATTATTGTTAGATATTTGATCCGCGAAACACTCAAGAGCCAATTTGCGATTTTTTTCGTACTTTTTTTGGTGTTTGTGAGCCAGAAGTTCATCAGTGTTCTCGCTGATGCTTCTGACGGGGATATTCCTGCTGGATTGATTTTCTCTATTGTTGGTTTGAACATGCCAGCAATGGGTTTATTGATGCTGCCATTGAGTTTGTACATCGGCATATTGATCACTTTTGGTCGTCTCTATGCAGAAAGCGAAATTGTCGTGATGAATGCGACGGGGATCGGCAACAAGTTCCTAGTGCAAGCTGCACTTTACTTGGCGTTGATCACCTCTGGTGTGGCTGCGTTTAATGCACTTTGGTTATCACCTTGGTCTCAAGACCGAGTGGAGCACCTTTACGAACAAGTCGCGGCGGAAAATAGCGTCGACTTACTTAAAAAGGGTCAGTTCCAAGGTACGCCAGACGGTTCATCCGTGGTGTTCATTGACGATATTAAGGACAGCACGCTTAGTAACGTGTTTGTCGCGCAAATGCGTCCACGAGATTCGGTTCTACCTAGCGTGATGTTCTCTTCTTCTGGTGAAGTAAAAGAACTGTCAGATGGCCGTCAGGTTATTACGATGCAAGAAGGTACACGCTATGAAGGTGTGCCAACTCGCGTGGAGTATATGATCACCAAATTTGATGAATATGAAGGGGTGATCGGGCAGCGTGAAGTCAAACAGAAAGGTCGTGACTGGGAAGCTTACCCAACGGCGGATTTGATTGGCCATCCGGATCCTGAAGCGCAAGCGGAGCTGCAATGGCGTATTTCTCTGTTTGTATGTATTCCATTGCTCACGATGCTTGTGATTCCTTTGTCTGCGGTGAACCCTCGTCAAGGGCGCTTTGCCAAAATGGGCCCGGCGATTCTGATTTACTTGGCATACTTCCTTGCGATTAGTGCGACAAAATCGGCATTGGAAGACGGTGCGATTCCGGCGGCGATTGGCATGTGGCCTATTAATGCGATGTTGCTGATTGTCGCGATCATGGCCAATATGATGGACAGTGTTCCAGCTCGACGAATGAAAGAAAAATTCCGTAAGAAGAGGCTCGCGTAAGCTGTGTTCAAAAACTTAGACAGTTACATCGGTAGAACTATCAGCTCTACCACAGCCTTGGTTCTGGCAA
>NZ_JAWOTS010000328.1:0-1171 GCF_033338975.1 Vibrio sp. Vb0349 | reverse complement strand
AGATGCAGTGCCAGAAGGTCACACGACATTCTCTTGGGGCATGGACTTAGCTCTAAAACGCGCTGCAGAAGTAAAATCTGTTCAGTCCGTATTCAAAGAAGGTGTGCACAACGCTATCGATATGGTGTTTGGCGTCCTGCCTGTGGTTATGGGTTTGGGTACCGTAGCACTAGTGATTGCTGAATACACGTCAGTGTTTGAGATCCTTGGTCAGCCATTCATTCCTTACTTAGAGCTGCTACAAATCCCTGAAGCGGTACAAGCATCGCAAACTATCGTGGTTGGCTTTGCAGATATGTTTATCCCTGCGATTCTAGCGGCATCTATCGACAACGAAATGACTCGTTTTGTTATCGCAGCAATGTCTGTTACTCAGTTGATTTACATGTCAGAAGTTGGTGCACTACTACTAGGTAGCAAGATTCCAGTTAACATCGTAGAACTGTTTGTTATCTTCATTCTGCGTACGCTGATTACACTTCCTGTGATTGCTGGTGTTGCGCATCTGATTTTCTAAAATCAAAGCATACACAAAGGCTCCGCTCTGTCGGGGCCTTTTTTACAACTAAAATTTGGCTTACTTCCCCACTTAACTTCGCCCCCAACGTAAACTCTATAATTTACAAAGAAAAAACCTCTATAAACGCTTATTTATAATACATAAAACTTTACTAAACTCCTCAATCAAACCTGTTAACAGCAGTACTCTTTAAGCAATTCCTTTCATTATGACGCTTTCATTAAGATGGCTCACAAATCAGATCAAACTCACAAGTTTTAACTCAAACCACCATTTTGTTTAATTTTGGTTAAAAAAGACAACAAATGGATTCATGTTTTTGATAAAGATGTCGATAAGAAAGTAATCAAACACAACAGGTTTCTTTTTCTGCCGAATTCACCCGAACCCAAAAAGAGGTGGAAGCAGAAGAAAACTATCCGGGAGACTTAGAGGAAAACTCATGAAATTCAGACATAAGGTTGTCACCGCCTCTTCAATTTTGCTGCTAATTACTGTGTCGCTACTATCGACGCAACAAGTTATGACGATTCGTTCTCAAACTCAGGAGCACATCAATTCAAGCGTTAAAGAGATTTTGACCAGCGTGAGCAACACCGTTCAATCTGAAATGAACGCGAAGAAAGATCTCGCACGCTCGATCACAGAGAT
>NZ_JAWOTS010000327.1:0-1171 GCF_033338975.1 Vibrio sp. Vb0349 | reverse complement strand
TTCTGCAATCAGAATACGGCTAGAGCCCAAGCGCGCATTGGTGCCCGCGCTCTTTACTAGACCGCCGTTTACAAACGTAGGATCAAGGCCTGCTTCGGAATAGATTTGTGTGACTAGTGCTGTGGTGGTGGTTTTACCATGTGTGCCCGCAACAGCGATACCATGACGGAATCGCATCAGTTCAGCCAACATTTCTGCTCGGCGAACAATAGGAATACGCAATTCACGAGCCGCCATGACTTCAGGGTTTTCCTCGTTAATCGCGGTGGAAACGACTACCACACTAGCCTTTTCGACATTACTTGCTTGGTGACCAATAAATACGGTTGCCCCTTTCGACACTAAGCGCTCGGTTACTGGGTTTTCAGACAAGTCTGAACCCGTGATTTCATAACCTTCGTTTAGAAGAACTTCAGCAATGCCGCTCATGCCCGCACCACCGATACCGATGAAGTGGATGCATTTCACGCGACGCATTTCTGGTACCATCGCGCGAATCTGAGCTAAGTCTTGTGTATGTTGGATAGTCATTAATTCGATTCTCAATAATTCGTTAACGCTTTTCGGTCAAAGCGACAATGGCTTGTGCGACAACTTTGTCAGCATCTAATTTTGCGGCACTGCGTGCCTTTTGAGCCATTGAAAGTAAAGCTTGGCGATCCAATTGTTGGATCTGTTGAGTCAAAGACTCCACGGTTAAATCAGGTTGTTCAATCATCTTCGCAGCACCGCAGTCCACTAAGTGGTCGGCATTCAGTGCCTGTTGACGGTCTTTATGCATGAACGGGATAAAAATCGCGCCTACACCTGCTGCTGAGACTTCAGATACCGTCAATGCGCCAGAACGGCACACTAGCAGATCTGCCCACGCATACGCTTGTGCAACATCATCAATAAACTCGGTCACTTCTGCATTAGCAACATTGTTCGCTTGATAAGCAGCTTGCACTTCTTGCGCTGCGCCTTTACCTGCTTGATGACGAATACAGTAGTCTTGTCCCAAGTTTGCCATCACCGCTGGCAATGTTTGATTAAGAATACGCGCCCCTTGGCTGCCGCCCATAACAAGAATACGAATTGGTCCTTCTCTCTCTTGCATACGTTGAGCGGGCTCATCCAACTGCGTTACGTCTTCACGTACTGGGTTACCGACAACCGCCGCAGAAGGAAA
>NZ_JAWOTS010000326.1:0-1173 GCF_033338975.1 Vibrio sp. Vb0349 | reverse complement strand
TTACGCCATCGACGCCTCGATTTGTACGGTGCGTTCACAACACCAAAAGAGTAGCCTGAGACCCAAGCCATAGTAATGACCGCTCGCCGTCGTGAATCAAACGGCGAGCGGAATCCAGCGCAACAGCGCATCAGGTAAACACAATTATCAGAGGTGTGTCAGTTTTTCTCGGGAATGAGAAACAAGAATTGACCAGAGAAAACAACAGGAGTATCACTCCCATTTCCTTCCGATTTTATTAGAGGAAAGCATTTGGAACACATTAACGCTTTACTCATCTCCATGAAGCCTCTGCTGGAGCAGTACGGCTACCTTGCGCTTATTGTCAGCATCTTTTTTGAAGGTATTGGCATTCCCATGCCTGGGCAATCTTTGATGATCGCAGCGTCAATTCTGGCCTCAGAACAAGTCATGAATCTGAGTATGGTTATGGTTATATCTTGGCTCAGCTGCTTTTTGGGCAATACTTGTGGTTACTTACTTGGTTACTACTTTGAAGGATGGCTAGATAAAAAAGGTTACATCTCTGGCCCTAAAATGCAGAAACTCCAAATCACCATTCAAAAATATGGCCCTGCTTGTTTGGTGGTCAGCCGATTTATTGAAGGGATGAAGCAATTTATGCCTCTGGCGTGTGGGATAGCAAAAATGCCACGCAGAGAGTTTTTACTCGGCAACGCACTCGCTGCCACCATTTGGGTTTTGGTGTTCAGTTTACTTACGCATTTTGCATTTGAGCACCTCAGCGCACTCAGCCATTTATATAGCCACTACAAATACGCAATCTGGGCGAGCGCCGCGGTTGTGTTCGCATTGATGATCCTAGGCTTACTCAAGCGAAAAAAAGCAAAATCGTCGCTATAAATGCACTTTCAATAAAGGCTCATGGTATCAGTAAGATAGATGCCATGAGCTTTTTTCTTTCCTCCAAATACAAAAATTACGCAGCCATTTAGACGTCTAGACGTTGACAATAAAAGTCGGTGAGATTAGTCTGCTCACTTCTCTTATTATTATCTTTGTCGTTTACATGTCCGGTTCCCAACAAACTACTAAAACAGTTGCACCGTCTGCGGTCGCACTGATCCCATTGATCGTATTCCTTGCGCTATTTATTGGCGTAGGCACTTACTTATCTTTGCAAGGCGTGGAATTTGCCTTCTACCAGCTGCC
>NZ_JAWOTS010000325.1:889-1173 GCF_033338975.1 Vibrio sp. Vb0349 | reverse complement strand
CACCAACAATAGGGTGACCCAACGCTTGCATGTGCACACGCAATTGATGTGAGCGGCCAGTAATAGGCAGTAAGCGCACGATGGTCGTCTTTGTGCCGTCTTCGTGATCTTCTCGCTTCGCGACTTGGAAGAGAGTTTTTGATGGCTTACCATCTTCAAAACACACTTTTTGCAGCGGACGGTTTGGCCAGTCACAGATCAATGGCAGATCGATTTCGCCCTCTTCCTGCTCGACATGACCCCAAACGCGTGCGTAGTAAATTTTATGCGTTAAGCGGAACTGG
>NZ_JAWOTS010000325.1:0-879 GCF_033338975.1 Vibrio sp. Vb0349 | reverse complement strand
TTCAACGCACTTTCTGCTCGCTTGTTTTTAGCCAGTACCATCAATCCCGACGTCGACATATCTAAGCGATGCACGACTTGGATATCTGGGTACTCCTCCTGTAAACGACTCCACATGCTGTCATGGTGTTCTGCAAGACGTCCCGGAACTGACAACAAACCAGATGGCTTATTCACAGCCAAGATATGGTCGTCCTCAAAAACGATGTCGAACCAAGGATCAGTCGGTGGGTTGTACTCAAGCATTGCCATGGGTGGGATCTCTAGAAAATAAAAACGCCGCGATTATAACGAGGGCTCAGTCAAAACGCATTTTAATTTCGTGACCAATGAAAACACCAAAACCAACAGGGTTAATCAAGTCAATAAATTCGAAAAATAAAATAAAAACTGATTTGTAAATATAGTTTGACAAGTACTGCGGGAGTGATATTTATAGAGTGGTTACCCAAATAACTTTATTCCGTTCGGAAAAGCACCCCATAACATTAAATAAGGTTTCACGCCGTTTGGATTCCCGCGAACCGTTCTCGCGGGGGAAGGTTATGCCGCTATACACAACATCAAAGGACAATAAGAAATGGAATCCGCCGTACCAGATCAACCCCAATCCAGAATATCGCTATTTTTCCGCTCACTTGGCCCAGGCATCCTAATGGCTTCTGCGGCGGTGGGTGGCTCTCACCTTGTAGCCTCAACCAAAGCGGGTGCCATCTATGGCTGGCAACTTGCCGCACTCATCCTGCTCGTAAACCTGTTTAAATACCCATTTTTCCGAGCTGGCGTGCAATACACGATGGGCACAGGGCTTACGTTAGTCGAAGGCTACGCGAGACTGGGTCGCCCTTACCTTTGGCTGTTTCTGTTCTTAAGTGTGGTG
>NZ_JAWOTS010000324.1:0-1174 GCF_033338975.1 Vibrio sp. Vb0349 | reverse complement strand
TTTAGCTTGCCTTCAGAGTACATAGAAGCTTATGGCTCGGCGACAATAGCGAGTGTTTGGGCTCATACCGACGAATACGCTTTGGATTATTACCACAACCAATTAGAAATTGGAGCTAAGTGGCAAGTCAGTTCTCAATGGCAATGGGAACTCAATTATCGCTGGGTATTTGCCGCGGATAATCATCTGGATGGCTTAACAGAAAGCTTTCATGACCTATTTGGAATTGGACAAAACGGGCGAGATAAAGTTGATAAAAACCGCTTTTACATCTCAATGCCGCAATATGATGTGTTGGAAGACGGCTTCGAAGGCCAAACCATCGCGAACAACCTCTCGACGTACGTTCAATACCAAATATTGCAAAATGAACGTCATGGTCTTTCGCTAGGAGGAAGCCTCTATTATAACAAAGTCGCGCACGGTACCTTTAAAGGCAGTAACTTTGAGCAAGGCGTGCAACTCAATTACTCTTATCTGTACGGAGCACACGCTTTCTATTCAATGTTCGGGATGACTTTTCGTTCTGACGATCGTGCTCTTCTCGATTTACCTTACCGCCACAACACCGCTGCAATGGCGGGTGGATATCGTTATGCACCTTGGGAAAACCACCACTTTATTGTTGAATACCACTGGTATCAAGGATCCACAGAGGGGCCAGCAGAATTTGCCGATGCGTCAAATGAAATTGTGATGGGATATCGCTATCTCATGGGCAACTCTGCCCTTGAAATCATGGCGATAGAGAATGCGAGAAATATGGATAACAGTACCGATATCGCATTCACGATTGGATATCGGCACCTGTTTTCATCTGACTCGGAAAGCGAGTTTTTATAGACTCAATGTTGGTGCCACTGCGGCTGCCACTTGCGCATCAGTGGCATTGATTGGCAATGTGAATGAGCGATATTGATCACCTGAGAAACTCAAAGAACGGTCAATTTCAGCCAAACAGTGCATCACCTGCCCTTCCAAAATAAAAGACAGCTCAATTTCCTTTGAAGACACAAACCCGCTATTTCGAAACTCAAGCTCTTGATAGATACCAGAACGGGAGGCAAAAGAGCCGCCACGCAAGAAGCCTTTTTCGACATCTGCTTTCACCATCGTAAAACCAGCTTGTTCAATCGCTCGAATAACGCGAGATGCCACTGGTAGTGGTTTCACT
>NZ_JAWOTS010000323.1:0-1174 GCF_033338975.1 Vibrio sp. Vb0349 | reverse complement strand
CTTGTGGCTCTGTGGATGATGGGAAAAGCACCCTGATTGGTCGCTTACTCCATGACTCAAAACAAATTTATGAAGACCAACTAGCAGCGGTTCACTCAGATAGCCAACGCGTTGGTACGACGGGTGAAAAGCCAGATTTGGCGTTGCTTGTCGATGGTCTGCAGGCTGAGCGTGAACAAGGCATCACAATCGATGTTGCTTACCGTTACTTCTCGACGCAAAAGCGTAAGTTCATCATTGCTGATACCCCTGGACATGAGCAGTACACGCGCAACATGGCGACAGGCGCATCGACGTGTGATTTAGCGGTGATCTTAGTGGATGCCCGTAAAGGCATTTTGGATCAGACGCGTCGTCACTCTTTCATTTCAAACCTATTGGGCTTGAAACATTTTGTTGTCGCAATCAACAAGATGGATTTGGTGGATTACTCACAAGCGCGCTTCGAAGAAATTCGTGATGAATACCTGAAGTTTTCTGAAAATCTAACTGGCGATATTGATATTCAAATTATCCCGATTTCAGCGCTGGAAGGCGACAACGTAGTGGATAAAGGACAGAACCTGAACTGGTTTGAAGGTCCATCATTGCTTGAGTTGCTAGAAACGGTGGATGTGGACTACGAAAAAGGTGCGGGTGAATTCCGTTTCCCTGTTCAGTACGTGAATCGTCCTAACCTTGATTTCCGTGGCTTTGCGGGCACGGTGTCGTCTGGCTCTGTGAAAGTCGGTGATGCCATCAAAGCATTGCCGTCCGGTAAAACGTCGACTGTCGCTCGCATTGTGACCTTCGATGGCGACATTGAAGAAGCGCAAGCTGGTCTAGCCGTTACGCTGACTCTGAATGATGAAATTGACATCAGCCGTGGTGATTTGATCGTGCTTGAGAACGCGCAAGTGCAAACCACCAACCATTTGCTTGCCGATGTGGTGTGGATGACTGAGCAGCCGTTGCAACCTGGTCGTGATTACGACATCAAGATTGCAGGTAAGAAGACCGTTGGTCACGTAGAGTCGATTCGTCACCAGTACGACATCAATAACTTGTCGACACATGGTGCTGCGGAACTGCCTCTAAATGGCATTGGTTTGTGTGAGTGGTCGCTCAATGAATCAGTAGCTTTGGACAATTACCAAGACTGCGCAGATACCGGTGGTTTCATCATCATCGATCG
>NZ_JAWOTS010000322.1:0-1176 GCF_033338975.1 Vibrio sp. Vb0349 | reverse complement strand
TCATCATCAGGTGTTTTTTGCAGCCCTACTCGGTGCGCTTCCGGGCTGTGGCGGCGCTATTGTTGTTACGACTCAATTTATTAGTGGACGAGTAGGATTTGGCGCAATCGTAGCCGTACTGACATCAACCATGGGCGATGCGGCATTCTTGTTACTCGCGGCAAAACCGTCCGTCGGCGTTGGCGTCGTCGCACTTGGCATTGTGGTAGGTACGGTTTCGGGTTTGATCGTCAACGCATTTCATCCTGATGATTTTCTACGCCCCGAGCCAAAGCAAGCGAGCGCTCACCACCATTGTTGTCAGCATCAAAGCGAGCGATACACGCCTTTAGAGCAACGTGCGATTAATCTTCAAGGCGCATTCTGGAAGTGGTTGATAGTCCCTGCAAGCATGGTGGCCGTAATGACCTCATTCCAAGTGGATATCAATCAGCTACTGAATTTGAGTCCAAGTAGCATTGAATGGTTAGGAGCGATATTTGCGGTGGTCTCCATGTCGTTGTGGGCAATGACAAAAGAGTTGGGAGATTATCAATCGACGGTGTCAGAAGATGAAAAAATCGTTGATTCACACCCGATTCAAAAAGCAGCTCAAGACACCAACTTTGTCAGCGCGTGGGTTATCGTGGCGTTTCTTGCGTTTGAATTAACGACCTATTTTTCAGGCGTTGATTTGGCTGCTACCTTTTCAAATTGGGGCATCTGGATGCCATTGGCTGGCTTAGCCATCGGTATGCTACCAGGCTGCGGCCCACAGATTCTCGTCACCAGTTTGTACATTACTGGTGCCGCACCATTATCCGCGCAGATTGCGAATGCGATTTCTAACGATGGAGATGCACTGTTCCCCGCGATTGCCATGGCTCCCAAAGCGGCATTGATGGCAACGATCTATTCTTCTATCCCTGCGTTCATTGTGGGCTATGGTTATTACTTTCTGTTTGAGTTTTAGTAATTCCGCTCTCAACAAAGAACGCGTAAAAACAAGAAAAGAGCACAAGTGGCTCTTTTCGTTTAATACTTCGTTTTCAATGACCTTTACGCGGTCACTATTGCTTTGGCATTCAGACCTCTATCGACACTCACTAGAAGCAACTGACAAGGATCTTGGTTGAGCTTTTCTCCAGTCCAGTAGTCATACCAATCAACGGGCTGATCCGCTGTGAGAGTAAATTC
>NZ_JAWOTS010000321.1:0-1176 GCF_033338975.1 Vibrio sp. Vb0349 | reverse complement strand
ACGTACATCAGAGGGTTATCCTGATTGCTGGTGGAGGTGATGTGGATGTCGCCATCTTTCACAACTAACCATGCAAAGCCAGATCCAAACGTATTAACGGCTGCTTGAGCGAATTCGTCTTTGAACTTTTCGAAGTGACCAAACTTGTCGTTGATGGCTTGCGCAAGTGCGCCTTGTGGTTCACCGCCGCCTTCTGGCGACATGCCATTCCAGTAAAGGATGTGGTTGTAGTAGCCGCCGCCATTGTTGCGAATGGCTGGGCTATGTTGCGAAACGGCTGCGAAGATTTCGTCTAGCGATTGTGTTTCAAGATCACTGCCTTGCACGGCGGTGACGAATTTATCGAAGTAAGTTTTGTGGTGTTTGCTGTAATGCACTTCCATGGTTTTTGCGTCGATGTATGGCTCTAACGCATCGTATGGGTAAGGCAGAGCGGGAAATGTATGTGACATAGTAAATCCTCCTTAATCGGAGGATTTACTCTAGTGTTAATGAAAATCATTATCAACTGAAATCTTGTAGGGTTATTTGCCTACTTTAACTAAAGGCAACGTGATGGAGACGCGTAAACCTCCCCGTGGGCTGCGGCTCGCGACTATCGTACCGCTGTGCTGACGAATCGCACTTTCTGTGATGGTTAACCCTAATCCTGTGCCGCCAGAGTGACGATCACGAGCAGTAGACACACGATAAAATGGACGGAAAATCGCTTCTAACTCTTCATCCGGCACACCATCACCGTTGTCATCGACGGTAATCGTCAGTGTGTCAGTCTTGTCTTGAATGTCGATCTGCACTTCATCTTTTCCGTAATAAATCGCGTTGCGGATGATGTTTTCTACCGCGCTCATCAACAGTTTTGGGTTGCCTGAGATATGTCGCTCAGGGATCTCTGAATAGCGGAGTTTTTTACCCATTTGCTCGGCTTCAAACTGCGCATCTTTAATGATCTCTTCCCACAAACTTTCTATTGGCTGTGTCTCGCGTGTCATGTGGCTGTTCACCTGCATGCGCGAGAGCTCAAGCAATTCGCTGATCATCTGCTCAAGGCGCTGCGCTTCGGTATCAATGCGAACCAACTCAGGGCTGTCACCCTGTTTGCGCGTCGCTAATGCACTGGCCATGCGCAAGCGAGTGAGTGGCGAGCGTAATTCGTGAGAAATGTCCGACAGTAAA
>NZ_JAWOTS010000320.1:0-1177 GCF_033338975.1 Vibrio sp. Vb0349 | reverse complement strand
CCATAATACCAAGCAAAGAGTGGAACACATTGTCATGCGAGTACTTACCTGCATTTTGTGCTTCTTTGGACAAGCAATCCGTGTTGATGTGTTTTGCTTGCTTAAAGCTTGGCGACATCCACATGATAAGCGGTACTCGTTTTTGGAAATCCGGAGCAAGTCCGTAAGGCATACCATGCAAGAACATGCCGCTTTCACCAAGCGATTCACCGTGGTCAGAAACATAAATCAACGCAGTGTTGTATTTGTCTTCTAACGTCTTAAGTTTGTTGATGGTTTGTTCCAAGACAGAGTCTGTGTAACGAATGGTATTGTCGTAGGTATTTACGATCTCTTCGACGCTACAGTTTTCAATGTCTGCACGTGGGCAATCTGGTTGGAAAAACGCTTTCTCTTTCGGGTAACGTTGGAAGTAAGTTGGGCCATGGCTGCCAATAAGGTGCATGGCTACCACTCGGTTACCGTTCATGTTCGACACTTCTTGGTCAAAGTCACTCAGTAGTGCCATGTCGTAACAAGTTTGACCGTTGCACAGTGCGTTTTGTTGCTTTCTGTCTACTTCGATTTTTTTGATCTTATGCGCGACTTCTTTATCGCCACCGTCGTTTTCTTTCCACAGTAGGTCGATACCTGCACGTTGCATGATATCTAACGCGTTGTCTTGGTTATCAGCTTGTTTACGGTCAAATTGATTGCGCGTTAACTGAGAAAACATGCATGGTACAGATACTGCTGTCGCAGTGCCGCATGACGCTACATCTTTAAAAGAAATAACATCTAATTGGCTGGTGTAGGGGTTAGTTTCACGCTCGTAACCATTCAGTTGATAGTTTTGAGTACGTGCGGTTTCACCTACTACAAAAACGAGTAACGTCGGTTTGTCCTGCGCTTGCTGTAAAGCGGTCGGAGATTGCTGTGCATCAGTACCGATTTCACGATATGGCTGTGGCGTAGTTAAGTAATTTTCTTTTACGTAACTTGTCGCGCTGTAGACATATTGCGTTGGGATGATCATTTTTTTCAGGTAGCTGTTATTGCGACCCACAGATGCGTAATCTTGATAGTACAACCCCGCAATCACGGCAATAACTGCTAACGAAGCGAGCATCGCGACCAGTTTTGTAAGCACAAAGCGTAGCCATTGTCCGCGTTGTGGTTGCAGCTTTACTTTGAACAC
>NZ_JAWOTS010000319.1:0-1179 GCF_033338975.1 Vibrio sp. Vb0349 | reverse complement strand
ACCTACTCTCAAACTGATATCCAAGAACTGGCCCGTGCGCTAACTGGTTGGAAAAATTCAGACACGGCATTTGTTGAACCCATGCGCGTGATAAACAGCCGACATGACACCAACGAAAAAACCGTGTTGGGAACAACCATTCCTGCGGGTTTGACCGCCCAAGAAGAGCTCTCACAAGTGCTGGATATATTGATGTCTCATCCTAACATTGCGCCATTTGTGTCGAAGTTTTTGATTCAACGATTCGTCTCCTCCAACCCAAGCCCGGAGTACGTTGCGCGAGTTGCTCGCGTATTCAACAACAACGGAAAAGGGGTTAAAGGTGATTTAAGCGCAGTGATCCGCGCGGTTTTACTTGATAACGAAGCCATGGGGTTAACCAACACGCCGCCAATGAAAGTGAAAGAGCCCATTTTGGTGCTCACTAACTTCCACCGAGCCGCAGGCTTTACACTTACCGCTGCGCGCTATGACGGAGCAACAACAGTGATGAACACCGCAGAACAAGGCGCACTGCGTTCTCCTTCGGTATTCAACTTCTACTCGCCAGACTATCAACCTTCGAATGAGTTTGTGCAGTCAGGCATGGTGTCACCCGAATACGAATTGCTCGATTGGTCAGTGTATACCGATCTGGTCAATTTCATGCTTAGTAGCACTCGCTCGGGTGGTGGTGATACTTATACGCTGGACTTTAGCGAACTGTATTCCCTACTCGATGATCACGAAGCTCTCGTTGAGCGTGTCGATGAACGATTCTTTGCGGGCACGGCTTCGCCTGAACTCAAAGCGCTTTTGCTAGAAGTGTCGGATGAGTATCGAACCGATTACGTACCAACAACAAAACTCGCACTCGTTATCTTTACTGCGATTTCTGGCGATGAATTTTACATTCAGGATTAGGGGTGAATTATGGACATTTCGAGACGCAACTTTCTAAAAAGCACCGCATCGTTTGGGGCGATCGCATCACTCGGGTTGCCGGGTTATTCACTTGCCGCGCCTTCAAATGATTTCCGAGCGCTGATCTGTGTGTACTTAGCTGGCGGAAACGATGCGATTAATACCATATTGCCGCTATCTGATTTTCACTACAACCAGTACGCCAATGTGAGAGGATCTCTTTCTGTTGCCAAAAATACCATTATTCCCATTGGATTGAATGCGAACGACGCAAAC
>NZ_JAWOTS010000318.1:0-1180 GCF_033338975.1 Vibrio sp. Vb0349 | reverse complement strand
TATTATTCGCTACGCGCACATTGGCACGGGCAACTTCCACGAAAAAACCGCTCGAATCTATACCGACTTTTCGCTGCTCACCGCAGACCAAGAAATCACCAATGAAGTGCGCAACGTGTTTGGATACATTGAGAACCCTTATCGCCCAGTGAAGTTCAATCACTTGATGGTTTCTCCGCGTAATTCGCGCACCCAAATTTACCGCCTGATTGACAATGAAATCGCCAATGCAAAGGCGGGCAAAAAGGCAGGATTAACCATAAAGGTCAACAACCTCGTCGATAAAGGCATCGTCACCCGTCTTTACGCAGCAAGCAACGCGGGGGTAAAGATCAACATGATCATCCGCGGCATGTGCGCTTTGGTTCCGGGAATTGAAGGCGTCAGCGAAAACATTCGAGTCATCAGTATCGTTGATCGCTTTTTGGAACACCCACGCGTAGTGATCACGCACAATGATGGGGATCCTCAAGTCTACATTTCATCTGCCGATTGGATGACACGAAACATCGATCATCGTATCGAAGTTGCCGCTCCTGTTCGTGATCCACGTTTGAAACAGAGAATTATTGATATAACTAACATCCACTTTACCGATACAGTAAAGGCACGTTTGATAGACAAAGAGATGAGCAATAGCTATGTACCGCGCGGAAACCGTAAAAAAGTTCGCTCACAAGTTGCCATCTACGACTATCTTAAAAATATAGAAAAGCAAACAAGAAGACAAAAGTCAGATGTCTCAGATACTTGAACAAGATGAACGCTACATTGCCGCGATCGATCTCGGCTCTAATAGCTTCCACATGGTGGTGGCGAAGGTGGTCGGCAGCGATCTACAGCTCATCAGTCGCCATAAACAGAGGGTTCGTTTAGCCTCTGGCCTAGACAGTGAATTGAATTTAAGTCACGCCTCCATGGAGCGAGCGTTGGAGTGTCTTGCGATGTTCGCAGAGAGGCTGCAAGGCTTTGAGGAATCCAATGTGCGCATCGCTGCTACACACACGCTAAGGAGAGCGAAAAACGCGCATTTGTTTATCCAACGTGCAAAAGCAGTCATGCCGTTCCCGATAGAGATTATTCCTGGAGAGGAAGAAGCGCGCCTAATTTATTTAGGTGTCGCACACACTCAAGTGGAATCTAATTCTAAACTGGTGGTCGATATTGGCGGTGGCAGCAC
>NZ_JAWOTS010000317.1:0-1180 GCF_033338975.1 Vibrio sp. Vb0349 | reverse complement strand
GATATAACTCAAAATGAAAACATGTTGATCGTGAAGGGTGAGCGTAAAGCAGAAGAAGGCAAAAACTACGTGTACCAAGGCATTGCAGAGCGCGATTTTGAACGTAAGTTCCAACTCGCGGACTATGTAAAAGTGACTGGCGCTTCAATGGAAAACGGCCTATTACACATTGACTTGGTTCGTGAAATTCCAGAAGCAATGCAACCACGCAAAATTGCTATCGGTGGCAACAACCTGCTAGAAAGCAACTAATCAGCAAGTTATTTGCCCTATAGAGTGAGAAAGAGCGCCAGTTGGCGCTCTTTTTAATTTGTGTCTTTGATGCGGGAGTTTGCTTTACTGACTTTGTAGGTAAGCCTTTTCGACTTCTTCCGCGATAATCGCGATACCTTTCTGCATCATCTCATCGTCTTGAACGTAGTTCATGCGCAAGCACTGATGAGCATGGTCCCACTCGTCTTTCTGACCAATAAAGAAATACTCCCCCGGAACAATCAATACGCCACGCGCTTTCAAGCGTTGGTACAACTCCATTGTCGTAATTGGCAACTCATCAAACCATAACCACAAGAAGATCGCCCCTTCAGGTTTGTGGATACGGAATCGCTTGTCTGTAATCGCCTGTTGTAGCAGTTCTACCGCGCGTTGTGATTTCTGCTTGTAGAACGGCTTAATCACCTCTGAACTCAGTTTGAGTAGATCGCCTTTAGCGATGATGTGGTTTGCCAATGCTGGGCCAACACTGCCTGGCGCTAAGCTGATGATGCCATTCATATTGGTGAGTGCTTGGGTGATTTCTTCACTCGCAATCACAATCCCACATCGCACACCCGGTAAGCCAAGTTTAGATAAGCTCATGCACAGGATGGTGTTTTCATTCCAGAACGGTTCGACATCTTCAAAAATGATGTTCGGGAACGGCAAGCCGTACGCATTGTCGATGATCAGTGGGATGTTGTTCTCGCGCGCCAATTTGTCCAGTTTACGCACTTCTTCGTCAGTCAGTACGTTACCTGTTGGGTTGGTTGGGCGAGATGCACAAATTGCTGCGACGGAGTCATCGACGGTGAGCTTTTCAAAATCAACGTGATATTTGAATAGGCCGTTGTCGAGTAGCTCTATTTCTGGATGGTACGAAACAAAAATGTCTTCATCGATACCTGCATCACCGTAGCCAATG
>NZ_JAWOTS010000316.1:0-1181 GCF_033338975.1 Vibrio sp. Vb0349 | reverse complement strand
GCTGAATAGCCACCCAACTCACCTACGGGATTTGGGTACTTCGCGTTTCGCAATAAAGACGCCAAACCCGGCTCTTCATTAGCCAACTGCTGCAAAGCTGCAAGCTTATCTTCTGGGTATTGCTCGAAAAACTCAGGCTCACCCACCACACCAAACGAACACGTACCATTCGAGAATGGAATTAGCCAGTACCATACGTCGTGATTTTCAGGATGGACTGAAATCAGAATTTTGTTGCGATCGTACTCTGGTTCTTGTGGTGAAATATGATCTTCAATATGCGTAAAGATCGCTTTTCTTGGTGGAAGGCAAGAAGGTTCTTCCAGATCCAGCAAACGCGGCAGCACTCGGCCAAAACCACTCGCATCCAAAACAAAATCGGCTTCGATTTGATACGCCTGCTTATCGGGCCCAACCACTTCTAAGCGCGATTTTTTGCCTTCAAACGCCAAGCTAACCAGCTCATGTTGATAACGAATATCGACGCCCTGTTCTGAGGCGCTGTCAGCGAGCACTTTATCAAAACTGGCGCGTTGAACCTGAAATGTGGTGCCTGGCCCTGCGGTAAATTTGTCGGTGAAATCAAAGTGGGTGTAGACCCCGTTACGACGGAACGCCGCACCATCTTTGAATTGGAAGCCATGCTGCTTCACCGCCTCTGTCATTCCGGCAAGTTCAACCACCTCCATACAAGCTGGAAGTAAGCTTTCGCCAATTGAGAAACGAGGGAACGTCGCTTTTTCGATCACGACAACATCAATACCACGGGATTTTAGCAACGCAGAAACGGTGGAACCCGAAGGACCTGCGCCAACGACGACAACTTGCTTGTGCTCTGTTTTCATTCTTTATACTAGCTTGCTTGGAGTTTTAATAAGGTATGTCCGAGGCCAATGTTGTCCGTTCTTTCCACAACAGAGAGACCTGCTGCTTCAACAATTTCTAGGAAATCATCACTACGGTAGAAACGGCTATTACCATTGGCTAGGCAGGTAAAGTAAAGCGAGGTGGCATTTAAGCTGTATGACGCACCCGCATATTTCTGCGCATCCCAAAACAGTTCGAGAACGTAAACGGTATCGCCCGCGCTCAACTGCGCCTTCACTTTCTTCAAAATATTTAAAATTTCAATTGGAGAGAAACAATCTAAGAACTGGCTCATCCACCAAATATCGGCATGA
>NZ_JAWOTS010000315.1:0-1182 GCF_033338975.1 Vibrio sp. Vb0349 | reverse complement strand
GCCCAGTGAATCGGTGCTCCTACTTGTACAACCGCGATGCCACCAATACCATTCCAAAACAGGCCGACACAAATCATGGTGTAGGCGACCGCTTGTTTGTAATCGACCCCAAACCAACGCACAAGAAAGAGAGTGACAAGCAACCCAGAGCCAGCGGTTAAAGACCCGTTGACGATGCCTATCAACATGATGCCAATACCACCAAGAATCCAACCCAATTGATTGCGACGCTTAATGATTTCGGTTTGCCCCAGCTGCTTTTTCAAGCGGGAATAAATACCGAGTGCCAGAATCATACTGCCTAGCATCTTTTCCGCAATACCATCAGGGATATGAACGATGAGGTTTGCGCCAATCACAACACCTATACTGCCAACAAAAATCAGATAAAGGGCGATGGGCAATTTAATGGTGCCGGCTTTGAGGTGAGTGCTTGCAGCGCCCAAGCCTAAAGCAACAGAAGCCACTTTATGAGTGCCTAGTGCAACGGAGAACGGTAAGCCAAGAAAAATAAGTAGAGGAAACTGTAGCAAACCGGCGCCGCCACCAGAAAGAGATGCCAACGTATTTGCAACGAGCGAGCCGAAAAAGAGAGTGAAAGTGTCTAACCAATCCATGAGAAAAAAATTAAGGGGGCATCTTGCCCCCTTATCACTAATTAAATTCAGTTTCTAAACAGTACCGTAGAACCGTGATTTAGGCTAGTTAATAGCAGAGTCTTTTCATTAACCACGTCAATTCGGCGGCTTTGTTCTGCATCTAGCTTAAAGATTTGAGTAATTAAACGTAGTTGCGCTTCAGAAAAATCCTTGGATTGAGAAGAAGAAATATCTTTGAACTCAGAAGGAGAAACAAGCAGATAGTTATCACTCACTTCCCAGCGACCTTTCTCTGAAATATTAATTGTCGATTCAGCCGTCGAGCCTTGTGCGAACAGTTTGATGTTTGCCACGCGAATGTAATCGCCATTCGGTAGGTACTTAACGTTCGACTCCACATTCACTCGACGTAACGGGCCTACGGTATCGTCTGGCAAGTTATCAGTAATCACAGTCACCATGGTTGACTGCCATTCATTTGATGTAAGCACTTGCTCAACTTTAAGGTCACTGCCCCAGTACAACCAACCACTGAAAAGGATAGATACGGCCAAAACCGCAGATGCTACTTTAATCTTCATGC
>NZ_JAWOTS010000314.1:0-1186 GCF_033338975.1 Vibrio sp. Vb0349 | reverse complement strand
TTTAACAGCGAGTTCATTTTCCATCGAATCGGTTAGAGGGTCGTGAGTTGGAGGCAGTTCCTCGATGATCACTCGGTAAGCGTACCCTTTACCTGCTTTGGCTTCATCTTGATTGAGGATGCGAATCAGCTGTTTTTCACCAGGTTCAATTTTGACAAATGGTGGCGTGGCAATCAGTTGATTTTGATTAGAATAGTTATCTTCACCTTCATTTTGTCCCCATTTAAAAATCCTCACTTGTAAGTAAGAATCAACGTTGCCTTTATTCACCATCCAAAGGTATGTCGCATTCGTCTCCGCTGTTATTTTGGGGTAGATCGGCCAAATTAATAATGAATTGGCGTTAGCATTGGAGATAAAAACAAAAAGGAAGGTCGCTATTAATAATGATTTTTTGAGTATGAATTCCATTTCATCCCTCCGAAACATCACTTACCACTCCAAGGTCAGCGTAAGCGTATCCATATAAATTCCGGCTATTTCATTCCCATTTATTATTGCCTTTGCCCAGATAGGAAACTGAATATTATCTGGGTCTTGATTGGTATCGACGGAATATCGTGTATCGATATCAAGCACTTGTGTGTAATCCAGATCCTGAAACAAAAAGTAGTCTACCGTCGTGACCTCTTCGCTATGCTTTAACTTGCGCACGCCATCCGACGAATTCAGCCCACCGTTTAGAGAAACATTCATCGCAATACCCGGAGTACAACTTAATGTAAGTGATGAGCTGTATGTGACACTGCCTTGTACTTCCGCTGCATAAACAGAAGAATGTTCACCAAAATCCAACGTTCCTATTTGTCCAGCTTGCGTTGCGCTCTCTTCTTGTACTGCGCCATTAATCAAACAGCCTGTGTCTACTGTTGCTGATACTTGAAAGGTTTCTGTCACATCAGCCAGTACAGTTGAAGAACACCAACTCATCACGACAAGTGAAAAGCCTCTAACAACCAGCGTCACGGTTTACCAGCTTAATGTCACACTGATTGTATCTGAGTACGATCCCGCAGTGCTGCTCGTACCGTAAGCTTTCGCAAAAAGCTCAATGGTCTGAGCCGTTGCGGTCGTAAACTCAGTAAGCGCCACCGTTCCATTTTGCACGATTTGGGTATTTCTGTCTGAATCGGTAAACAACTTATATTCGATATACTCGGAACCATTCGACATCGCGTAGGAGCCA
>NZ_JAWOTS010000313.1:0-1189 GCF_033338975.1 Vibrio sp. Vb0349 | reverse complement strand
TTTTCAATATTTTGGCGGTAATGGGCCTCCCTGGCATCATTAACCCATCCACACTAAGTGAATACGCAATGGGACGTGACTTTTGGGTCATGCTTGGCGTGTCACTGTTGTTAGTAGCAATGTGTTTAGGTAAATCACGTAGCATCAACCGCCTCGAAGGGGCGATTCTGTTTACGTGTTTCTTGGGTTACCAAGTGTACCTATTTGCCAACATGGCCGCTTAATCCCACTAATAATTAGAGACAAATTGGAGCCCTGATATGTCCAATCCATTTGATTTTCGCGCTGCAGCTAAACAAGTTCTTGATATCGAAGTCGCGGCTCTGCAAGAGCTAGACAAATACTTTGATGAGCAGTTTGAACAAGCTTGCGAATTGATCCTTTCCAATAGCGGCAAAGTTGTCGTGATGGGTATGGGCAAATCAGGCCACATTGGCAACAAGATTGCAGCAACGCTTGCCAGCACAGGTACATCAGCGTTTTTCGTTCACCCGGGTGAAGCAGCGCATGGTGACTTGGGTATGATCAGCGCGGGTGACATTGTTATCGCTATTTCTAACTCTGGCGAGTCCCATGAAATCTTGTCTCTCTTCCCTGTTCTAAAGCGTTTAAACATTAAAATCATTAGCATGACGGGCAAGCCAGAATCCAACATGGCAAAACTGGCTGACTTGCACTTGCAAATCACTGTCCCTCAAGAAGCTTGTCCACTTGGTCTTGCACCAACCAGCAGTACCACAGCAACTTTAGTAATGGGCGATGCGCTAGCAGTTGCCCTACTTCAAGCGCGTGGATTCTCAGCAGAAGACTTCGCTCTCTCACATCCTGGTGGTGCTTTAGGAAGAAAATTGCTACTTAAGCTGTCTGATATTATGCACTTCGGAAATGCATTACCGAAAGTGTCTCCAGATGCGTTGATTCGCGATGCACTTTTGGAGATTTCAGAGAAAGGTTTGGGAATGACCGCAATCGTGGACGAACACGATGCTATGCTTGGTATATTCACCGATGGTGACTTACGCCGCACTTTGGATAAGCGCATTGATATTCATACCACGGCTATTGGTGAAGTCATGACGAAAAATCCAACCACGGCACATCCAGAAATGTTAGCAGTGGAAGGATTGAACTTAATGCAGAACAAAAACATCAACGCACTTATCCTATGCAAAGAAGATAAAATCGTTGG
>NZ_JAWOTS010000312.1:0-1190 GCF_033338975.1 Vibrio sp. Vb0349 | reverse complement strand
ACTCTCGATAATATGAATCGGCTCGTACTTGCCAAGGTTCCCTAACGTTGCATACGCATGTGCAAGCTGAATCGGCGTGATAGACAGACCATAACCAAACGCAATGGTTGCACGTTCAATGGGAGACCAACGCGTTCGAGTTGGGAAGATACCAGTCACTTCGCCAACTAAGTTCAAACCAGAAAGTTCCCCAAAACCCACCGAACTGTACAAGCCAAGCAGCGCCTCAACAGGCATTTGCATCGCAAGTTTGGTCACACCGATGTTACTCGATTTTTTCAGAATCATAGACAGGCTCGCTTTGCCTACCCACGAAACGTCCCTGACTCGGCTACCGCCCAATCGAAGCACGCCATTACCGGTATCAACGATAGTATCTTTATCCGCCACTCCATTTTCTAAGGCGGCTAAAATAACGAAAGGCTTAATGGTCGAGCCGGGCTCCATTGAGTCCGTGATCACACGGTTACGCATCTTATAACTTTGCCAATCCGTGCGGTTATTTGGGTTGTATGACGGAGCATTAACCATCGCCAAAACGGCACCCGTTTTTACATCCAGCATCACCACGGAGCCAGAGGTTGCACGGTGATCGGCAACCGCCTGTTTGATGGCGCGGTAAGCAATAGCCTGCAAACGCTGATCAATGGTTAGCTGCAACGACTTGCCTTCTTGTTTGTCTTGCCAAGCGATGTTTTCAACGACACGGCCGTAGCGGTCTTTACGAATGGTCTTTTTACCTTCTTCACCGGTTAGCCATTCATCGTAACTGCGCTCAACCCCCTCTAGGCCATGACCGTCAATGCCTGTCACACCGACAAGGTGCGCACTGACTTCGCCAGCCGGGTAATAACGACGAGACTCCGACTTAAGACCAATACCTGGTAGCTTCAGTTCACGAATGTAGTTTGCCATTGCTGGGCTCACCTGACGCTGCAGGTAAATAAAGCGACGCTTTTCGTTGCGCTTGATTTTGTCAATCAGGCCTTGGCGATCCACACCTAACACGTCTGCTAAGGCATACCAGTTTTGTTTCTGACTTAGCGCATTTTCTTTAAAAATGGTGGCTGGATCGGCCCAAACCGCTTCAACAGGCACACTCACCGCTAAAGGTTCACCATTGCGATCAGAAATAATGCCTCGTGCAGACGGGATAGACTTAACACGGATCGAACGTAGATCGCCCTGCT
>NZ_JAWOTS010000311.1:0-1190 GCF_033338975.1 Vibrio sp. Vb0349 | reverse complement strand
TCATAACGGAGGTTAAGCTGCACGTTTTGATCTTCAGATACTTCATAGTCAGCGATGACTTCAAATCGATACGAGTTCGCCTCGTTATCAGGATATTGGTAACCACCAGATGTGGTTGAAGATTTACTGTCCGCTTGGCTGTAGCTGTAATCAAATGAGACAGAAAGTTTGTCGTCCAGCAGTCGCTCTTTACTCACACCAAAACCAATGGTTGTGATGTCATCTTTGAGCCTGGTGGTGTAGCGATTCCAGCCGACAACGTCAGAGTTTGCTTGTTGTTGCTCGGAGCGGATGATCTGTTGATTGTAAAAAACATGCCCGCTTAGTCCGTCGAGTAAACTGAAGTTGAGGCTGAGGTCGTAGCCGTAATCCTCCCCTTCGCTTAAACCAATATCGGGTTTTGCATAGTCATCATTTCCGTACCAAAGTTCTGCAAGTAGCTGGACATCGTCTGTCATGTCATAACTGCCGTCGCCACGGAGCTCAATCCTCTCTTTGTCGGCTAAATAGTATTGGCGCAAATTAGGCGAGTCGTTGCCGTCGTCCTGCCAATCAGAGCCATCGCGGAAAGAGTAGGAGACTTTACCGCCTAATTGCCACGGACTGTTTGGCCTGTACTGAGCTCCAACAAAAACGCGTTGTTCATCGGTACGTTTTCGGTCGGCATAGCTTCGCTCGTCTTGTTTGAAGTGATAACCCGCATTCACCTTCACATCAGACGCAACACGATGCGTTAACGTTGTTTCCAGTTTGGTTTTTGTGTGGTCGTATTTTTCTCTTGTAGAGCCGATGATGGTGTTTCTATCGGAGTTATCGTCTTTGTCTGAATAGTCAGCAGAAATGGCGAAAGCTGTGTCTCGCGAAAGCTTGTTGTGGTAATCCGCGCTCATTTGCCAAGTGTTGGTTTCGCCATGGAATGTATTAGAGTTAACGGGGGACTGCGGGAATGGATTTAACCCGCCTTCAGAAGACGTTTGTGACCAAAGTAAGCGGCCGCTGAACGTTTGTTGATTCAACCGATAATTCCCTGTGACAGCAAATTGGTGAAAGTCGTTGTCAGGCTCATACGCAAGGTGATTGGCGTAAGGGTTGGTAATGCCGCCGTAATAGAGTGCGGACTTGTCATTGCGGAAAAACGAGCCGCGATACGCAATATCCACCAGCCACAAATCTTCAATGTAGCTCACTCC
>NZ_JAWOTS010000310.1:0-1190 GCF_033338975.1 Vibrio sp. Vb0349 | reverse complement strand
TGTCTAAAGAAAAATTTGAACGTACGAAACCGCACGTTAACGTTGGTACTATCGGCCACGTTGACCACGGTAAAACAACTCTAACTGCAGCTATCTGTACTACTCTTGCTAAAGTTTACGGCGGTGTAGCTAAAGACTTCGCATCTATCGATAACGCTCCAGAAGAGCGTGAGCGCGGTATCACAATCGCAACTTCTCACGTTGAGTACGACACTCCATCACGCCACTACGCACACGTTGACTGTCCAGGACACGCTGACTATGTTAAAAACATGATCACTGGTGCTGCACAGATGGACGGTGGTATCCTAGTTGTTGCTGCGACAGATGGCCCAATGCCACAAACTCGTGAGCACATCCTACTAGGCCGTCAGGTTGGTATCCCATACATCATCGTATTCATGAACAAATGTGACATGGTTGACGATGAAGAGCTACTAGAACTAGTAGAAATGGAAGTTCGTGAACTTCTATCTGAATACGATTTCCCAGGTGATGACCTACCAGTTATCCAAGGTTCTGCACTAGGCGCACTAAACGGCGAAGAGCAGTGGGAAGCGAAAATCGTTGAACTAGCAGAAGCTCTAGATACTTACATCCCTGAGCCAGAGCGTGCGGTAGATCAGCCATTCCTAATGCCTATCGAAGACGTATTCTCAATCCAAGGTCGTGGTACAGTAGTAACTGGCCGTATCGAGCGTGGTATCCTAACTGTAGGTGACGAAGTTGCTATCGTAGGTATCAAAGACACTACTACAACTACATGTACTGGTGTTGAGATGTTCCGTAAGCTTCTAGACGAAGGCCGTGCAGGTGAGAACGTTGGTGCACTTCTACGTGGTACTAAGCGTGACGAAGTTGAACGTGGTCAAGTACTAGCTAAGCCTGGTTCAATCACTCCACACACTAAGTTCGAATCAGAAGTATACGTACTGTCTAAAGATGAAGGTGGTCGTCACACTCCATTCTTCAAAGGCTACCGTCCACAATTCTACTTCCGTACAACTGACGTAACTGGTGACATCCAGCTACCAGACGGCGTAGAAATGGTAATGCCAGGCGACAACGTACAGATGACTGTAGAGCTAATCGCACCAATCGCAATGGACGAAGGTCTACGTTTCGCGATCCGTGAAGGTGGCCGTACAGTAGGTGCTGGTGTTGTTGCTAAGATCTTCGACTAATTCATA
>NZ_JAWOTS010000309.1:0-1191 GCF_033338975.1 Vibrio sp. Vb0349 | reverse complement strand
AACAAGACTTGAAACCCTACGAAAACGCCCACGGAAGGCAGTGGGCGTTTTTCTTTCTTCAATTAAGTCGGTGACATTAGCTGGCTTTCTCTGCCACCTCTCGGTGTTGCTGCGCTTCTTCAGTGTTGAACCCACGTAGAATATTGGTCAAGGTGATGGCGGTAAACAGCACTACAACCAACGACAAATGCCACGCTTCACTCAATCCAAGTTGCACCAGCGTCATACTCGCCAAGGAAGAGACCACCATTTGACCGCCGCCAGACATGGCTGCCGCCGCGCCCGCTTGCTCTTTGTATGGTTGCATCACAAGTGCTTGTGCACAAGGCAACGCAATGCCATTGCCAAGAATCATCAACAATTGTCCAATCATCAAATACAAGGGTTCTACCGGGCAGAAAAACAACCACAGTGCCGCACTGATATGCAAAACAGGCGTGCAAAGCAGCATTTTCTTATTTCCGATGACGGGGCGGATGCGGTTACAAATGGTTGTGCCGCCGAGCATACCTAACGCGGGGATCAGTGCCCACATGGCGTATTCGTCCGATGTCATCCCGATTTGGTCTTGCATGATAAAAGGCATCACGGAGACGGTCGTGATCATCAAGCTGAAGTTGAGCCAACTGATGCTCGCAAAGCTCATAAAATATCGAGACGAGAGCAAATCACGATACTGCACCAACATTTTGGCTGGAGAGGGAATTGCGGAGCGTCGTGTGATGGTCTCTTTGAATCGAAACGTAATGATGATCCAAGCGAGCGACACGTAACCCAACAATGAAATGAACACCATGCTCCAGCCAAAGTGGAAGTTAATGAACCCACCAATCACAGGAGCAATCAACGGCGTGATGGACGCTGCCATAGCAATGTAAGACATCGCGACGGGAAGCTCATTCCCACTAAACTGGTCACGAGTAGAAGCTCGAGCCAGCACCGCGCAGCAACCCGTCCCTAAGCCCTGCAAAAAGCGGCCTAATACCATGCCAGTAAACGTATGGCTCCAGAAAATGATCATCAGCAAGCCAGACATTGCGATCAGCAAACCAGCGAGTAGCACTTTCTTGCGCCCTAATGCGTCGGACATTGGGCCATAGATGAACTGGGAAGGGCCAAATCCAAGTAGATAAATACTCACGAGGAGCTGCGCTTGATCGAGTGAAACTGAGAAGTCTTTGGCGATCCAAG
>NZ_JAWOTS010000308.1:0-1192 GCF_033338975.1 Vibrio sp. Vb0349 | reverse complement strand
ACCTCGTGCTCTAACCATAACCACGGACATCATCACCATGATTGAGTTTCTTCTACCTTCTATTCTCGCTGGTATTGGTATTGCAATCATCGCAGGACCACTTGGGTCTTTTGTTGTATGGCGCAAAATGGCCTACTTCGGTGACACTCTTGCCCATGCATCGTTAATGGGGCTCGCTCTCGGGTTCTTACTGAACGTTAACCTCTATCTTGCGCTGCTAGTCTGCTGTTTAGCATTAGCGGTACTCCTTGTAACACTGCAAAGGCAGCAACTGGTGGCCACAGATACCCTACTCGGAATTCTAGCTCACAGCTCTTTGTCTATCGGTTTGGTGTCAGTAAGCTTTTTGGACAATGTTCGTGTCGATCTAATGAGTTACCTATTTGGTGATTTATTAGCTGTATCACCAGAAGATTTGATGTTTATTTATGCCGGCGTAATTGCCGTTAGTGCATGTTTGTACATATTCTGGCGACCGTTATTATCAAGTACCGTCAGCGAAGAGCTAGCCGCTGTAGAAGGTGTGAACACAGACTTAATTCGTCTGGTCTTGATGCTGATGGTGGGCGTAGTGATTGCGGTAGGTATGAAGTTTGTCGGTGCCCTTATCATGACTTCACTGTTGATCATCCCTGCAGCAACAGCGCGTAAGTTGTCTTCTACACCAGAACAAATGGCATTCTTCGCATCCATCATAGGTGCGATTTCAGTTCTAATGGGACTGAGTCTGTCTTGGCACTTCGACACTCCAGCAGGCCCATCAGTGGTGATCAGTGCGACTTCTTTGTTTATGCTGAGCCAACTGATTCAGCGGAAAGCTTAGTTATAAGCACAAGTTAAGCAAACGGATCTGGTGATTAAGAATTCTCAGTACTATTGCTGGCTTACATACAAAATCAATACAAAATCGCATCAAAAAAGGCAGTCGAGTGACTGCCTTTTTGTTATTTGGAAAACTTGATGTCTAGAAACGTCGTTATTCCAAAGGTTCGGTCGGAGCTTGATTACCCGGTTTGGGCGCTGCAAATGGCACATCCTTCAAATCAGATGCATTGTTTTGGATCAGTTCACCAAGGTGAAACAAACCATATTCACCGGGCTTCATTCGATGCCAAGTCTCATTGCCGGTTAAAGGCTGAGTCGCAATGACAGAAACAACATCGTTTGGTGTTGTTTCTTCTTGGAAGTTGAT
>NZ_JAWOTS010000307.1:0-1192 GCF_033338975.1 Vibrio sp. Vb0349 | reverse complement strand
GAGCGTGTAGAAGTGCAACTGGCGTGTCAGTTGACTGAAGTCGGCACACTTAAGATGGAATGTGTCAGCGCAGAAGATGACAGCAAACGTTGGGAGCTGGAGTTCGAAGTTCGTAACAAGCAAACCGACGACAGCGAACAAGTTAAGCTTCACCCTAAACTGAACGAATGTAAAGAGCTGATTGCTCGCCTGTACAGCGGTAACAAGAAAAGCGCAGAAGGCAATGAGATCAAAACCTTAGCGAAAGATCTTGAGAAAAAACTCGGCAAACGCGATGAGTGGGACTTCACCACACTCCGTCAACTTTTCGATACTTTTGCGCAAGGTCGTAAGCGTCGTCGTCGCTCTGAACAACATGAGAAAAACTGGCTTCGTTTGGCTGGCTTTGCACTGCGTCCTGGCTTTGGCGATCCAACCGACTCTTGGCGTATTGAGCAAGTTTGGGGACTGTATCAACAAAATATTCAGTTCAAAAACCATCAAGGCTGGACAGACTGGTGGGTATTCTGGCGACGTATCGCGGGCGGTCTAAGCCAAGAACAACAAGAAACCATTTTGGCAGACATCGCAAAATATCTGCATCCCGGCGCGATGAAAAATCCGCAGTCAGCAAAAGCGGCTCAGGAGATGGGGTACGAATCCATGGTGCGTCTTTCAGCCTCTCTGGAGCATCTAGAAGTGGAAGATAAAGTCCTGCTGGCGACGTGGTTCTTAAGCAAAGCCATCAACCAAAACCAGTTTGAACAAGCACACTGGTGGGCGATGGGACGTTTGGCTTCTCGCACACCGCTTTATGGCAGCCAGCACAACGTCATTCCTCGTGAACAAGCTGAGCAATGGTTACCTAAGCTTTTGGAACAAAATTGGCTGAAAGAACCAATGATCGCTTTCGCAGCCGTAATGATTTGTCGTAAGACGGGTGACCGATTATTCGATATTTCTGACGACTACCGGGAACAAGTTCTAACAAAACTCAAACAGAGCAAAGTACCTGAGTCGTGGGTATCGCTGGTTGAAGAAGTGAAAGAGCTTTCAGAAAGCGAGTCAAAACGTGTCTTCGGTGATGCTTTACCAAGCGGTTTAACGCTGGTTCATCATTAAATCCACTTTACAAAAGAAGACGAGTTAAGCGCACAAAGCCCTTCCAACGAAGGGCTTTGTTTTATTGCATTCTTTTGGTTTTGACCGCGCA
>NZ_JAWOTS010000306.1:0-1193 GCF_033338975.1 Vibrio sp. Vb0349 | reverse complement strand
TCATCGATGTAATGCGGTATACCCTTACAAACCCTCTGTGGTTAAAACGGGACTTAAGCGCTAGACTGAAAAAGCTCAACAAAGCACTTAATAAAGGAAGAAAATCATGATTCAACAAGGCCAAGCACTACCTTCTGCAACCGTAAGTGAACTGACTGCCGATGGCATGGTCAACCACGATGTGACCGAACTGTTCGCGAACAAGAAAGTGGTGTTATTCGCGGTTCCTGGCGCATTCACTCCAACTTGCTCAGAAGCTCACCTACCAGGCTACGTAGTACTCGCAGATCAATTAAAAGCCAAAGGCGTTGATTTAATTGCTTGTGTGGCGGTGAACGATGCATTCGTAATGAACGCATGGGGTGAAGCTCAAAACGCTTCTGAGATTTTGATGCTAGGTGACGGTGATGCTAGCTTTACTAAAGCGCTAGGCTTGGAAATGGATACTGGCGGCTTTGGCGGCGTTCGCTCACAACGTTACGCGATGATCATTGAAAACGGCGTAGTAACAACACTTAACGTTGAAAAGCCAAGTGAATTTGAAGTAAGTAATGCAGAAACTATTCTTGCAGCACTTTAAGAAAACACAAAACGGAAGCTCAAGCTTCCGTTTTTTTCAGGCGATTAGCGCATTCTCACGACACTAGTTTGTTGCTTACGTTGCATCTCTGCAAAAGTCAGTACAAACGGAGATGACTGCTTCACGTGGCTTGGCAGCGACGAAAGCGCATTGTAGGCTTCTTGCTTCGATTTAAAATCACCAGCTGTCACCGTATACCAACGTGTACCTCGGCTATTTTTCCAGTTAACCCATACAGGGTGTTTAGGGTCGATATAGCGAATGTATTCTTTCACATCTTTTTCTTTCTTCAGTGCTAGTACCTGCATGGTGTAGTGGTTGGGATTCAGGTAGCCGTATGCATCTTGAGACGACATCACACCCACACACTGCCCATTATCGATAGGTTGATGAGGCATAGCGCAGCCCATGAGCGATAAAATCAATGTCAAAGATAAAATCTTGTGCACGTGTCACTCCATTTTTTGTTCTGGTTTGTTTTCTCTCATACCCATCACGCACAAATGGTTGTGCAAAAACATCACTGAAGGCTTGGACTAACAACGATTTGTGAGGATTGGGAGCACATCCAATATCGAAAGCTACGGCATCGTGATTCTTTGGCGTCGTTTTT
>NZ_JAWOTS010000305.1:0-1194 GCF_033338975.1 Vibrio sp. Vb0349 | reverse complement strand
TTGAGTGGAACAATTGCTCTATTTTATGGCGCGAATATTAACAAGTTAAACAGGCGATGACGCCTAAACATGATGGGTAAATATCAGAGAATGATAATTTTGTGAGTTTGGTATCGAATATTTGCGAACCGTTGCAAAATTATAGAAATGCAGGCTCCAAACATTCGTGATACTTACAAGTAGGTTTGGAGCCGGAGTGCTTTAAGTTGCCTAGGAGGCCTGATTTTCAGGGAGATCTTGTTGACGTAGCTTGTCATTTTTAAGCGTACGATGCAGCAACTGGCTGTAAATAGGTTGTCCACCAAGCAACTGTGCGACAATCACCGCCCCTAGACAGGTAATGATTAGCGGAAGAATCAGATAGTAGTTGTTGGTCATTTCGATCACCAACAAAATACCAGTGATAGGCGCGCGAACTGTCGCAGCGAACAGCGCTCCCATTCCTGCAATCGCAAAAACGCCAGGTTCTATATCAAGCGTGGGCAACAGAACATCTGCGCTTGCGCCAAATGCGTATCCAAATAGTGTGCCCAGCGCGAGCATTGGCGCGAAAATACCGCCTGGTGCGCCAGAGCCAAAGCAAAGCAAAGTTGTGACCACGCGACCAATAAACAGCAGCACTAAAATAGAGATCGAGTAGTTACCTGTTGTGACATCGGGAATAAGTGCAATACCCCCGCCCGTTAATTGAGGTACGTAAAGCAACAGCAGGCCAAATACGCCGCCCAAAATAGAGCCCGTGATCAGGTAACGTTTACGGTCGTTTTTATGAATAGCAACAAAGCTGTCTTGCGCCACTGTAATCAGTTTGTTGAAGATCACGCCAAACACGCCAAACAGTGCGCCAAGTAATAGGAACAACCACAATGTTTGAAGCGCTGGGGATTGATATTGTGGCATGGTGATTACGGCGTCTTGACCATTGATAGCGCGGAATACAATGTTCGCCATAATGGCAGAAATGATCACGGCACGAATCGAGATGAGCGAGTAGCGAAACTGAGGTCGCATTTCCTCAACTACGAACATGATCCCCGCAAGCGGTGCATTAAAGGCCGCAGCCAAACCGCCCGCAGCACCAGAAGCGAGCAGGGAATGGCGAGTATCGTCATCTTTAACGCGGAAAATATCGGTCACCATTCGACCGACAGCACCGCCCATTTGCACCGTTGGGCCTTCACGGCCGAGCACCAT
>NZ_JAWOTS010000304.1:0-1195 GCF_033338975.1 Vibrio sp. Vb0349 | reverse complement strand
GAATTGGTGCAACGCGCGCTTTTACGTTCTCTAGACGAGAAATACGCGTTTCTAGTGCTTTACGAGCAAGACGTAGACGATCATCAAGCAGGTCATAGAACTTCTCTTCGCTGCCTTTTGCGCGAAGCGCAATACGCGGTAAGTTCAAGCTAACTACACCAAGGTTGTTACGACCTTCATGGATAAGTTCGCCATCCTCTTCGTAAGTGCCTAGGAAGCTACGACAACCCATAGGTGTTTTGAATGAACCCGTTACTTCCACGACTTTGTCATAGTTAAGAATGTCTGGGTACATACGTTTTGAAGCACACTCAAGTGCAAGTTTCTTAATGTCGTAGTTTGGATCTTCTGCCTTGTGGTTTAGACCGTCTTTAATACCGAACACCAATTTAGGGAATACGGCGGTTTTACGGTTTTTGCCAAGACCAGCGATACGGTTTTTCAAAATCGATTGCTGAATAAGACGAGACGCCCAGCTTGTACCAAGACCAAAACCAAACGTAACGAATGGCGTTTGACCATTTGCCGTGTGCAGTGTGTTTACTTCGTACTCTAGCGATTGGAATGCGTCGTAACACTCTTTCTCGGTGCGCGCTTTAGCAAACTCTTCTGGCTCGGCAATGTTCCACTCTTTCGCGATCTCTAGGTGCTTCTCATAGCTTGTCATAACGTATGGAGCAAGCACTTCGTCGATACGGTTGATTGTCGTACCGCCATAAATATGGCTAGCTACTTGAGCAATAATTTGCGCCGTCACTGCAGTCGCAGTTGAAATCGATTTAGGCGTGTCGATTTCTGCATTACCCATTTTGAAGCCGTGCGTTAGCATGCCTTTCAAATCGATAAGCATACAGTTAAACATCGGGAAGAATGGCGCGTAATCCAGATCGTGGTAGTGAATGTCACCCACTTCGTGTGCTTGAACCACATCACGAGGCAGGATGTGCGTTTTCGCGTAGTGCTTCGCCACGATACCCGCTAAAAGGTCACGCTGAGTTGGGATAACTTTGCCGTCTTTATTCGCGTTTTCGTTGATCAAATCAAGGTTACTTTCTTCAATCAAGCCTTCGATTTCACGAGTTAGTGCACTTTGCTTTTCACGCGCGATGTCGCGGTCATGGCGATATTCAATGTAAGAACGCGCTAGGGCTTTGTAAGGACCTTGCATGAGTTCATTTTCGACTAAGTCTTGAAT
>NZ_JAWOTS010000303.1:0-1195 GCF_033338975.1 Vibrio sp. Vb0349 | reverse complement strand
CAACCAGAGAAAGAGCCCATTTGATCCTCCACAAAGGTGCTAACCACCTTGTCGACAAAGTATCGCTAAGAAAGTAAAGGGGCTCAGTCCCCTTTTCTCAACGAAATTTCTCCGCCAATGTAGGTTTCCAAACCATTTTCAGTTTTGAGCACCACCCCACCCTGTTGGTCGATACCTTGTACCCCTCCGTGTATTTCTCTCGGTCCCATAAGAAGCTTAACCGGTCGGCCGATAAAGTTGTCCAAACGATTCCAACGTTCAACAAAACCACCCAGTCCAGTCAGTTCATATTCTTCTAACGCGGCTTTCCAATGATCGATAAGACGTATCGCCAATTGAGTTCTATCGATACTCACTTCATTGGAAATTTGGTTGAGTGTTGTCCAAGGTTGATCAATACCGGGCTGCACATCAGGCATGCCAATATTTAATCCCATTCCAATCACTAAGTGAGCTGCGCCTCCTGCTTGACCAGACATCTCCACTAAAATACCGGCTAGTTTTTTATCTTGATAGTAGATGTCGTTTGGCCACTTAAGCTTAACACCTTGGATACCGATACTTTCCAGTGCTTCGACTGCAGCAATACCCACGACCAAACTCAGTCCCATCGCTGCCGCCATACCCGCATCTAAACGCCAGTACATAGACAAATACAGATTGGTGCCAAATGGCGATATCCATTGACGTCCGCGACGACCGCGCCCCTGCGCCTGATATTCAGCGATACAAACTCGCCCTTTATCGGATTCACTGACTTTCTCTAACAAATATTGATTCGTTGAATCGATCACGGAAATCAGTTCTACCGGAGTGCTAATGGCATTTTTCAGACGAGTTTCATCGAATAATTGAAGAGGATGAGCCAGTTGATAGCCTCGTCCTTGGATACGATAAATATCCACTCCCCAATCATTCAACCCTTTAATGTGCTTTGCAATTGCCGCTCTAGAAATGCCCAGTTGTTGTCCAAGCATTTCACCTGAATGGAAACCGCCATCGCTGAGTGTTTTAAGGATATGTAGCTTCACTGAGTGTTCTTTTCTCATTGCGCCGCCTCAATCTTAGCGAGATTAGTTTCACCTTGACGATTCATAAAGCGCACTTCGTGTTCGAGTTCAATTTGGTACTTCTCCCACACCGCCCTTTTCACCCGAGAAGCAAGTGCAACCACGTCATCAGCACTGCAGTTGTC
>NZ_JAWOTS010000302.1:0-1196 GCF_033338975.1 Vibrio sp. Vb0349 | reverse complement strand
CTAGGAGGGTTTCTGCGACACTACAAATCACCTTGTCTCCTTCGTCGTGGCCAAGCTCGTCATTAATACGTTTAAAGTGGTCAATATCAAACAAAGCCAAACACGTCGTCGGTGTATCAGGATAACGTTCTACAATATTCGCGTAGTGGGTTAATTGTTCTTCAAACTTTCTGCGGTTCCACAGTCCAGTCAAACCGTCTTTCTCACTTAAGTTGCGCAGCTGCTCTTCCAACGCTTTACGTTCAGAAATATCCACCAGCGAAGTGATGTAATAGCTGATTTTACCGGACTTTGTTAAGTTCGCTTGGATACGCATGATCGCCGTAAACACATGATTCAATTGGGTACGGCAGCGTACTTCGCCTTCCCAAACATTCTCGCGCCCTAACTTATTCCAAATGTTTAGCGTCTCTTCGAGGTCTTCAGGAAGCAAAATCAGGCTATGGGCATTTGAGCCTTTCACTTGTTCGGTAGAATAACCCATCATGTTTTCAAACTCTTGGTTGACCATGATGATGCGAAGCGACGCGTCAGAAATCATGACGGCGGTCATACCATCGAGTGCGGCACGGGCTAACTTCGATTCCACACTATGACGACGGTAATGCAGCGCCAACGCGGTAATTGGCAAAGTGAAAACCAGCACAAGTCTTAATACAAACAAGGATTCTTGAATAAGGTCATTGATGTCGCGCGTCGCTCTTTTTGACAACTGCTCATTCGAGAGGTCGATGATGAGATGCAAAGGCTCGTTGGAGACAAACTTAATCGAGCTAAACGCAATCAAATGTTCACCGTTATAAGAGTACCCCGCTTGCTCAGATACCACTCGCGGCCATATATCTGGATACATGTTCGAGAAATTAAACTGAGAACGCTCAGGAATAATATCGCCATACAAGCGCGACTCGTCAGGACTCGCGATGTAAAAGCCTTTGTGCTTAACCAACTCGATATGGAAATCTCGCACTGGTGAATAGTTGAGAAGGGATGACAGATACTCGATATCGACATTCAACACTAAGTAACCCTGTCGAACGTCATTCACTGAAATTGGCATCAAAATGCGTAGTGACGGACTTAGCGGATAAACCAATTCACCTTTGTCCCTTTCAAGTTCAATCCCCCAAGCTGAGATTTGCTCGTTATCCAAACTCTGCGCGTATTTAAAATACTCTCGCGCAGATTTATCTCGA
>NZ_JAWOTS010000301.1:0-1197 GCF_033338975.1 Vibrio sp. Vb0349 | reverse complement strand
CGAGGCGCTACAAGGTAAGCTCTGCACACTGTACGGCGATCATCAAACGCGTTTTGTTTGGTTAACTCCGGAGTGTGAGTTCGCTTACTCTAGCGAAGAGAAAGCAGCATTAAATGCGATTTTTCTCACTTTGCCTACGGTAGATACCGTGGTTGAAAACACTGAGGATGACTATCAGCACGACAGGTTGGCTTCGATTGTGTTTACCTCAGGCTCAACGGGGGCACCGAAAGCGGTGGTTCATACGCATCGACAGCACCTCGCTTCGGCAGAGGGATTACTATGTGAGTTCACCTTCCATCAACAAGACACTTGGCTGTTGTCGCTTCCACTTTATCATGTTTCCGGCCTTGCGATTGTCTATCGCTGGTTGTTTGTTGGCGCAACATTGAAAATCGGCACGGGAAGACTGGCAGACGATATCTTCGCGGTTTCACACGCCTCTTTAGTGGCGACTCAACTTAAACGCTTGCTAGATGATGATGTTGAACTGTCACTGACGCACGTTTTGCTGGGGGGCAGTCATGTGGCTCATGAGTTGGCGGTAAGAGCCACAGAAAAAGGCATCGAGACGTGGTTAGGTTATGGTATGACCGAGGCAGCATCTACCGTTACGGCAAAACAGATCAATGACGTAAGCAATGCTGGGCATTTACTAAAAAATCGTAAGATTAAGCTGGTTGATGAGCGCATTTACATTGGTGGACAAACGCTAGCTTCAGGCTATTTTCACCAAGGTCAAGTGACGGCATTCGTGGACGAGGATGGTTGGTTCGACAGTAAGGATCTCGGTACTTGGCAAGGAGATGAGTTAAAGATCATCGGTCGGGCCGATAATCAATTTATCTCAGGTGGAGAAAACGTTCACTGTGAGGAAATAGAAGCAGTATTGAACCAAATCCCAAGCGTCACTCAGAGCATTGTCGTGCCAGTCGAAGATGCTGAGTTCGGTCATCGTCCTATAGCCGTTATTCAATCAGAAGCGTTACTGAGCCAACAGGAATTCGAGCAATACTTGCGGAAAAAGCTTGAGAAGTTTAAATGGCCAATCGCTTACTATTTGATGCCACAAGCCTTGTTAGAAGGTGGGATTAAAGTCTCGCGTAAAGCGGTAAAAGAGTGGCTGCTGTATGAGTTAGATAATCAACGTTAAATAGCTGGCGCTCATTTGCCCTGCTGAAATGAGGCGAAGATTAG
>NZ_JAWOTS010000300.1:0-1200 GCF_033338975.1 Vibrio sp. Vb0349 | reverse complement strand
CATCGATGAGAAAGGCAACTTCATTCATCCAAATGAAGTGCTGATTCTTCTGTATTACTACCTATTGAAATACAAAGGTTGGAAAGGCTCAGTCGTACGTAACATCGCGACAACACACCTATTAGACAAAATCGCCGAAGATCACGGTGAGAAATGTTTTGAGGTTCCAGTGGGCTTCAAACACATCAGCTCGCAAATGGAAGCAGATGACTCACTGATTGGTGGAGAAAGCTCTGGTGGTTTAACTATTCGCGGTCATATCAAAGGTAAAGATGGTGTGTTCGCATCAAGCTTACTGGTTGAAATGATCTCGGTAACGGGCAAAAAGTTGTCTGAACTACTGGATGAAATCTATGGCAAGTACGGCTACGCGTACATGGCAGAAGGTGATTGCAAATTCAAACCAGCGCAAAAAGAAGTCCTATTCAACAAGATATATGTTGAAAAACAACTGCCTGAGTTTGAGTTTGATATTGAAAAAGTCAGCTACGAAGATGGCGCGAAAGTCTACTTCAAGAACGGCGGTTGGATCATCGCGCGCTTCTCTGGTACTGAGCCATTACTACGTATTTTTGCAGAAATGCAAGATAAGGACACTGCGGAACGTGTTCTTCAACAGTTTAAAGACTTCTTGTCTCTATAACTGACCTTGTGCCCGCTTCGAGCACAATGATGAGAGTCGACGCTGTCTGAAAAGGCGCTCATCAACAGGAGAAGAGCACTTGCCCGGCATCACTGCCGGGCTTTTTTGTATCTATAAATCGAGAATGGATTCGCAATCCCGTATGCAGAGACATTAAGCGAACGCTAGCACGCCTTGAGTTTCGATCTTCACAGCAACACGCTCACCGATATAAAGCGGCTGTGATGCGATAGCCAGTAGACGATCACCATTAGCATCAATCACATAACGACAATGATCACCCATGAAGTGCTGCTCAAGCACAGTGACCGCACTGTCTTCATCCGACTGAATTTGGACATGTTGTGGTCGCAGTAGTAATGAACAAGCAGATTGCATTTGAATCTCTTGCTGTGCACTCGCCTCAACTACACCAATATGGGTTTCGTATTCCGTATCTGAAATGCGCGTTGCGGCTAGGTAGCTACCACCACCTAAGAAGTCTGCAACAAACTTGCTCGAAGGTTGGTAGTAGAGTTCTGAAGCCGTGCCGTATTGCTCAATAACACCGTGGTTCA
>NZ_JAWOTS010000299.1:0-1200 GCF_033338975.1 Vibrio sp. Vb0349 | reverse complement strand
TGCTGGAACGTTCTTATTAATCGGCCTACTATGACGACGCAAATGAGTAATGTACTGCTGTGCAAATTTACGACTGAACCACATATCGCCTTGGAGAACCTTATCAATGCCCGTCTGTAAGGTCTGTATATCGTCTGAGGTATAGAAAATACCAGCAAGCGCCCCCCAAACAAACAGTTCATCCGTTGAGATAGATTTGTCGCAGTTGATGAGGATTTCAAGCGTTCCAGTTAAATTGGGGGTTTTAAATTCCATATAACGAGCAAACACTTCATCTGTGATAACGCTGTAATCTAGGACAATCGCTGATATAGGTCGATTTCTAACAAATGGGCTAGCAAGATTTTCGGGAGTGATCAGTAGAACGTTAATACCGAGCTTCGTTTCCAAAACATCCTTTAAGAGAGATGACTGTAGACTGCCCTCCGTAATTAAGATGACATTCCTTGTAGTTTGATGCTCCATCCTGCTCGCATTCCTTTAGTAGTTTTGATTGAAATATGCAATAGAGTAGATAGAGCGGGAGCATTGTCAAGTATGAAAATCCCTAGTACTAATTAGTAAACTATTGAAGTGTCAATAATTTTTAAGTCACAACATGATGTAGGGAGAAATGGTAGAGAAAAGCTATCCGATTAGAAAATGATGAGTAGAAGTCGTGTGTGTGACTTAGTAAATTGAAGGAATGATGAATTTTACAAATGAAAAAAGGGAGTAAACACTCCCTTTTTATTAATGAATTGGAACAGAATTTTTCTGATTAAACTTGCCGAAGTATTGCTCCAAAATTTCTGGCGTTAACTTGCCTTCTGCTTCTAGCTTTTTAAGCTCAGCCGCAATGGCTTTTTGCTCTTCTAGCGAAGGCAGCTTTACTTCTGGCTCCTCTGCAGCTTCTTGAGAAATCTGCGCTAGTTCTTTTTCGAAGTCGTTCATAGTACTTACCTAAATATAGTCATTAAACTGTTCAACTTCGTCTATTCTATCCAACTCTAGAGTTTGAAGCTACCAACCATCTTATCTAGGCGAGATGAAAGCTCTTGAAGATCGCGGCTTGCGCCAGCCAACTCTTCCGCCGTTGCAGTTGTCATCTCGTTGATTGCGTTGATTTCTTCAATATTCTGATTGATCGTATGAACCACGGTAGATTGCTCTTCCGTTGCCGTCGCAACTTGCGTGTTTCGATCGGAGATATCCGTAATA
>NZ_JAWOTS010000298.1:0-1201 GCF_033338975.1 Vibrio sp. Vb0349 | reverse complement strand
TGCTATGCCGAATACTCAATGAATAGATGTACAGTAAAGTAATGTAGGCATAGCGATGAAAGGTATTGTTTCAATTAAAACTTACGGCGTAGGTAGGCATTTAAATAGCAGCGTGACCGGGTTTCCTGTTCAACGAATGGGGTTGGACATATGGCCAATCCACGCTGTTCAAAATGCACAACAAATACAAGACCATGAGGTGTTTGTCGGTAGAAGCCTTGTCGATGAATCACTAGCGTTGACGGATGGTGTAGAAAGCCTCCGTCAGCTATCTGAATGTGGCGCTGTCATTGCGGGTTATCAAACGGACTCAAAGTTCTGCGATTCAGTTTGTGAGTTAGTTACGCGATTAAAGGAGGAAAGTCGCCAAGTACTTTATGTCTGTCACCCAGAGCTAGCTGAGCCTATCGCTGATAAAGAGTCTCACGCTCCATTGTTTGAGAGTCTGATGCCAATGGCAGACGTGATTGTATCGAGTAAGTATGTGCTGGAGCAGTTTACAGGAGTCAAGATTAGTAACGTTGAATCAGCGACGCAGGCTTGCCAAAAGGCCCTCGAAATGGGGCCAAAGCTCATCCTTGTGACAAATATTGAGCTTGAAGAATACTTCACGATGATGCTAGCGACACCGAAATCTATCTATCTAAGTCAAAGGCCGATGCTAGATTTTGAAACGCCACCTGCTGGTGTTGGGGACTTAACAGCGGTGGTGTTTACGACCTGTTTAGTCAAGCGTATGTCTCCGGTTGCAGCGTTACGTCATACCAACAATGCGGTGTATGGCGTACTAGAGTTGACTTATGACAATGGGAGTTCGGAGCTAGAAACGATCGCAGGCCAGTATGAGTTTGTTGAGCCTACGTTTGATTTCCCTGTCAAGAAACTCATGGCGCTCTCGATGGTATAGAAATCTGGAATAGTAAACCGCGAGGCAATAAACTGATCGATTGTCACATCTCACTCATTTCTAATGACACGACGGTGAACGATAGTGATATTTTGAGTAAGTCACTGAACGTGGGGGAATAACATGACGTTTAACTTTGAGCAGCTGTTGGCATTTGTCACTGTGTATGAAGAATTATCATTTAGTAAAGCAGCCGTTAAGCTCAATAAGCACCGAACGACAACGGGGCAAGTCATCAGCAATCTTGAAGATCAGTTGGCTATCACTTTATTTGACCGAGTAGGCCGTTCTGTT
>NZ_JAWOTS010000297.1:0-1208 GCF_033338975.1 Vibrio sp. Vb0349 | reverse complement strand
TGAACTTGCCACCCACTTCGCTTTCATCTTGGAATGTCGTGACTTGATTTCGCCCGGTGTGCTTTGAGCAATACAGTGCTTCGTCGGCTCGGGTGAGTGCATCTTGTAAGCTGTCATTGGGCATTAGCTCGCTGATGCCGAAGCTCATCGTGACTTGGTTTTTAAAAGCAAGCAGCGACGTTTCACGTTCAATGCTGCGACGTACTAACTCGGCATAGGCTTTCGCGTTTTCGGCATTGGCAAGCAACACAATCATAAACTCGTCACCACCAAAGCGAACGGTACATGCTGACTCTGGTAACGTTTGTTTAAAAATCGTGGCGATGGTTGCCATGACTGAGTCGCCAGTGGTGTGTCCGTATTGGTCATTAATGGTTTTAAAATCGTCCACGTCAGTCATAACGATGCTGATAGGCGTATTTGTTTCGCGTGCTTGATTCACAAGGTTAGGCACAATGACTTCCATTGCACGTCGATTGTATAACCCAGTTAATGCATCCAAATGAGAAAGATCGTTGATGGATTTCACCAATCTTGCGTTGATCAACCACAACATACTAAAGCTTAAAGCAACAATGAGGCAGATACTAAATAGAAACGTCAGCTGGTGGATGATACCTGCATTCATAAAACTGGTGACTTCTGGTGCCCAAATGCTCCAAACGGTTCTGCCCGCCATAAAAGCACTAAACCCAAAGAAGGCGTACGCCATCACTTGAACGGGCAGTTTTAGATCGTCTCTTTTTCCCTTGATCATCGCAACGCCACTGCAGAAGGTGACTAAGCTCAAATAGATACTAAGAAAAATGATTCGGATACGAATAGATGGCGAATAAAAGGTGAAGTAATAAAAAAGGCCACTGAATATCGGTACCAGAAACGTGAGTACATGAGCGCACTTGAGGGGGAATTTACGGAAAATGCTTACGCCATATAACGTGAGCAAAAAGCCGATGATAATGATGGTATTGGAAAGAATGATCGTCAGCCAGTCTGGGGCTGAGTCACGAAATCCCAATAAAAAAGGGCCTAAGCCAATAAACAACAGAGAAATGGCGAACGTTTTTAATCCTTTAATTTTGCTCTGAGTATATTGATAGCAAAGCCGGCTAATAGCATAGATACAAGAAAACAAAATGATCATAAAGTTGAGGGTTCTTATATCTAAATAGTGACTCTCCATATGTGCTCCACAGCGAACCATTACT
>NZ_JAWOTS010000296.1:0-1208 GCF_033338975.1 Vibrio sp. Vb0349 | reverse complement strand
GCCATAAGAATTAACGTAATGGGTATGTATTCGCTTGCGTTACTTTGTGCGCTGCGGGCAATTTGCAGTGCTTCTACGCCGCCATCTGCGTACGCAACCTTGTTAAGGCGCCTTTGTTTGATGACTTGAAACGCTAACCAAACTAAAAGTAGAGCCAGAATACTGGCATAAAGTGCAGTGATCATGTTGAGTCCTTTCTATTCAGATACCTATTCACTATACCTAAGTAACTTCAAGATGCCGAATAATGAAAAACATCGCTATTCATAACTTGAATTTCAGTGATAAAAAAAGCGCTCGACTGAGCACTTTTATGTTTGGTTTTACTTGGATGCACAATGAACTAAAACGAGCGTGGTTGGCCCAAATTTGGTTTAAACCGGATTCAACCTACACCGAATGATTAGCCAACTTTTTACGCTTTATTCCTTTCGCAACGCCTTCGAAGATCGTAAGCAACAAACCCACCCAGATAAAGGCAAACGTAACCGCTTTAACGTCATCGAACAGCTCCCCAAAGAACACGACAGCAAGAATAAACTGCAAGCTCGGCTCTATGTATTGCATCAAACCAACCGTCGATAAGTTTGTAATACGAATCGCGATTGAGTAGAAGATCAAAGGCAGAATCGTGATTGGCGCGCTGCCGAAGTAAAGCAATAAGGTTGTCGTATCAACGGAAGAAGCAAGCTCGCCAGTCGTCCATTGTTTGAACAGCAAATATCCCAACGCAAACGGCGCAAGAACAAGCGCTTCAATAAACAATGTTGTGCTCCAATCGTAGTTGATTTTCTTTTTGTAGAGGCCATAAAGCGCAAAGAAAAGCCCCATTGTTAAGGCAACAAACGGTAGCTGCCCGTATTGAAACACTTGGTATAACACGCCACAAGTTGCGAGCAATATTGCAATTAATTGCCCCTTAGAAAGCTTGTCTCCCAAAACAAATACACCTAAAGAGACAGACACAAGTGGCCCGATGAAAAAGCCCAAGCTTGCATCAATCACTCGATGGTGAGTCAACGCCCACGTAAATGCACTCCAAGAAATACACATTAGGCTACTTGCCACAAATGTATACCAAAGAGACTTTTTATCTCGCCACACCTGTGACCAATTTGGCCAATGGCGAGTCACCGCGTAGACGATAAGAATCCCTACGGGTACCGAGCCGATAATGCGCCATGCCAGCAACTCATCCATTGCAGCAT
>NZ_JAWOTS010000295.1:0-1211 GCF_033338975.1 Vibrio sp. Vb0349 | reverse complement strand
CTTTGAGCTCAATGGAATAGCTTAAGGTCCATTGTTGGCTTTATTTGATAAAAGATGCTTGGCGGACTTGTCGTTTTACTTGCCGAATGTCTGAATATGCTTGATATAGAAGCGTTCCGAACGGGGATGTTCCTTAAGCCTACACTATAAACTTTTCCGAGTGATAAACAGAGGAGGGGTGAGATGGAAAGAATCCTTTAGAGCACAAATAAAGACACTAGTTTTTGTGTTGAAAAGAGTATTGTGTTGCAAACCAAGAGGTGCTTAACTCTAGATCCCTAAGTAACAGAGGTATAAATAATTAATGGACGACCCCTTTAGTCGACTGAACCCTTCTCCGTATCGCTTCCATTCTCAGGAGGCATACTCATGTTAGAACTTTTCATGCAGCCCGAAGCATGGGTGATATTTGCCACCTTATTTGCTCTCGAAGTTGTTTTAGGCGTAGATAACGTCGTTTTTATTTCCGTTTTATGTGAAAGATTGCCATCCCACCAGAGAAAGCTTGCACGAAACCTAGGTATTGGTCTTGCGGTGTTAGCGCGTATTGGATTGGTGTTTTCTATCACATGGATCATGCAACTTACACAACCACTATTTAGCGTTGCAAACCATGCAGTGACAGGTCGAGATATGATAATGATCTTGGGTGGTGCGTTTTTGTTAGCGAAAAGCTTAAAAGAGCTTTGGAGCTGGTTAACTCACAATGAAACCAATCACTCTACCCATGTGCGCACGGGATTGGCGGTGGTTTTGTTACAAATCGTTGCGGTTGATGCGGTATTCTCGATGGATTCTGTCATCACTGCAGTCGGTTTAACAAGTGAAGTACCGCTTATGGTTGCTGCAATTATTGCCTCTGCATTGGTCATGGTTATGACTGCTGAAAAGATCAATAACCTAGTTACCCGTTACCCTGGTTTCAAAACCTTAGCGCTACTGTTCCTAGTATTGCTGGGTGGCTTGCTGATGGCCGAAGGCTTCGCAATCCATATCAATAAAGGGTATGTGTACTTTGCGATGGCGTTTGGTTTGGTGCTGGAACTGTGTCATATCCAACTAAAGAACAAACAGCGCCGAACTATCCAGCGAATCAGACCAATGCATCAACCAACCGTGATTTATGGTGCCCAATAACTTGCTAATTTAGCCGCTCAAGAGGGCGGCTTTTTGTGTGCTTTTCTTTCAATTTTATTTACTGATTCAGAATT
>NZ_JAWOTS010000294.1:0-1212 GCF_033338975.1 Vibrio sp. Vb0349 | reverse complement strand
TTCTTCAACAAGACGGTTTGCACTGCGGCGCATATCAGCGTGAATAGCGATAACGTCATTGTCTTCACTTAGCTCAAAACGGTAGTCAGGACGGTCTGGGAATACGACTGCGTTTTTCTCACGCCATTCTGCGCGAGCTAGAGAAAACTCGTATAGATCACGTACGATAGTTGCGATTTCTTCTGAAGGTTGCCATGCGTCAGAGTTGCCGTTTTCTAGCCAATCAGAAACGTGATCGTATGCTAGGCGCGCATGTGACTTGATGTTTGCAGCGAAGAATTTGATATCGTCACCAATCACACCGTCTTTGCTCACTGTTACGGTGCAGCAGATTGCTGGGCGGATTTCGCCTTCAATTAGAGAGCATAGGTTGTCCGCTAGGTCGCGAGGTAACATCGGGATGTTACGGCCTGGTAGATAAATGGTGTAACCACGCTCACGCGCGACTTTATCCATTTCGTCTTCAGGTGTGATGTACGCAGTTGGGTCAGCAATCGCGATAGTTAACTCAAAATCACCAGATTCTGTTTTCTTCGCGTACAACGCGTCATCCATATCTTTGGTTGATTCACCATCGATTGTGACGAAAGGAACATGAGTCATGTCGATGCGCTCTAGATCGGCGTCATCTTTTAATTCCCAGTTCTCAATGCCAGCAGGTTCTGAGTTTGGTAGATCGTTTTGCGCTAGCGTTACCCACCACGGTGCGATTTTGTCGTCAGCGTCAGTGATTTTCTCTGAAATTTCAACGAAGAACGTGTTGTCGCCTTTTAGCGGGTGACGAACAAGATGTGCTACAACCCAATCACCTTCCGCGAAGTTGTCAGGCTTTAAACCTTTCTTCAGTTTCGCTTTTAGAGACAATTTCTTTAGTTGAGGATGGTCAGGCACGACATTTAGCTTGCCTTTGAACATTTTTACTCGACCGATAAAGCGAGTAAGAGATTGTTCGATCAGCTCTTGTGGTTCTGCGACTTCACGTTCATTTTCAGTACGGATGATGGCCACGACTTTGTCGCCGTGAATGCACTTTTTCATGTACGCTGGTGGGATGAAGAAGCTGGTCTTGCTGTCCACTTCCAGGAAACCAAAGCCTTTATCTGTTGCTTTGATTGAACCTTCTTTTTTAGGCAGGTTTTCTTGGATTTGCTGCTTAAGCTGGGCTAATAGCGGGTTATCTTGAAACATCTTTTCTTAACTTACCAATGGAGT
>NZ_JAWOTS010000293.1:0-1217 GCF_033338975.1 Vibrio sp. Vb0349 | reverse complement strand
CTCTAAGTAACGGCGTAATAAATCCAGCGCTGCGGTGCTGATCACTTTCACTTGGTCGTCACGTTGATACTTTTTCGCTAACTTATAAGACGCGCCCCATTCACCTGATGGTGTAGACAAAGCGACAGAAAATACCCCACCTTCAACCTGTCCGGTCACTAATGCTAAATCGGTAGCGCACTTTTCGCGAGTCGCTCCCGCTAACGCAAATGTCGCAGCCAATGGATCGCCCTCATGGTTTACAGTTTGGTTACGCCCTGCCAGCACCCAACCGTGACCCAATTGCTTTTCTGCATTTTCATCACTGTTTAACCAGTAGGTTAAATATCCAGCACTGCTTTTTTCAGACACAGAAAGTGTGAGATCTTTATCCGCCAGCAGTTGTCCTACATGCTCAACCATCGGAAGGTCGATGCTAACCGTATTGCTTTCGAGGTGCTTGTTGATCAACTGCATCAGCTTCAAACGTTGTTCAAGCTGATCTGCCGGGCCAAACAGCTTCACTTCAATAAAAGGCAGATAAGAGCGATACCCAAGCTCATAGCCTTGTGGCAGTTTTAACTGATCCAACTTATCCGAGATCCCAGATTCAGAAAGACCAAAAGTGTAGATTCGACTACAGCATGAACCTTTTACATCAGGAAATACTCTTCGAAGATCAGGCAAAATTTGTGTTTCTGCCATCAATTTGAATTCGCTTGGTACACCAGGAGTAAAATAAAAAATCGCGTCATTGATCAGCATTTTAAAGCCACATGCCGTGCCAATAGGATTGTCTAAAATTTCTGCGGTTTCAGGTAGCATGGCTTGTTTTAAATTGCTATCAGGCATAGGAATGCCACGCCGAGCATACATGCTCTCCAGTTGCTCTAGCCATTCTTTAAACAACACCAGTTTGCACTCAGCTGCTTTCGCTGCCGCTGCGGCGCTCATGTCGTCGGTCGTTGGCCCCAATCCACCGTTAACAATGACTACGTCATTGTTGAAGCTCAGCATTAAAAACTCTTCGATTAAGCTCGACTGCTTGTCTCCCACAGTGGATCGTTTGGTTAAGCCAAACCCATGCTGATAAAACAAACTCGACAACCACGCCGCGTTAGTATCAACAATATCTCCGTGAAGCACTTCCTCACCAGTACTTAGCATTGCAATTTTCACAACTGACTCCTGAACATAAGCACAATTCTATTTCTATACGGAGCACTTATATCGTTTTC
>NZ_JAWOTS010000292.1:0-1217 GCF_033338975.1 Vibrio sp. Vb0349 | reverse complement strand
TGGATTTTCCTTTATATTTTCAGTATATGGAGTGACGTAATAAGCGTAGTTAAGGTTTGCTTCCTGCGCTGCGTCGTTTTGTTGGTATCCATTCTAGGTGTTTCAATAAAAATGATAATCCGTCCATTTTGAAAATGATTTTTACATATACGTAATAATGTTAAAGTGAGTGGACAACAAGAGTGTGATGCCTCCTCAAAACAGAAGGGAAAACGGAAAAGGCGATTGACCTGAGGTTAGGTAGAGGGACTAGAGTAGAAAACAATCAACCCATCAGATAAGTAAGAGTGATTATGAATAAGACGGATCTGAACGCCTATTTAACCAAGCTCGGTTTGCCGAGTGAGTTACCCGCCGATTTGGAGTCATTGCACAAGATTCACGTAGCGCAGCACCGTTGCCTGCCGTTTGAGAACTTTGATATTTCGTTGCAGCGTGGCATCTCTGTTGAGATTGAAGACATCATTCAAAAAACCGTGTATCACTCCCGTGGTGGCTACTGCTTTGAACTGAATGGCTTAATGCTCGATGTGCTCAAGACCCTCGGGTTTGAAGCGCGCAGCTTACTTGGGCGTGTTCACGTGATGGGGACGCCGACAGGTCGCAGCCATCAAATCACGTTGGTGATGCTGGATGAACAAGCATGGATTGTCGATGTAGGCTTTGGCTCCAATACGCCGCGCGCGCCATTGCCGTTTATCCTCAACCAAGTGATTCAGACGGATTTACAAACCTTCCGCTTTGTCGAAGATGCCCAGTTTGGTTACTTCCTTCAAGTGTTGTCAACGGACGGAACGGACACGTGGAATAACCTTTATAGCTTCGATTTAGAGTTTGTGTTTGCGGGTGATATCGCGTGTGGCAACTTTTTTACCTCCACTTCTCCTCACTCGCGTTTTACCAGCGCAAGAGTCGCGGCGAAAGCAACAGAAAGTGGGTTGGTGACATTGCTTAACTACACACTCAAATACACCAGCCAAGGTGAGCAGACAGAATTAGAGTTAGAGCCGGGCCAAGCCTATCTGGATGCATTGAAAGAATACTTCGGCATTGAGCTTGATGCGCAGTACGGCGAGCTTCGTCCGTTGCCTGACGCGTAAAATTCTGACGTTTTCAAAGCGTAGCGCGACGAGAACATTTTCATCACTATTTGTCTAAAAGAGGTCGACAGGAATACAGCATGGCGAATTGGGAAGGGGTCAGCGAATTCGTTGCTG
>NZ_JAWOTS010000291.1:0-1222 GCF_033338975.1 Vibrio sp. Vb0349 | reverse complement strand
TCCGAAAATTTTGCGAATTACTTAACAGCTCAAAATTGATTATATTGATTGCATATCACCACCTGCGTAGTTTTTTATCGAGGATAAAAAAGTAAATTAGGTTGGTAGGGTGAATTTAAAAAGTTTTACGAGAAAAGTGTCTTCAACGAGGGACCACCGGCTACTGGCCGAAGCAATATTCGATCAATTAGAGAACCTCTTTTCCCCCCACGCGATCGCCATTTTTGAAGACCCTTTAACCAATCCTCGTTGTTCTGTGAGTTTTTCTCGCGGAGAGCTTTACCCTATTCAAAAGTACCCTGAGATTTTCTGGGACTGGGCCTGCCAATTTGATACATCCGAAAGCATTATTCCTCTGGCGATTAACACTTGTAACTGGAATCACACCCAAGATTTAGGTGGCGACAGCTACATAATGATGCTCGACAACACGCCAATAAAACGCACCTATTTACTTATCCAATCTGTCCAAGCTCGCACCGCACACAATATTTACGAAGAAAGCTACGACGCAATGCAGCTCGCGGCTGCGCGTTGGCAATGCATTCGAGCCGAGAAAAATGCATCACAAGAGATGCGACATCGAGACATCCGTGAAGCTCAATACGTCGATGAAATTAGCCAGCGCGAACGCTTTATCGAAAACATGAAGTTAGTTCAGCAAGTCGCACTCGAGATCTCCAACCCTGATTCCTTAAAAGATTTGTATTACAAAGCCGTCGAAGCCCTGCGCGAACGATTGGGCTTTGACCGCACCACACTGATGCTACTGGACATGAAAAAGCGCAGTTTCAGCGGTACATACGGTACGGATGAGTCTGGTATTACGATCGATGAATTCCACACGCAGTACGACCTTCATCAACTGAGTGAGGAATACATCGCTGCGCTGTCGAGCCTTGAGAGTAATTTAGTGATCATCGAAGATGCGCCAATATACACGGCGGGCAAAGTGGTCGGGCAGGGATGGAACGCGATGTTAATCTTGCGCGACGGCAATGAGCCCTTCGGTTGGTTTGCGCTCGATAACTTCATTCATCGCAAGCCGATAACGGCGTATCAAAAACAGATGTTGGACTCGTTTGGTTCTCTTTTCTCGCAAATTTATATCCGTAAGCGCCAAGAGCAAAATGTGCGCATGTTGCACTCAAGCATGGTTGAGCTATCACGCTGTACAACCGTGAGTGATGTGTGTAAATCGGCAGTGACTTTCGCGATTAAA
>NZ_JAWOTS010000290.1:0-1222 GCF_033338975.1 Vibrio sp. Vb0349 | reverse complement strand
TGCTACAGTTATATCAATATCAATTCGATGTAATAGAGGTAGCCTATGTATCCCCACCTCACTGGTTTGGGTATTCATGATCCCAAGCAGATTGAACGTTATTCCCTACGTCAAGAAGCACATAAAGACGTGCTCAAAATCTACTTCCATAAGCAAAAAGGCGAGTTCTTTGCCAAAAGCGTCAAATTCAAATACCCACGCCAAGTAAAAAATGTCTTAGTTGATAGCGGTAGTCATAAATACAAGGAAGTAACGGAAATCAACCGTAACCTTACTTTGGTTATCGACGAACTCAACAAGATCACAAAACCAGCGAAAGTGTCTGAACTGGATGTAAAACAAAAGATTCTTTCTGATCTTCGCCATTTAGAAAAAGTCGTTTCTAGCAAGATCGCCGAGATCGAAGCGGATCTAGAAAAACTCAAATAGCCTTTAAGAATCGGTAAACAACAAAAAGGGTTGGTAAACATGCCAACCCTTTTCTATTTCTCTTCGCTAGAGCACAGCCTCTTTACTTAACGAGCTCTTCGTCCCACTCAAATCGAGTAAACAATTGCTGCCACGTATCGTCGATACTCGCTTTCATCACTAGCTCTTCATTTGTAAACGGATGCACAAAACGCAGCTCCGAAGCATGTAACAGCAAGCGGTGTGAATCAAATTCGTTACGGAACAATTTGTTGTGTTTACCATCACCGTGCGATGTGTCCCCCACAATTGGGTGACGTAGGTGGGCCATGTGACGACGCAATTGGTGCTTGCGACCAGTCTTGGGCTTCATTTCCATCAAACAGTAGCGCGTTGTTGGGAACTTGCCCGTCGAATAAGGCACTTCCACTTTCGCCAGTGGTTTGTAAGCGGTTACGGCCTCTTGAGCTTCTTTTTCTTGTGAGGCGAACTTATCTGCAATTTTGTCTAATTCGACTTTTAACGCGTAATCTAAAATGCCCTCTTCCTCAATCCAACCACGGACAATCGCGTGATAGGTCTTCTCCATTTTGTGCTCAGCAAACATTGGCATCACTTGAGAAGCCACTTCACTGGAGAGCGCAAACACCAAAACGCCAGAAGTCGGACGATCCAAGCGATGCAACGGAAAGACATGCTGACCAATTTGGTCTCGCAGAGTCTGCATGACAAACTGAGTTTCGTGTTTATCTAGCCAACTGCGATGAACCAACATGCCGGCGGGCCTGTTCACCGCAACAAAATACTCATCTTG
>NZ_JAWOTS010000289.1:0-1223 GCF_033338975.1 Vibrio sp. Vb0349 | reverse complement strand
AGCGCGCGCTGCTTCGATAGCGGCGTTAAGCGCAAGCAAGTTTGTTTGATCCGCGATATCACGGATAACATCAACCACAACGTTGATTTGGTTCGATTGCTGTTCAAGCTCTGAAACTGTATCACCAGCAGCGCCGATAACATTTGCTACTTCACCAATCGCATCAACCATGCTTTGTGTTTCACGCACACCAAGTTGTGTACGGTGGTTTGCATCGTTGGCTTGGCTCGCTGACTCTTCCGTGTTGCGTGCAACGTCGGCTACCGCAGCTTTCATTTCCGTCATTGCTGTTGCAACGTGCGTGATTTGTAGCTGTTGGTCTTTCATGCCAGAAGCAGAAAGCTCAGAGATTTGGTTCATCTCTTCTACTGCACTGCTCAATTGCGTTACAGCGGCAATAACGTTGTCGATAACTTGGCGTAGGTCGTTTTGCATCTTAGTCGTTGCATCTGCCAACTCGCCCAGTTCATCGTTACCAATCAACTTACGATCGATGTCTTTAGAAAGGTCACCTTTCGCAATCGAGTTTGCTTGTTCCACAACAAGTTGTAGTGGGCCACAAATCAAACGCGTTAGAACAAGCGTCATAACAATCATGATCACTAGAATGGTCACGTTGCTCGCGATGGATGAGTTGCTCAAACCGTTCACTGAAGAAAGGATGTGATTTTTGTTGCTGTCCATTGCGACTTTCAACAAGCGGATTAGCTCGTTTAGATCAGAATCGACGGCTTCGAAGTCGTTTAAAGAGTTAGATAGAACAGCGAGCGCTTCGGTTTTGTTGCCTGCTAACATCGACTCATTGTATTGGTCCATAGTAACCGAGTACTGTTTCCATTGGCGCATTAGGCGTTGGAACGTTTGTTGTTCTTCACCTGGCCAAATGGTTGAGCCGTAAGCTTCAAGTTCTTTGCTGATCTTTTCGCGTTCACGGATGTTACTTGCGATTTTGTTTCTGATCTTATCTGCGTCCTTATAGGTGTAAGTAGCAAATTGAGAGCGACGCCAGTGAGAAAGATCATCTCGGATCGCATCCACTCTTTCCATTGCTGGAAGAGTGTCATCAGTATAGTTTAAAAGCTCAGATTTGATTTCTTTGAGCTCTTTAGACAAAAACACGCCAAATACAATATTAATAAGCGCAATCAGTAAAAAAGAGAGCGAAATTTTCTTCGCAATAGATAGGTTTCTGATAGACATTGGTGATATACCTTGTTTTTTTT
>NZ_JAWOTS010000288.1:0-1225 GCF_033338975.1 Vibrio sp. Vb0349 | reverse complement strand
TAAACTCAAACTTTCCAATTTATAACTGGCTGTTAAATAAGCGATTGAATCACGTAAACTTCCAAAGACAGAAAACAAAACCCGAACAAGGGAAAGGGTTTTAATAATCTAAACAAAAGGTTGGCGTATTTCGGAGCAGATTCTCGCAACAAGTGTTTCTTTTGCAGCAAGAATAATGTGAAGTCACGCGGATTTACGTTTACAATAGCGCGCATGAGCGAGATAAGAACACAAGTCCAGTTCGTTGATATCGACGAAGACATGGCGGGTCAACGCATTGATAACTTCTTGCGTAACCAATTAAAAGACATTCCAAAGAGCATGATTTATCGAATCGTGCGTAAGGGTGAAGTGCGCGTGAACAAAAAGCGCATCAAAGCCGAATATAAACTAAAAGCTGGCGACCTAGTCCGAATTCCACCTGTAACGGTTGAGAAAAAGGAAGAGGATGTCGCACCAAGCACGAAACTCAATAAGGTTGCTGAACTAGAACATATGATCATTTATGAAGATGATCATATGCTGATTCTGAACAAACCGTCTGGTACAGCAGTGCATGGTGGTAGTGGCTTGAAGTTTGGTGCAATTGAAGCATTAAGGGCATTGCGTCCACAGGCACGCTTCCTCGAATTGGTTCACCGTATTGACAGAGATACCTCAGGTATTTTACTGGTTGCTAAAAAGCGCTCGGCGCTTCGCCATTTGCAAGCGCAGTTCCGTGAAAAAACGGTGAAGAAGTTTTACTTCGCCTTAGTGATGGGGCAATGGAAAAGCAACTGTAAAGTTGTGAACGCCCCCCTACTTAAAAATGAAGTGAACAGTATTGTACGAGTGAACCCAAACGGTAAGCCATCAGAAACGCGTTTCAAAATTCTTGAGAAATTTGAGCAAGCGACGTTGATTCAAGCCAGCCCAATTACGGGGCGTACTCACCAAATTCGTGTGCATACTCAGTACACCGGACATCCTATCGCATGGGATGATCGTTACGGAGATAGACGTTTTGATGCCTACACTGGTCAACTTGGATTGGACCGTTTGTTTTTGCATGCCGCGAACATTAAGTTTCAACATCCGTCTAATGATGAATGGATGGAAATTAATGCTCCGATGGAATCCAAACTAGAGAAAGTGCTTGTTGGATTAAGAAAGGCAAACTGAACGCATTTACTATAAACAAAGGGAGCCCTAGCTCCCTTTTTGCATTTCACTTATATATTAGGTT
>NZ_JAWOTS010000287.1:0-1226 GCF_033338975.1 Vibrio sp. Vb0349 | reverse complement strand
CCCTGGCGAGTGGATTAAAAAAGGCGCAGTGGTTGTCGATGTAGGCATTAACCGTCTTGATTCAGGCAAGCTAGTGGGCGATGTGGAATACGACAAAGCACGCGAAAGCGCGAGCTTCATTACTCCGGTTCCTGGTGGTGTTGGCCCAATGACCGTAGCAAGCTTGATTGAGAACACGATGTTGGCTTGCGAGCAGTTCCATACTGAACAATAACATCAATATTGAGATACGAAAAAGGCTCCGCAAGGAGCCTTTTTGCTAATTTTAGATATCTATTTCAATTACAGACTTAAAATCACACCCGCAATAGAAGCACTCATCAAGTTCGCCATAACGCCGGCAATAATCGCGCGGAAACCATGCTTAGAAACAAATGCACGCTTCTCTGGTACCAAAGAACCCAATCCGCCGATCAGCATTGCCATACTAGAGATGTTTGCAAAACCACACAGTGCGAAAGTCACGATAGCTTGAGAGTGAGCACTTAGCTGAGATTTCACTTCTGCTAGTTGGATGAAAGCAACAAACTCGTTCACCACGATCTTGTTACCGATAAGCGAGCCCGCCGTAATCGCCTCTTCCCATGGCACACCTAACAACCATGCGACAGGTGCAAATACGTAGCCTAAGATAAGCTCAAAGCTTAGTGGCGTACCAATAAGGTCTCCAGCCCAACCTAGCATCCCGTTCAACAACGCGATTACGCTGATGAACGCTAACAACGTACCACCTACAGACACAGCGATACGAACACCCGCCATTGCGCCATCGGCTAACGCTTCAACCACGTTAGTTGCGCGTGGAATTTCCACTTGGCTAATGTCGATATCTGGTGCTTTGTTCACATCTTCTGGCATGAGAATTTTTGCCATCAACAAGCCTGCGGGCGCAGACATAAAGGCAGCAGCGATAAGGTAGTTAAGATCAACACCCAACGAGGCATAACCTACCAACGTACCACCAGCTACTGATGCCAAACCACCTGTCATTACCGCAAAGAACTGCGAATCAGTCATGTGCTTTAGGTAGGGTTTCACCATTAGTGGCGCTTCGATAGTGCCGACAAAAATGTTTGCTGTTGCAGACAAAGACTCAGCACGACCAATGCCAAGAAGCTTTTGAATACCACCACCAATGAAGTTGATAACTTTTGGCATCACACCAATGTGATAAAGACCTGAGATAAGAGAGGAGAAGAAAACGATGATACCCAGAACATTGATCG
>NZ_JAWOTS010000286.1:0-1226 GCF_033338975.1 Vibrio sp. Vb0349 | reverse complement strand
TACTAAGCCTATCGCGCATAATGTGTACGGAAATACAAATGGCGGGAATATGAAGACCGTAGATAGGATATTGCAAATCGTTAAGCGTGACGGGTCTGTCACTGCAAAACAACTCTCTTCTGAGCTTGGGATGACAACCATGGGTGCTCGCCAGCACCTGCAAGGTTTAGAAGATGATGGCATCCTGTCGATTCACGATGTAAAAGTCAAAGTCGGACGCCCTACTCGCCACTGGTCTTTAACCCAGAAGGGACATGAGCAATTCGCCGATCGTCATGGCGAACTCACCATCCAATTTATCGAAGCCGTGGAACACATCTTCGGTAAAGATGGCCTCGACAAAGTTACCTCCGAGCGCGAAAAACTGACTTTACAAAACTATCGCCAGCACCTCGATCAATGTGAGTCTTTAGAAAGCAAACTGGAAACTTTGGTTTTTCTGCGCGAAAAAGAAGGCTACATGGCAGAGCTTGAACAAGATGAGCACGGCTTTATCTTGATCGAGAATCACTGCCCGATTTGTAAAGCCGCCACGCGTTGCCCTAGTTTATGCAAATCTGAACTGAGTGTGTTCCAGTCCTTACTCGGAGACGACACGACCGTCGAACGTACCGAGCATATCATTAGCGGTCAACGTCGCTGCGTTTACCGAATCCGCGCTTAGATTTCGGCCCTTTCGCTCTATCTTATAAATGAGACAGGCCAATGATTCATCCTTTACTCTGATTCCTGTGGTGTACGCTTGTAGTATTGAACACGAGTATCCATATGGATTTGGAGAAAGGGATGAGAACTCTACATACTCACACAACGCAAGTATTACCCTCATTTGATGAACTGGTTCAGATGGCCGAAAGCGATCCAGAAGGCTTTGAACAATTTCGCCACGAGATGGCAAAAGAAATGATAGAAAGCGCATCAGAAATGATGCAGCCACGCTTATGGGCTCAGCAAAGCCATATTGATCGTGTGATTCGCAACTGTAAAAACCCTCATCACACCAACGTCGTGCTAATGAATGAACTACAAAAACAAGTCACGAAGTTCAGAGAAGCATTACAAGGAAAAGCGACGTCGGTTAAAACAGACAACGTAGTCGCCTTCAACAGAAACGATTTCTACTGATGTGAGAGTCACACCTTAGGCAGACTCCCACACTCATGAATCACTGTGGCTCAGGACCGTATTTATTCGGGCCTGATGTGCCTTTCAAAAAACCACACTCA
>NZ_JAWOTS010000285.1:0-1227 GCF_033338975.1 Vibrio sp. Vb0349 | reverse complement strand
TTATGCATCAGTTCACTTCAAAACAAGATTTTTGTCATTGGTTTAATCAATTTCAACATCCACAGTTAGTGGGAAACTGGGCCGATATTCACGGCGTTGTCACCATCACCGCTCAAGGTGAGGTGAAGATTACATTGCCATTTGCTAGTAATGAGCTTCAGCGCACATTGCAAGAATGGATTCAACAACAGCAAGCATCCAAAGCTGTAGCCGCGTTTCCGTTTCACATTGAACTCGGCGTAAAAGCACTAGAAACGCAGGTTTCTAATGCGGTGAAAGGCGTGAAGAATATCATTGCGGTGAGCTCTGCAAAGGGTGGGGTGGGCAAATCCACAACAGCCGTTAACTTAGCCTTGGCTATCGCGCAGTCGGGAGCGAAGGTTGGCCTATTGGATGCCGATATATACGGTCCATCGGTTCCGATGATGCTCGGCCAGGAAGATGCGAAACCAGAAGTTCGTGATGGCAAATGGATGGAGCCTATTTTTGCTCACGGCATCTATACTCATTCTATTGGCTATTTAGTTAATAAATCTGAAGCAGCGATCTGGCGTGGCCCTATGGCATCGAAAGCGTTAGCTCAGCTATTGAATGAAACCGATTGGCCAGATCTGGATTACCTAGTGATAGACATGCCACCAGGCACGGGTGATATCCAATTGACGTTGTCACAACAGATTCCTGTTACCGGCACGGTTTTGGTGACGACGCCACAAGATTTAGCGTTGGCAGATGCGCGCAAAGGTGCTGCAATGTTTAACAAAGTCAATGTGCCAGTAGTAGGTGTGGTCGAAAATATGAGTTACCACATTTGTAGCCAATGTGGAGCGACTGAACACATCTTTGGTATGGGTGGCGCGGAGAAAATGTCTCAAGAGTTTGGCTTAGCGCTATTGGGCCAAATTCCGTTGCATATTTCTATGCGAGAAGACATTGATGCTGGTGTGCCAACCGTTGCGAGACGACCTGACAGTGAGCATTCAGGCTACTACAAACAGCTTGCAGATCGAGTGTGTAGCACAATGTTTTGGCAAGGCAAAGCGAAACCAGATGCAATCAGTTTTACAATGGTAAACTGAGGTTGGTGGTTGAAAGTTGCACATTTTAACGTTTGCCCGGAGGTTAATCCTCTGGGCAGGCAGAAACTTATGACTAAACTCTAATTCCAGCTAGTAACTACGGGGTGAACTCCCTATAATCAGGCAGTTTATCTTTTTATGTGACTAG
>NZ_JAWOTS010000284.1:0-1228 GCF_033338975.1 Vibrio sp. Vb0349 | reverse complement strand
TATCGTAACCTGGCACCCAAGGCAGTTTGTCTTTATTCTGGGAAGCAGCCCAGCCAAGTCCCGCTCGTGTTTTGACATCGATAGGATTAACGCCAACATAATGCACCTTGACCAACACTTCGCCAGACTTAGGGATCGGAGTTTCAGCGCTTTGAATCGCCAGAACATTGGCGTCGCCAAACTCAGTGATAACAATCTGTTTATGTTCCATAACTCACTCCCTGAGGGACAAATAAAAAAGGGATGCCGGAGCATCCCTTTGACTATAAACCATTTTGTTTAACCAAGTTAATGGCAAGCATGTAAATTGGTTGATAATTTTATCTTCAACACGATAACTGTATTTACGTGTTACAAGAGTCTTTATCCAACCAAGGCCAACAGAATACCTGCCGCTACCGCGGAGCCAAGTACACCCGCTACGTTTGGTCCCATCGCATGCATCAACAAGAAGTTTTGAGGGTTTGCATCAAGCCCGACTTTGTTCACCACACGCGCAGCCATAGGTACGGCAGACACCCCTGCCGCGCCAATGAGTGGGTTGATGTCCTCTTCTGAGAACTTATTAAGAAGCTTAGCCATGAGAACACCTGCGCCTGTACCGATACTGAACGCTACAGCGCCTAGACCAAGAATGCCTAATGTTTCCAAATTTAAGAACTGGTCAGCTTGCAGTTTCGAGCCTACCCCTAAACCCAAGAAGATAGTCACAATATTGATCAGTTCATTTTGTGCAGTTTTCGATAAACGATCCACCACACCCGCTTCACGCATCAGGTTACCGAGACAGAACATACCAACCAATGGCGTCGCAGAAGGTAGGAACAGAATCGTCATCAACAGCACGGCCATCGGGAAGAACACTTTTTCCCACTTACCAACATGACGAAGCTGTGCCATTTTGATTTCACGCTCTTCTTTGGTAGTCAGCGCTTTCATAATTGGCGGTTGAATGATCGGAACTAATGCCATGTAGCTGTATGCCGCTACCGCAATCGCCCCCAATAAGTCTGGCGACAACTTGCTGGCCAAGAAGATCGCCGTTGGACCATCAGCACCACCGATGATGGCGATCGATGATGCATCTGCCATCGAGAATTCCATCCCTGGCACAAAGTTAAGCAAAATCGCCCCAAACAAGGTCGCAAAAATACCAAACTGCGCAGCCGCACCTAACCAACGAGTTTTCGGGTTCGCGATCAATGCGCCAAAGTCCGTCATCGCACCA
>NZ_JAWOTS010000283.1:0-1229 GCF_033338975.1 Vibrio sp. Vb0349 | reverse complement strand
AATGTTTTGTGAGGAAAGGAACAGAGCAAAAAGAGAGGTAGTTAGATTGTCATTTGAAAATGTACCCTCAGAAGCTCTTCATCAGACGGTGCTGATGACAGTTGATGGGACTCAACCCAAGTCAACCGACAAGCCAAACCCTGCAATTTTGACTTACCTCGGCACTACTCCCCCTGAATGATTGGTATTGGAATTGCGGTTCCACAAATCATCTGCCTGGGCAGTGCTCCTCTTCTACATAAAGCTCAAACATTGAACGGTTTTGACGTCACAATGTCAATCAATATTTCAACCAGAATGATGGTTTTTATTAACGAAATTGTGACAGTGGTTTGACCTCTATACTTAGGGCTAATTGCCGTGTGCAACAAAATACATTAGTGTGAAACCTTTGATGCCTGAATGTATTGCTAATCGAAATAAAAATTGCTCCTGTTTTCTGGTGAACGACTTGTTAAATAATTCAAGTGAGTTTTCTTGCAAAGCATGAAGAGTGACGATGTTTTGATGGCAAATAATTCTAAAAATGACTTCTTTCAGGCTAAATGACTGCAATCAAGGAGCTGACATGCCGATCCAAAGCTTTATTCCCCCTCACCGAATTTTAATGGGCCCTGGTCCTTCCGATGTTTATCCGCAGGTATTGCAAGCCCTTAGCCGTCCAACGGTTGGTCATCTAGACCCTCTGTTTATCGCGATGATGGATGAGCTTAAACAGCTGTTGAAATACGCTTTTCAAACCGAAAATGAGTTCACTATTGCGGTTTCTGCTCCAGGCAGTGCTGGGATGGAGACTTGTTTCGTTAACTTGATCGAGAAAGGTGACAAAGTCATCGTTTGTCGAAACGGTGTCTTTGGCGAGCGCATGCGTGAAACCGTTATTCGTGCTGGTGGCGAAGTGGTGCTAGTCGATGATGAATGGGGTGCGCCTGTTTCAGTAGATAAAGTTGAACAAGCACTACAGCAACATCCTGATACAAAAATTCTGGCTTTTGTGCATGCTGAGACATCAACCGGTGCTGTCAGTGATGCGCAAACTCTAGGTAAGTTAGCCAAGCAATATAATGTGTTGTCGATTGTGGACGCCGTTACATCGTTAGGCGGCGTACCGTTAAAAGTTGATGAATGGCAGCTTGATGCTGTGTACTCAGGCAGTCAAAAGTGTTTGTCGTGTGTGCCAGGCTTGTCTCCGGTGACGCTGTCTCCGGCTGCTATCGAAAAAATTCAAT
>NZ_JAWOTS010000282.1:0-1230 GCF_033338975.1 Vibrio sp. Vb0349 | reverse complement strand
CCACGACCTGTGCAATTCCTTGCTGCACCTGTAACCCCGCCCCTTGAGTTAATCAGCACATCGCCCCTTGCACATACAACGAAAATATGATGATTTTGACTAAACTATAGACGTAAATATTGGGGTGACAAACTTTTGACTTAGTTCAAAGTGGGGCGAGGTAGATATGGAACGAGTAACTTTTGGCTCATTGATGAGTAATATTGTAGTTATCGGTCTCGATGGGGAAATTAGAACCCTCGAACAAGGACAGTTGCCTAAACCAGGGGAACTAATTATTAACGAAGTTTCAGACACTTCAGAACTGGTCATTGAGCAAGTGACACCGCAAGGCAGTTCCATCAATGTAACTGGTGATATTACTGCGTTGATAGAAGCTATTGCAGCGGGACAAGACCCGACCCAACTAGGTCAAGAGTTTGAAACCGCAGCGGGCGAAGCAAATGGGTCTAGTCCTCAGACAACAGGGAGTGTTGCACGAACAGGGACAGAATTGCTCGCTAGTACCAACTTTGAGACAGTTGGCACTGAAGGAGCGGGGTTTTCAACCACTCAGATTCTAACTTTATTGGACATTCTCCCTCCAACTCAGGCACCAGCTCCGACAGGAATTCCGATTCCAGTAACAATTACGGTGCAAGATATTTCTAGCCCTGCAGTAGATGAAGGGCAGCAAGTCTCTTTCGACGTTACCCTTAATCAACCAACGGAAGAAGAAACTACCATAGAGTTTACCCTTAATGATGGTTCTGCTGTAGGCGGGGCGGCGAGCGATGTTGGTGCAGATTATGTAAATACAACGGTTTTAATTACATTATCCGACGGAACCACCCAAGAAATTCAGGTGAATGATGATGGATCGTTCACTGTTTCTCTGCCGATCGGGGAAGAGTCTTTTACGGTTAGCTTGGATACCATCGATGATAATTTAGCGGAAGGATCGGAAACCTTCAGTTTGTCCGGTTCAACGCCAGATCAGCCTACTCCAGTTACGGGTATTGCAACGATTTCAGATGAGGCAGAACAAGGGCCAGAAGATACGGTTTCCGTGACCATGACCGGTCCAGCAAATGTCGTGGAAGGTGACACCACCGCGGAATACACCGTGACACTGAGCGATCCGGCTCCTGTGGGTAGCATCGTCACGCTTGCTTATAGCTACACCACTGCATCCGGTGATGACATCACTGAAACCACTCAAGCGATTATTGGTGCCGATGGTGTGACGGC
>NZ_JAWOTS010000281.1:0-1230 GCF_033338975.1 Vibrio sp. Vb0349 | reverse complement strand
TCCGTCCCGGTGCAGCGGCGTCTGACGTAGGGGAGTTGATGCGTGAGAGCAGAGCCGAAGCGCTCAAAGTCATTTCCGGCATTGATGTGCATGTCTTGCAAGTGCCTGTTGGAACAGTGGAAGCGCAGTTAGCCCGTTTTAACCAGAACCCGAATGTGTTGTATGCAGAACCTGATATCAACCACATTGTTCAGTATGTTCCCAATGAAGGTCTCGGTGGAAGTATCTATGCTAGTGACTACTTTTCTGAGCAGTGGGCGCTCAATAATACTGGGCAAGTACATTCTACCGTGGTGAATGACCCACTATTTGGTCCGTATCTGGATGAGGCCTCTGGCTTGCCTGGTGCAGATATCAATGCTCCCGAAGCTTGGGATATGACGAAAGGTAGTTCTGCCGTCAAGATAGCAATTCTCGATTCCGGTATTGATTGTCGTATGGCAGGGGATAGCGTGAGTAGCATTGAGTTCGGGAACGGAAAATGTGTTGAGCAGCAGAAGTTCGTCACCGATTATCAAAGTGATACGTTAGAGGACGTGGTTGGACACGGCACCCATGTCGCTGGTATTGCGGCGGCTCAGACAGATAACGGTATTGGTATTGCTGGGGTCGGTTTTAACAGTTCTGTTGGCAACCTGAAGACGTGCTACGAATATCTGATTTATAGCTGCGACCCATTTTTTGGCTGCTTCCTTATCGCTGCGACGGGGGTATGCCCGCTATCTTCCTCCATTGATGCGATCACCTATGCTGCCGATAACGGCTACCACGTGATTAACATGAGTTATGGCTCTGATGAAATCGATGAAGAGGGCAACCCGATTAGCTTAGTCGGTTATAGCCAAGCTGAAAATGATGCCGTTAACTATGCTTGGGGGAAAGGCGTGTTGTTAGTGAGCGCAGCAGGGAACGCCGGAGACCCGATAAAGAACTATCCCGCAGCTTATGACAACGTGATTGCCGTAGGTGCGACGGATGACGATGACAATCGTGCCAGTTTTTCTAGTTTCGGTAGCGATTGGGTGTCGCTAATGGCACCCGGTGACAGTATTCTCTCGACGATGCCAAATGAGCAGTGTGGCACCTTCGATTACGATAATGACGCCTGTCTGCATTGGCAGTCGGGTACATCCATGGCCAGTCCTGATGTTGCTGGCGCAGCTGCGTTACTTTGGGCATACAAATATACAGATCAGTTATCCGATCGTGCAACTTGCCAAGATGCCTCTG
>NZ_JAWOTS010000280.1:0-1230 GCF_033338975.1 Vibrio sp. Vb0349 | reverse complement strand
TTACGGTTAGTAATGATCGCTTTCGCGAACAGAGATCCAACTAACATCGCAAGGAAGAACACTACAATGCTCACGTTGCCTAATGCCAAACTCGCAACTGCAGGGCCAGGGCAAATACCTGCCAAACCCCAACCTAAACCAAAGATCGCCGCACCAGATAACAAACGTCCGTCGATGTTCTTATTGGTTGGTGTGCAAAACGCTTCACCGCTAACTGATTGTTTTCTCGGCTTGATGATTAAAAAATAGCTTGGCATGAATACCGCGAGTGCGCCGCCCATCACAAAAGCCAAACTTGGGTCCCAACTGCCAGAAATATCTAAAAATCCAATGACTTTAGCTGGGTCGATCATGCCGGACACCGCCATGCCCATACCGAATAACACACCGCTCAAAAGAGCAGAAAAACGAAAAATAGTCTTGTTCATGGAATCTCTCTTAAACTAGGTGAAGTCGAACGAATACCGTTAGGCCAGCGACGGCCATAAATACACAGGTCGCCACAATAGAGCGCTTAGACAAACGGCCCATGCCACAAATGCCGTGTCCGCTAGTACATCCGTTACCCAGTCTGGTCCCGATTCCTACCAATAAACCAGCGGCAATCACCATCCCTAAAGAAAGGTTCGCGGTACTAGGAACCGCAACGCCCAACATCAGAACGCTAATCAAGCCACCAGCTATCATTCCAACCGCAAAAAGCAATCGCCACGAATAATCGCCTTTTTTCGGTGACATAATGCCATTCATAATTCCACTTATTCCGGCAATTTTACCGTTAACCAACAACAATATAGTGGCGGAGATCCCTAACAAAATGCCACCAAACAACGATTCCCATGGAATAACGTTTAACATTATTTACCTCTAAAATCTTAGCTACGAATTAGTTACAGAAAACGCCATGAAGCGCTTTAATTAATGACTCAACTCTCGGTTCTGACAACGAATAAAACACTTGCTGTGATGCCTTACGAGCCGTGATCAATTTGTGCTTGCGAAGCACCGTTAAGTGCTGTGAAAAGGCGGATTGGCTAAGGAACGAGTTCTTTTGCAGTTCCCCAACACCAACTTCACCTTGGGTCAGTTGGCACAACACCATTAGCCTTTCCGGATGTGCCATTACTTTTAGGAGATCAGCAGCTTCATTGGCATTGCCTTTCATTGCTGCTACATCCATATCTGTATAGCTCATGACTCACCTCTACATTAAAAACTAAATTAGATATT
>NZ_JAWOTS010000279.1:0-1231 GCF_033338975.1 Vibrio sp. Vb0349 | reverse complement strand
TTCGCATACCCGGTACGTTTGCAACTAAGCCTGTTAGAGAGCACGAGCGTTACAAGCTACAAATGGACTGTACCATCGATCACAGCGGCAATATTTATGACGGCAGTTTGGTTGATTTTTCACTGGCAGGCGTCGGTGTTCAGACCTTTATTGAACCTGAGTTTAAGGTTGGAGACCGAGTTTCGGTGGTATCACCTCTTAGCATTCATATAGGAGAGGAAAATCCTTGCTTGATCGCCAATATAAAGAAGCAACCCAAAGGCTGGGTGATAGGCATTCGATTCGAGCAACCCATTACTATGACTGAAGATTTGAAAACCAAGTTGCTGGAACAGTCCTTTCTGACCAGCAACGTATGATTTAGTGAACTGAGACGCGTCAAGGCTATGATTGACTAAAGCGCGTTGCGGCAAAGCTGTTGAGTAACCGATGCACAGCATAAGTAACAAGCAAAGTGACCACGGTGGCAAACAGTATGCTGCTGACTCGATACAAAGCACTAAAAATCAGATCACCATCGGGCGTGAGATACTGTCCGAATAAGATCCCTAAAGTAGTGAGGCCTCCAAAGCCCGCACCTGAACCACTGGATTCTTTCACATGCATGTAACTGAATATCATCGCGCCAATCCAAAGTAACGGCACAATAAACAGCAAAGTATCTGACCAATCATACAAAATGAGCTGCCCGACGATACCAAAGGTCACGCCTAGCAATGTGCCCATCGCCCGTTTACGAGCGTAACCTAAGGCGCCATTCCAGTGCATTGGAAACAGGAGCAACAAGGTTGTCGCCTGCGCTGACATGGAATCGTTCAAATCAAAGATCTGAAACACCAAAAAGGACATGGTTGCAATACTCGCCCCCATAAGAGCCTCATGTCGCATCCGATGGCTTTGTTTGGCTTGTGAAGGCTTTGGCGGCGGTTGACGAGGTTCCGCATCTGGAATCAAAAACGTCACTAAATACGCCACAATGATGGACAAAACGTTCGCCTGTAAGTTACTAAAAATAAGATCATTCAGATCCGTTGTCGGGTAACTAGCAAAGTGCAGCATGATACTCAAGCTAAGCACACTGTTCGCGCCAAATAGAAACAAACTCCCTTTTGACATACAAGCAAACTTGTAAAGAAACAAGCAGAATGCAATCAAGGTCATCAACACCGGATGACTACCAAACAAGCCCCCCAAAATGCCAACCTCTAGCCCACAAACAACAGCGGAGAAG
>NZ_JAWOTS010000278.1:0-1235 GCF_033338975.1 Vibrio sp. Vb0349 | reverse complement strand
GTTTAGGCGCCGCATTAATAATTGCATCTAAAGCATCTTGGAAGCCCATTTCTAGCATACGATCGGCTTCATCCAGCACCAATGTATTCAACTCTTCCAAGTTAATACGGCCTTTCTCAAGGTGATCCAGAATACGCCCCGGAGTACCAACAAGGATATGTGCACCATGCTCTAACGAACCAATTTGCGGTCCCATCGGCATACCGCCGCACAACGTAAGTACTTTAATGTTATGGATACCACGCCCTAGCGTTCGAATTTCTTTAGCAACTTGATCCGCCAGTTCGCGAGTCGGACACAGCACCAAAGCCTGCACGCGAAATCGTTTTACGTTTAGATTTGATAGCACGCCAAGACCAAACGCCGCTGTTTTACCCGAGCCCGTTTTACCCTGACCAATTACGTCACGCTGATTCAAAATCGCCGGTAAGCTTAACGCTTGAATTGGCGTCATATGGGTGTAGTTCAATGAATCCAGCGTTTCTAGTAGCGCTGGGTTCAGGCCTACTTGGTCAAAAGTTTGTTTGCTCACAGGGAAATATCCTCAGGTGGGATGAAAAAGAGGGCACATTATCGCCAGATTTTCCGGGAAGACCAGTGAAAATTAACCATTGTTAATGAGTATTGAAACAAAAGCGAGTACATTCAGGCACTCTACTATCATTATGGACGACGGACATGACCACTTGGATCACTTTGCCTTTTGCTCAACTAACTACCTTACAACTGTATGAGATGCTGCGCTTACGCGTCGACGTGTTCGTCGTCGAGCAAACTTGCCCGTACCCGGATCTAGATGGTAAGGATATTATTGACGGCGTTCATCACCTACTCGGCTACCACAATGATGAATTAGTTGCCTGCGCTCGGCTTCTGCCAGCTGGAACCACTTACGATAACGTCAGTATTGGCCGAGTCGTGACCAAACAAACAGCCCGAGGTGGTGGCTTAGGCCATCAGCTAATCACACGAGCCATCCACGTATGCTCTACGTTATGGCCCGAAAAAAACATAGACATTGGTGCACAAGAACATCTTATCGATTTTTATGCTCACCATGGATTTGAAGTTATGTCTGACAGTTACTTAGAAGATGGAATTCCACACGTAGACATGCGCAGGAAGCATTCGACTCAATAAACCTCTACAAAACTGCAATAAAAAAGACGCGAGATGATCGCGTCTTTTTTAAATCTACAACGGAAACTATTTGTTTCTGCCGAAGCTGCCATCCG
>NZ_JAWOTS010000277.1:0-1235 GCF_033338975.1 Vibrio sp. Vb0349 | reverse complement strand
AATGTTTTGCATTTAAGCTATTGCGGCATTGTATTTACATTTAATTAACCATTTCAATAGTGATTTATTCTTTTCGTATTGCTGCGCAACTGCCATTAATCACTACTTATGAGTATTTATGCATCAAGAAAGTAAAATAGAGAAGTGAATTTTTATAAAAGTTATGTAATACAGGGGTTAGACGAGTCAAAATGGCGTGCATAAGCAGACCATCAACCATGAAACGCATAGTTTTGCATTCCACTTACACCGTCAAAAAGATGAACAATTTGTTAAGAAAAGTGATCGAGATCAGATCGCTCTGCGTGCAAGAAAGTTGGCTAACAGCTCATGTCCTTGCTCAGTTTTGATTGATTCTGGATGAAACTGCACAGCATCAATAGGCAGGGTTTTGTGCTGATATCCCATAATTTCGTCCATGCTTCCATCAGGCAGTTCCGTCCAAGCGGTCAATTCAAACACATCGGGTAACGTGCCGTTTTTCACCACGAGAGAGTGGTAACGGGTTACCGTAAGTGGGTTATTTAGATTTTTAAACACACTGCGACCCGTATGGCGGATAGGCGATGTTTTACCATGCATGACTTGTCTCGCACGCACAACTTCACCACCGAACACTTGCGCAATGGCTTGATGGCCAAGGCACACCCCTAAAATAGGAAGCTTACCGGCGAAATGCTCTATCGCTTGCAGGGAAATACCCGCTTCGTTTGGCGTACAAGGCCCAGGGGAAATCACCAAATGGGTTGGATTGAGGGCTTCGATACCTTGAATGTCGATTTCGTCATTGCGCACGACCTTTACCTGAGCGCCAAGCTCGCAAAAGTATTGGTAAAGGTTATAAGTGAAAGAATCGTAGTTATCGATGATCAACAACATAGCGTGTCGGCTGCTCCAATCCGTTTTGGCAAGGCTTAAGGATCAATTGTCTGGTTTACCACAATTGAGGGCGGTATTTTGCAACACCCAATTAGAAAGGCAAGTCTTTGCGCAATAAAAAGGCCAGCATCGGCTGGCCTTTGAGTTTTACAGCTATGTTTTTAGGAAAGGAGTGGCTTAACGGCGGCGGCGGAACAAACCAAGTCCAAGCATTGCTAGCAGTGCACCCAACCCAAACGAACCACCATCAGAGTCTTTCGAATCTGTGGTGCCCGTTTCAGGTTGAGTCATAGAGACTGCACGAGCAGAGCTAAACTTAACGACGTTGCCAGTCGAGTCTGTCACTTTCTCTTCCA
>NZ_JAWOTS010000276.1:0-1236 GCF_033338975.1 Vibrio sp. Vb0349 | reverse complement strand
TGGTTAATCTGCTTCTTCGATGCTAAAAACTCGGTCGCTAACCCTGATTTTTGCGCAGCACTTTTCACGACATCTTTCATGTTTTTGAAAACCTGCTTATAGCCAGGGTAATCCATCAGGCGATCAATTTTAGCTGGGTATTCTTCTGGTGGCGTTTGCTTAGCCTTTTTCACGATGGCCGCAATTTTAGTACCGTGACGATTGACCGCGCGGCTATCCATCCCTTCCGCTTCCATCTTTTTAAAGCTTGTTAAACCTAAACGAGCAACCGTTAGCAAATCACCCTCTTTGAAAATGAAGTTTAGTGCTAAGTCGCGCTTGATTGCTTCACGATAACGCCAAGTCGCTAGCGGCTTTAACACAGCTAACTCTGACGGTTTAAGTTGCCACGCTCCTTTAATATCAAGGTACGCATTTTCTTCGTTGGTTTCGCGAATACGTTTGGAAACCAACAAGTCGCTCTCTTGCTGCACCGCTTCCCACCAACCAGCTTCAGTGACTTTATCGAGCAATTTTTCGTAAAGTGGCAACAAGTAGTGAACGTCTGCCGCTGCATAATCAAGTTGCTTTTGCGTGAGAGGGCGAGCCATCCAGTCGGTGCGAGATTCACTCTTGTCCAACGCAACACCTAAGTATTCTTCCACCAGCGTTGCGAAACCTGTTGACAGCCCGTGGCCAAGAAACGCCGCCATTAACTGTGTATCGACCATTGGAAATGGCGTACAACCAAATGCATTTTGGAATACTTCTAAATCTTCGCCACAGGCGTGAAGCACTTTAAGTACCGATGCATCTTTCAATAGTTCGATGAAAGATGTCATGTCCGTTAATTCTGTCGGATCGATAAGGGACAAGTGCTTGCCGTCGAAAAGCTGAATCAAACCTAGTTGCGGATAAAAAGTCCTGATACGTACGAACTCGGTATCCAGCATTACGACATCTGCGTCTCTTGCTTGAGCACAAACTTGTTCTAGGTCTTTGTTTTTAGTAATAATCTGATAATTCACATGCTTCTCGCTATAAAAAATGCCAGCAAAACGCTGGCATTCTATCATTTTTTAATTCTGGCGACTCAACGAAATCGGCTTACGCGCTTTTCTTTGCCAGTTCTGCGTCGTTCTCTTCACGAAGTACACGACGTAAGATCTTACCTACGTTGGTCTTCGGTAAGTCTTCACGGAACTCAACCAGTTTTGGAACCTTGTAGCCCGTTAGATGCTGACGACAGTGTGCAAT
>NZ_JAWOTS010000275.1:0-1238 GCF_033338975.1 Vibrio sp. Vb0349 | reverse complement strand
ACCACAGCCTTGGACCGTTGATATTAAGCTTGTTCGTCCAGATCGCTATTTACCGTTAGCATTGAGCGAGTCTCAAGCCAAAGTCTTATTGCCACAAGCACTTCGCTCTGAGGATTTTGACCGTAAGCCTATTGGCACAGGTCCGTTCCAAGTAAAAGTGAACGACGACAAACGCCTTATCCTTACTGCTTTCGATGGTTATTTTGGGTTTCGTCCACTGCTGGACCAAGTTGAAGTGTGGGTGATTGATGAAGCCTACTCATCAATGGTGTATCCAAGCCTGTCCAAGCCACAAATGAACAAACAAGCGTCGACCGATGAAGTGGAACTCGATCCGGGCTGTACCTTCTTGCTGCTTAACAAAAACACCGGGATCGCAAAAGACCCACGTTGGGCCGAATTTTTAAGCCAAACACTAAATAGCCATCAAATCTACGCGCACGTTCCCCAAGATAAAGTGATTGAACTGGGTGTACTGCAAGCATTTGGTTTAAAACCGGGGTGGATTGACTTAAGACCGACATCAGTTGGTGAAGTCCCGCAACAAGGTAAATCGATTACCGTCGCTTATCAGAAAAAACATCCGATGTTTCCTGTCATTGCCAAAGCAATTAAACATTTGCTCAAACCGCACAGTGTCGATGTCGAGTTTATTCGCTACGATACGCAGCCGCCAAATCCAGAAGAAGTCGACGTTTGGGTAAAAGCAATGGGTATTGCGACCAATCGCAACGATGCCTTAGCGGGCTGGCTACTTGATTATAGCGACATCGAAAAATTCAGCGCGGGTTACGATTTTTCAGAATGGGCGACATTAGTCGATCAATGGCGTGCAGGCATTCATGCCGACTTTCCTGCTCGCGAATTAGGAAGGCAGTTAGTGAAAAGCTGTCAGGTTATTCCAATGTTCCATTGCTGGCTAGGGGTAAACAAAGACCACAGCGGTGCGCTTCAAAACGCAAAATGTAATGCGCTGGGGTGGTTCGATTTCAGCAATGTGTGGGTCAAGCCAGAGATAGAAGATAATGGCCAAGCCGAATAAAAAGCAACCGAGTAAAACTGTCGAAATTTATTGTGCGAAATGCAAAGCGCAGCTATATAAATATCGCAAGGGCGGAAAGGGGGCCTTGGTGAAGTGCTTTAAAGAACGTATTGTAGAAGATTACACTCAAACCCCTTGTTTTTGCCCGAGCTGCGGGCAAGAGTTTGCACGAGATACGTTAGTCAGAGGTACGCCT
>NZ_JAWOTS010000274.1:0-1238 GCF_033338975.1 Vibrio sp. Vb0349 | reverse complement strand
AAGACGATGTTGGATGCACCAGTCGAGCAGCAGTCACATAGCCGTGTGCAAGATCTCTATCAAGGGATTTGTATCTACATTCAAGAGAACTTCCATCGCCCAATCACGCGTGACAGCATTGCGTCGAGATTCAGTATTTCCTCGAACCATTTGTCGCGCTTGTTCCGTCAGCAGGGGCACATGACTTTGGCAGACTACATTACTTGGGTACGCGTGGATCGTGCGAAGTTTATGCTCAAGAAATACAACTTCAAACTCAATGACGTGTCAGTGCGCTGTGGATTTAAAGACGTGAACTATTTCTGCCGAGTATTTAAGAACCGTACAGGCAGAACGCCGACGGAATATCGTGGTTCGATTTAAGCCTTCAATCAGAGTGCGTAAATCATAGAGAAGTTTAGGCGAGCAGCCTCGACATGGCGTACATCAGCAGCGCTTGTAAGTCGACGCTGCTTTTTGTTAGTAGTAGGCGTTCCGCCATTTGATCGGTAAGCAGATTTCGTGTGAGGTTAGTGGCCGCAATGATCTGTTCTCGGGTCGGCTTTTCTGGCATCACCAGTGCTATAGCCAGATGAACATCACCCATCGTTGAAGCCCAATCCATCGACTTGTCATTTGCAATAACGGCAATGGAAATATGGTCAACACCTGAAAACATCACATGCGGTAGAGCGATCCCCGGAGTCACGCAAGTTGATGAACGTTCTTCGCGTTTAATCAAAGCAAGGATCAGCTCGTCAGGATGAATAGGGTGGCTCAGCTGAGCTAATCCTTTAAGACATTCAAACTTAGTGAGCTCGGTATGCGCTTTGGCGTAGTGCCATTTGATTTCACAAGGTGGGCAAATTTGCGGTAAACGCTCGGCCAGTTGGCTAGAAAACTCATAGTTGATATGAGATCCCACCACCGTAAAGTGTTCAGCAATCATGTCTTTGATGACGAAGCAGGCCAGCTCTGCGTCAATGCCAATCGCTGTGATTTGACACAAATCACCTTGTTGTAGACCTGCTTGCAAAATCGCCACGGACTTGGTGAGTTCCGCAACACGATTTTGCGTTACATTAATGATATGTAAGGTACTTTTGAACTTCTTTGCCACTCGATTGAGTGGCTGAGCAAGGTGCGCACTGGCATTTGCATTATCGACGAAAAAGGTGATTTGGTATTCGTTCATCTGCAAATTTAGTCGCGGCAGTGGACGAGGAATACTTTGTCGACGTTCAGCAAAACCTCTTCAA
>NZ_JAWOTS010000273.1:0-1243 GCF_033338975.1 Vibrio sp. Vb0349 | reverse complement strand
TTGTCCTTGTTAAGACTCCAATCTAGCGAAAAGCACCAGTTATAGTCAAATAAAGCAGACTAAGTTTGCAATTATTCGGCGTCTCTCCTGATTTAGAGCAAAGTTTCGACGGGCATAGAATTAAAAGTGAAAATTAATTACAAAATAACAAGTTAAATTCGTGTTAACGGTGCATAAAACCTTGTGCTTTGAGAGCCAAAATATGCAGCTCATCGGAGCTGCATAAAGGCTTTTTTTAAACTCAATCAACAACAATACTTAACCATCGCCTTTGAGAGCACATCAATGGTTGGGTCGATAAAATCAAAGGAGAGAAACTCATCTGGTTGGTGCGCTTGTTCGATAGAACCAGGGCCAAGTACCAGAGTCGGACACAGTTGCTGCAAGAAAGGCGCTTCCGTGCAGTAGTTGACGGTTTGCGAACTGGTTTGACAGATCTCTTCAACACCACCGATAAATGGATGATCGTGCTGACATTCATATCCTGGAATTGGCTCATGCAACGGTACGATGTCGATTCGTCCCGGCCATTTAGCTTCTACTTCTTGTAGTGCGCTGCGCAGCATGTTTTCTAAACCGTCCAAACTGATGCCCGGCAATGGGCGAACGTCATAGTGCACCTCGCAACAACCACAAATACGGTTGGCACTATCACCGCCATGGATATGGCCTAAGTTCAACGTTGGACTAGGGATGGCAAATCCTGGGTGGTGATACTCTTTAATGAGTTTGTCGCACAGTTGCATCATCGCAAACAACACTTCATGCATGATTTCAATCGCGTTGACGCCCAAAGCTGGGTCAGAGGAGTGGCCGGATTTACCGGTAACCCGAATCGCATTGGCGACATGCCCTTTGTGGCCACGAATAGGAACTAAGCTAGTGGGTTCTCCAATGATGCAGTAATCCGGCTTGAACGGCGCGTTTGTGGTGAAGTGTCTTGCACCGAGCATGGTAGTTTCTTCATCACAGGTGGCCAATACGTAAAGCGGCTTGTTTTGCTTGCTCCAAGCCACCTTTTTTACTGCTTCATAAATGAAAGCAAAAAAGCCTTTCATGTCTGCCGTACCCAGACCGTAAAAGCGGTTGTCTTTCTCAGTGAGCTTATGGGGATCAAAGCTCCAGCGTACTTCATCAACTGGCACGGTATCGCTGTGCCCAGCAAGCAGCAGACCGCCTTCGCCTTCGCCCATGCGTGCAATCATATTGTGTTTGCCTGGCTCGACTTCGATCACCTCAACAT
>NZ_JAWOTS010000272.1:0-1244 GCF_033338975.1 Vibrio sp. Vb0349 | reverse complement strand
AACTCAGGCACTTCGCCGTCAGTCTCGATATCTAGAATAAAGGTTTCTACGCTGAGCTTACTGAGCAACGCTTTCATGGTTGTGTTTTCAATCAACTCGCCGCGATTGATAATACCTATGTTGCGACATAGCATTTCCGCTTCTTCTAAATAGTGCGTAGTAAGAATGATAGTGATCCCTTGCTGCTGATTGATTTCTTTGAGGAAATCCCACATTGAACGACGCAGCTCAATGTCCACCCCAGCCGTCGGCTCATCCAAAATCAGCAGTTTTGGCTCGTGCATGAGCGCGCGAGCAATCATCAAGCGACGCTTCATACCACCCGATAAGTTACGAGCACGCTCTTTGCGCTTCTCCCATAAATCGAGCTTCTTCAGGTATTTTTCGGCTCGCTCTTTTGCCAGAATTTTAGAAACACCATAGTAACCCGCTTGTTGAATGACGATCTGCTCAACCGTTTCAAATTGGTTGAAGTTGAATTCTTGAGGCACTAAACCAAGGTTTTGCTTGGCAAGTTCTAAATCATTATCAATGTCATAACCAAAAACTTTTGCTACTCCAGAAGTCTTATTAACCAAAGAAGAGATGATGCCGATCGTGGTTGATTTTCCTGCACCGTTAGGTCCAAGAAGCGCGTAAAAGTCACCTTTTTTAACTTGTAGACTGATGCCTTTTAACGCTTCAAAGCCGCCCGCATACGTTTTACGTAATTGTTCAATTTCTAATGCGTACATAGCGTAATGATTGCCATCTGTTAGTGAATTGGGATGACCAGTTCCAAGATAAGCATCACCTGAAGCTTAGTAGGAAGCTGGAGAAAGTTTCATTAGTTTATCGTCGAATAACGATGATTACAATTAAACCTTTCGACAATATTGGAAATATCAACCTTGTAATTTTCAAGGTTTTCAATTGAGGGGGTTAAGGGGAAACAAAAAAGCGCTGCTAAACAGGCTGAGCAGCGCTTTCATACAGAACGTAAAAATTAGGCTGTCATTCGCTGGTATTGATCCGATTCAACATGCGCGACAGCCGCATTCAAAGCTTCGTAGCGGAACTGATACATATTGTTATCCGGCACTAGGTCGATGACATGAAACTTCTCTAGTTGCTCGCGAGTACGCTGATTCGGACACAACAAGTACACTTCACAGCGAGCATCTAACGCGTCTTTAATGGCGTTTTCGAGTGCTAGGCCCACCGTAACATCCAGCATAGGAACATCGGTCAAATCCAAGATCATC
>NZ_JAWOTS010000271.1:0-1244 GCF_033338975.1 Vibrio sp. Vb0349 | reverse complement strand
TGCATACGTTGTTTACATCCTTATTTACGCCAAGCTTAACCCTGAAGCAGCGCAGCCGATTGAACGTGATGAGTCACTCAGCCGCAGGGAAGAAGTGATCAAGGCGCTGAAAGCTGTATTACCACCATTGGCGTTGATCATTGTTGTGTTGGGCTCCATCTTTGCCGGTGTTGCAACGCCAACGGAATCGGCAGCACTGGGCGGGGCTGGGGCGATTGTTCTCGCCGTACTGTACAAGCAATTTAGTTGGTCAATGGTCTACGATGCGTCGAAAGAGACGGTTAAAGTGACCGCGATGGTGTTCGCGATTTTGCTGGGTGCGACGGCGTTCTCGATGGCGTTTACGTATACAGGCGGTGACTATCTGGTCGAAGAATGGATGTTGCAGATCCCGGGTGAGAAGTGGGGCTTCTTGATCATTACGATGATTGTGATTTTGATTCTGGGCTTCTTTATCGACTTCGTTGAAATCTGTTTCATCATCGTTCCTATTATCGCACCGGTTGCTGAGCTACTCGGCATCAACATGACATGGTTTGCTATTCTCATCGCGATGAACTTACAAACCTCCTTCTTAACACCGCCATTTGGCTTCAGCTTGTTCTATTTGAAAGGGGTTGCGCCTGCAGGCGTGACTACACGGGATATTTATCGTGGCGTGATGCCATTCATTGCGATTCAAATTCTCGTCCTTGCCTCCTTACTGTTTTTCCCAAGTTTCTACGGCATGGGTTAATGGGTAAGGAATAAAAGAGATTTTGTGAGCTGAGAGTCTTCACCTTTTGAGACAAGTTGTTAAGCTGCTCTTGGGGCATATTGACCCTTTGGGCAGCGTTTCATGGAGGGAAGGATGCCTCTCAAAGCCAAGTTAATTTTGCTGACACTGATTCCGGTGGTTTTAGTGTCGGCAAGCATCAGTTGGATTTCCATTTATCAGGCCAAAACATTGGGTCAACGAGAGGTAGAGATCTTCCATCAAAACCTCATTCAATCCAAAGAAGCGGCGCTCAAAGATACCGTTGATGTCGCATTTGATGCCATTTCCCACATTTACAACGATTCGACGATTGAAGAACGTGTCGCTAAAGCGCGAGTGAAGGCCATTCTCAATCGCCTAACTTACGGCTCTGACGGGTACTTCTTTGCTTACGATAAACACGGCACTAACCTCGTACATCCCGTTCTTCCTGAATTGGTTGGGGAGAACTTACTTCACCTAGAAGACGAAAATGGCGACAGGCTTA
>NZ_JAWOTS010000270.1:0-1248 GCF_033338975.1 Vibrio sp. Vb0349 | reverse complement strand
TGTGTTTTTGATGATGAAAAATGAATGTGATCTCACTCAAGATCTGTTGAGATTTATCGCAAAATTGCTTGTTATCGGTTAGCAAATCATTAGATTGGATAGAGTACTCAGCTGAAAACGCCTTCGTTTTTAGGGACGTTGTTCAGCCTGCTTTTTAGAGTGGTCAAATTTTAACTAGAATGAAAATGTGACATTAATCACTCTGCAATTTCAAAGTACACTGAATAATAAAAATGCCGCTTAATTAACAAGCGGCATTTTTGTATCTGGCGTTTGAGTGATTTTCCTTATTGGTGTCATAAAGACTGGGTCATCAGGAATCAGCAGCACATTTTCTAGTGTTTTGGCGAGGTCTAAGCTCTCTAGTTGCTTATAGATGACGTAGTAACGGTTCACGCTGGTCACATAACTGACCGTTGAGCTGAGGCTTTTTCGCATGACCACTTCGACATTATTAAACCAAACGTTGGGGTCGTAGCCTTGCTGTGCGGCTCGCTTGCGCATTTTCTCGACATTACCTGGGCCTGCATTGTAAGCCGCCAAGGTAAAGTAAATTTTGTTCTCAGCCGTAATGGCCTTATCGCCAAAGTACTGCCGACGTAAAAACGCTAAGTATTTCGCTCCTGCGTGGATGTTGTTTTCGAGTTGTCGAACATTTTTGATGTTGATGTTTGGATCGCGCGCTGTGCTCGGTAAGACTTGCATTATGCCCACAGCGCCTCTTGTGCCGACTAAGTTGTTATTAAATCCGGACTCTTTATACGCAACCGCCGCAATCAGCAAATAATCCAAGTCATATTTCTCCCCGTAGCGCGAAAACAGCGCTGACAGTTTTTCTAGCTGGGCAATTTTCTTAGGGTTAAGTGCCTTATTGAGCCAATTGGTATTGTCGATGTATTTGCTATATATGACGTTTCCAAGGAGTGTGCCTGAGCGAGATTTTTGGATGAATTTGTTCACCACTGCTTTGAGTTGAGGACTGTTTTGTCGCATTACCCAAGCGATGTTGCCGTTTTTGCGAAGAGGGACTTTCTTATGCGCTTTGATGTCATCCATCGCATTGAGCCAAAGTTTGGCTTTGTGGCTATCTAAAACAATGGCTTTGATATAGCCATTGTTGAGCATGCCGACGAGTTCGTAGTCTTGCAGAGTCCCCTCGCTGAAGTGCACGATAATCGGCGGTAAGCCTTTCTTGTTCAGTGTTTTGTTGCCGGCTTGAATACTTTCAAAGTAGCTGGAACTGGCACG
>NZ_JAWOTS010000269.1:0-1249 GCF_033338975.1 Vibrio sp. Vb0349 | reverse complement strand
AAGCTCACCATACAATGGTTATAGTGACGGCGAAACTCAGCTCATCATCGCGAATACTCAAGGTACGTTATGTCAACATTTCGAGCGCTCTTTCACTTGTTACGCGTATACCTTATTTGAAAAAGATGGCAAACAGTCGATGGCAGGTAGAATGTCGTTAGGTCGCCGTTTTGATGAGTTGAATCCAACTTACTGCATTGAAGGCGGTTACAACCTTGCTCGCGATCTTCTTGATGGAGTACCAGTTGCGACAGGTAACTATCCGGCTATCTTCCACATCAATGCGCTAGCAAGTTTATTCGGTGCTTTCGGCAGTGCGTTTTCTGGTGTGAGTGCGATGAAAGGCATCTCGCCACTGGGTGACAAGCTTGGTCAAAGCGTAGCAAGTGAACTTCTCACCTTTACCGATGCGGCATACATGCCTAATGGTATGGCTATCGCAGGGTTTGATAGTGAAGGTTTTGCCACTCAAGACAATGTGTTGATCGCCAATGGCCAACTGAATACGCTATTGCACAATAGCCAAACAGCGAGTTATTTAGGTGCAGTGTCGACGGCAAGTGCATCTCGCAGTGCGAAATCGAGCCTAGACGTATCGGCAAATCATAAAGTGATTGCGACAGGCAACAGCAGTGTGTCAGAAGTCAAAGCAGGTGAATACCTAGAATTAGTGGAACTGCAAGGGGTTCACTCTGGTGCAGATGCTGTCAGTGGTGATTTCTCATTTGGTGCGAGTGGTTTCTTGTGCCGTGATGGTCAGCGTGTTCAACCTGTGCGCGGAATTACAGTTGCAGGTAACTTCTATAAGATGCTGCAAGAAGTAGAAGCTGTGGGTGATACGCAGCTTATTAATGACAGCCGCACTTTCTTCGCGCCAGATGTGCGTTTTGCTCGATTGAGTATTGGCGGTAAATAAGCGCGGCATAGAAAGTCAGAAACAAAAAAGAGGACTCAATCGAGTCCTCTTTCATCATCTAGCAACGTGTACGCGAATAACTAGAATTCGCGGATATCCAGTTCGTTGTGGATCAATACTACACACTGAGAAGCAAACAGCATCTTAGGTCCAAGGCTGATTTTCTCAGTACCTAGGCGCTTCAAGCTGTTGAACGACTTCTTCGGCATCGGAATGTGGTCGGTTAGCAAGAAACATGGGTTTCCACCGATTTCTGCATCACGAACAAATTCGCCTTTCTTATCCAGCATATATAGTTGGTGATCTTCTGCCAGTTCTTGCACTAGGCGCTCA
>NZ_JAWOTS010000268.1:0-1258 GCF_033338975.1 Vibrio sp. Vb0349 | reverse complement strand
TGGAACATCAACCAGCCTTATGTCCAAAAACCATCGATTCTCGGTACGGTTGGCGAAGTGAGCTACCGATTTGCGACGGATTCTGCAACCGATGTGGTTTCCTTAGATCGCAAAACGGGTGATATGCGCATTCTGAATGCGGGTAGCACCAGAGTTATTGTGTCGGACGCAGGTAACGATAAGTTTACTCCAGGTGAAAGTAGCTTTGCTGTAACGATTAAACAAGGTAGCAACCCGGTTTCTATTACTTATCCAACTCTGGACTTTTCTGCTGGTGCGGTTATCACACCTGTGATGAGTGGGGGAGAAGCCAAAGCAAGCTACCGTCTGATTAACCAAGCTGAGCCGGTGGTTGAGTTGTTATCTTCAGATTCTGGTCGTTTGAAAGTGCTGCATGCTGGCGACTACCAAGTGGAAGTGACGTTAACTGCACGTAACTATACAACTAAAACCGTATTGGTTAACGGCACCATTAATAAAGCGGATCATCCAGGTCTTACGACGAAGCTTCAAACTGTGGAATTTACGCCATTTAAGACGATTAGTTTGGACTTTGGTAAAACGGTAGGCACTCGCACTTACTCATTTGCTGATACCGTGAGCGAAGAGCTTGCCACGTTAGACAATGCGAAAGCTGAGTTGACGCTAACTAATTACTCTCAATATCATTCTATTGCGTTGGATATTTCTGAGAGTGAATCGCGAGATTACAAAGCGTTACCAAGAACAAGAGTCACGGTTAATGTCGATTTGGCGGAATCGGGTGTTGCAGATAAATACACACAACTTGATAGCGAACAAACCGTCATCGTCAGTACCCTCAGTGCCCCACAGTTTTCCAATTTAGAAGAAAGTGAGTTTGGCATCATGGGGTCGCGTTCGGTGCGTGAACCGACGGATGATGAGCTGCAAAAACTTGGCAAAGGTAAGGTCGCGCTGTTCTTGTTAAAACCAGTGGGTAGCGATGACCGAACCCAACAAAAGGCAGTCTGGGTACATGTTGCTCGATTTGATGGCTGTACTGCGGATCTGTTTTCTGATGATCTAAAACCATTCGATGCAATTGATTATGATGCAGCAGGCTATTGTGCGAACGGTAGTACGATTCGTATGACTCGCTTTTTAGTGATTGACGACTCTAAACTAGAAAATATTGAGTATGAGTTGGCAGCGCCAATCGTGTACTACCGTCGCGGTCAACGTGAGTTCTTAGCGAGTGATGACGGCTGTTTTTATGCCAAGCCAAATGTGGTGTACG
>NZ_JAWOTS010000267.1:0-1261 GCF_033338975.1 Vibrio sp. Vb0349 | reverse complement strand
GCCTTGCGTTGCCAGCCGCCAGATAAGTCACGAAGTAATGTGTCTGGACTTAACTTTAGGGCACTAAGTACGTTTTTAACTCGGTCATCAAAACGCCACGCATTTGAATGATCCAATTGATCTTGAATTTTTGCTAAGCGGTTGATGTTCTTTTCGCTTGGGTCTTGCGCAACAAGATCAAGAAGATCATGGTAGATCTTAAGCTGTTCGCCAATTTCCGCTAAACCACCAGAGACATACTCATAAACAGTACCTTCTTGGTTGCGCGGTGGATCTTGCTCCAAACGAGAAACAACAACATCTTGTGTTATTTGAATTTTGCCGTCGTCCAGTAAGATGTCGCCAGCAAGTACTTTCATCAACGTTGACTTACCGGCACCGTTTCTCCCTACTAAACAAACACGCTCATTTTCCTGCAAAGCAAACTCTGCGCGGTCTAATAGCGGATGATCACCGAAAGCAAGTTGCGCGTTATGAATGGTAAGTAATGCCATTATTTTCCAACCAATTTTTGAGTTCATCTAAATCGAACGGCCAGTTCAACTCAGAATCTTGATATTTTAATACGGGAATCGTTACGCCGTAACGAGAAAACAGTTCATCATCGAATGCGATATCGATAATATCTGTTTGTTCCGCCAGGCCGACCTGGCTTACTAGAGCAAATGCCATCTCACAAAGATGGCACCCCTCTGTGCTATACAATGTCAGCACTTATACGTCCTTATACTCAATCGTTTCTTTACTCTGCGTGTGTCACTAGCCAGCAGTTATGGATGTGTTTGTTTCGAGAAAAATCCAAAGGCAGAGTTTGCGATGAAATATTCTGAGCTTTTAGTCCTAGCTCAGCCAACCCTTCTTCATCCATCTTAAAGTGACGTTTATTGTTCGAGAACACAATCGTACCGCCTGCTCGTAACAAACGTTTCAAGTTCGTCATTAGCTTGATATGGTCACGTTGCACGTCGAATGACGTTTCCATACGTTTTGAGTTTGAAAACGTCGGTGGATCAATAAAGATAAGGTCGTATTCGCCTTTTGCATTTTCAAGCCACTGCAGACAATCAGCTTGCTCAAAGCGATGTTGGCGTCCAATACAACCATTCAACTGCATATTGTCTTTTGCCCAGTTAAGGTAAGTGTTTGACATGTCTACTGTCGTTGTTGAACGAGCTCCGCCAACTGCCGCGTGTACTGTTGCACTACCTGTGTAAGCAAATAGGTTCAAGAAATCTTTGCCTTGAGCCATTTCGCCTAAGCG
>NZ_JAWOTS010000266.1:0-1276 GCF_033338975.1 Vibrio sp. Vb0349 | reverse complement strand
TTAATCGCGTTCAAGAAGAACTTGAGCTTTTAATCGAATCGGAATCGGCACTAGAGCAAGACTATCAAGCGGCTTCTGACCACTTGCAATTGGTGCAAAACGCACTGCGCCAGCAAGAGAAAATCGAACGTTACCAAGAAGATCTTGAAGAGCTTAGCGAGCGTCTTGAAGAGCAGATGATGGTCGTTGAAGAAGCGCAAGAACGCGTGATGATGGTGGAAGAGCAAGCAACCGTTGCAGAAGAAGAGGTGGACAGCCTCAAGACGCAACTGGCAGACTACCAACAAGCACTAGACGTTCAGCAAACTCGTGCTCTTCAATACCAACAAGCGGTTCAGGCACTTGAGAAAGCGAAACAACTACTTGGTGATGACTGCCTGACGGCAGAATCCGCGCAAGCACTTGTTTCTGAGCTTAAGAACAAAGAATCAGAAAGCACTAACGCGCTGCTATCGGTTAAGCACAAGTTGGATATGTCTTCTGCAGCAGCAGAGCAATTTGAAACTGCGCTGAAGCTCGTACAAAGTATCGTTGGGCAAGTCGAACGTAAAGATGCGGCTGAACAAGCGAAAATCGTCATTACGAAAGCGCGTGAATCTCAGCAAATCGCACAAAACGAACAACAATGGCGTGCTCAACATCGCGACCTCGAACGTAGCTTAAACCAACAGCGTCAAGCTCGTGAATTGGTCACGGAATATCAAAAACAGTTCCATGCTGAACTGACGGACGAAATCACGTTTGAACAAGAACGTGAACGTCACGCGATGCAAATCGAAACGCTAGAAATGACGCAAGAAGAGCTGCGTGAACAACGCAGTGAACAGCGTCGTCTAGAACAAGATGCTGCGGCAGAAATCAACAAGCTAGAAGCCATTGCACCAACTTGGATTGCCGCTAACGATGCGTTGGAAAAATTGCGTGAGCAAAGCGGTGTAGAGTTAGAAGATCGCCATGCTGTGATGAGCCACATGCAGGTTGTTCTGGAACAAGAGAAAGAACTGTCTCTTGCGAAAGACAAACTGGCAGAGCGTCGCTCGCAACTAGAAAGCGAAATTGAACGGTTGGCATCACCTGGTGGTTCAAACGATCCTCGTCTGAAAGGCTTGGCAGATACACTAGGCGGTGTGCTTCTATCCGAGATTTACGACGACATTACAATCGACGATGCACCGTACTTCAGCGCGATGTATGGTCCGGCACGTCACGCGATTGTGGTTTCTGACCTGTCGGGTATCGAAGAGAAACTGGTAGAGCTAGACGACTGTCCAGAAGA
>NZ_JAWOTS010000265.1:0-1277 GCF_033338975.1 Vibrio sp. Vb0349 | reverse complement strand
TTTTATGGTTTACCTTTTATTACAACCTTAGGCTTATGGTAATGTTTGCATTATACCGACTTTCATTCCCATTTATAGTACTTAAGTGTCAAAAAATTCACTCCGCCGACATTTCGACGTCTATTATCAGTCGATTAGCGGTAGACATAATTACAATTGTTTGGCCACTTTCGTAAGTATAGTTGCAGATATAACGATTACTTTTGATTGTTCCGCTAATATCTAATAACTCACTAGCCATAATCTTACGTTGCGGGTAATGAACAGCTAACCAATATCCGCAATCGAGTACGCCTTGTTGTGTGAACGGCGACACCAATCCCCCTTCAGTCATGGTGAGTTGAAAACCATCCATTTCCATATGATTGGGCTCACCTTGCACTAACCACGCTTGGTGATAACGCTGAACACTGTCTAGCATCCAAACCTTTGCGAGTTTTGCACCTGTCGCTTGTGCTTCTTCAGTGACTGGCTGCAATTTAATCGCCATTCCAACCACGATGATGACTGCAACTAAGCCAAACATAATGAGCGTTGCTCGGCTTTGATTCTCAACCACGCATTAGCCGCCTTTGATGATGTCCAGCATCCCCCACATTGGTAAGAAAATACCCAATGCAAGCACCATCACCATCCCAGCGACAATGACCAAAAGTAATGGTTCTATTCTTGCCGTCAGTGTTTTAAGGTCATAATCCACTTCTCGATCATAAAAATCTGAGACTTCGAGCAAAAGTTCATCAATACGACCCGTTTCTTCACCAACTGCAATCATTTGAATAACTAATGGCGTAAAAATATTGCTGTTGATGGCAGTAACAGAAATGGTGCTACCCGCTTCGATGGCTGCTTTCATCTCTAAAATTCGATTTTCTAAAAAGCGGTTACCCAATGCTTCACCAGCAAGTGCCAAAGATTGGTTGAGCGGCACACCTGATTTCAACATCAACGAGAATGTTCGAGCAAAGCGCGACAATTGAGCGCGATTTACGATATCGCCAACGATTGGTAAGCGGAGGCGAAATTTATCAAACTTCTCCCGCCCACCTGCTGTCGCAACCCAAGCTTTGAACACAAAGAATGCACCGACCATAGCGGCAATGAGCAATCCCCAGTAGTGAACAAAGAAGTTGGACGTCGCAATCAAGATCCGAGTTGGAAGCGGCAACTCAACCCCAAAACGAGTAAACATCGATGCAAACTCGGGGATAACCAGAATGTTCAGAATGAACATGGCGACGGTAATAAATACGATAACGAACGTCGGGTAGCGCATC
>NZ_JAWOTS010000264.1:0-1278 GCF_033338975.1 Vibrio sp. Vb0349 | reverse complement strand
GATTATTATAAAAAAATTAATATAAATAGTTGTTTTATTGGTCTTATCTCGTTTGTTTTATGGGTGTTCCAGCTCATGTAAACGTTTGCCAATCAATTTAAGTATTTCAGAATAGGTAATTAACATGATTAGCTATGCCAGTTATAGAGCTTCAGTGGCATATTTAATTAAACTGCTTAAGTCATGGAAATGTAAGATATACTTTTCCTTTCGTAGTTTGATAATAATTTGTAACGTCTTTTTTTCTTTGGCTTTGGTCAATTTTAATCCAGCCATGTCTGGTGAGGTATTGACAGTTCCAATGGATATTTCTAATTGGTCTTTCAAAGGAAATAAATTTGAGTGCAACCTGATGCATTCAAAGGTTTCAATGGGGAAGTTTTATTTCCGTGCGGAACCAAATAATCAAATTTTATTTATTTCCGATATACGCAACGAAGGGAATAAATGGCAAGGTGCGAAATTAATTAGTCAAAATGCACCGTGGGGTAAGGAGCTTTATAGAAAGGTTGAATCTTCTCTTACGGTTACCAAGCCTTCTCGTCGATTTGTATTCCGTAAAGGCGCACCCTCACTAATGAAGGCGATTGCCGGTGGTAGTTGGATTACGCTGGTATTGGAAGGAAAAGACGCTTCCGCTTTGTCAGAGGTCAGAATCCCAACAATTCAAATTCAAAAGGCACTGAGCGAATTTAATGCGTGTCTTGAGCGACTACCGAAACTGTCGTTCTCACAAGCAAGAGACATCGTTTTGCCTTTTCAATTCGGTCAGAAAACACTAAATGCGACTCAGCAACAGACGTTAGCTGCGCTCTATAGCTATCTTTCTGTTGATGACCGAGTGACGAAAGTACTAATCGATGGCCATACCGACAATGTTGGACCAAGGCTCACCAACCTTTCGGTATCACGTTTACGTGCTCAACAAGTGGCCGATGCACTGATTGCTCACGGTGTAAACCCAAATATTATCGAAGTCAGATCTCATGGTGACCGATATCCGGTCGCAAATAACAATACAGCAGCTGGTCAGGCAAAGAATCGACGTGTGACGTTGCGCCTAGTCAGAGACAACGAACGCACCATAGAAAAAAACACCATGTACGTACAACAACAGACTCAACAGAAGAAGGTTAAGGTTCAATGATGACGAAAACGAATATTTTGTTGGTTGAGCCGAACGAACACCTTGCTCAACCTGTACTGGATGTGCTGAAGAATGCCGGTTACACCGCAAAGCACACACGTACAGGGCGAAGCGCACTGTTAGAAGAGCGC
>NZ_JAWOTS010000263.1:0-1278 GCF_033338975.1 Vibrio sp. Vb0349 | reverse complement strand
CTAAAAGCTGACAATGCGGCGCTAAAGCAACTCCAAGATAAGACAGTTCTGTCACCAAGTGATCGCTGGCGTACTCAAGATACCGCGAGTCGCAGCAATGAAGTTTTTGATCGAACTACACAGTATTTATCATTGACCGTAGCTATCGTCATAATTATGGCCGCGACAACGTTGGTTCTTACTTGCCAAAACTACGTGAATAGCCGAACTCAAACCATCGCAATGTTGAAAAGCCTTGGCGCGAGCAGACGTTGGATAGAAAAGTGGGTATTGATTCAAGTTGCCATTCTATTGGTAACCGCCAGTATTGTCGGACTCATTCTGGGTAGCGGCTTGGAATATTTGTTACGTATTCCTCTGAAAGATCTCTTGCCAAACCCACTACCGAGTTACGGCGTCACTCCATTTGTTGTCGCTGTGGTTTCTGCCATTCTCATCACTGTTCCGGCGCTTGGTATCCCGCTACTTGGGTTAATTAAGACACCAGCACTTGAGGTTTTACAGCAGGGCACAGCGCAACGATCTTGGAAACGACTGCTGCTCGTCCTTGTCCCTGTGCTTCCATTGCTCGCGTTGTACGCAAACAACACTTTGGTCTGGATTGTACTTGCGGGTATTGCAGCACTATTTGTCGTGTTGGCCGGATTAAGCATCGCACTGACGAAGTTATTCTCCCGCTTTGCCACCAAACCAGCGATGAAGTTGGCACTGAGCCGAATCAACCGCACGCCTATTACCAGCGGTTTGCAGTTTGGTGCGCTTTCACTTTCTTTGATGCTCCTTTCCATTATTTGGCTTGTCCGTAGCGATATCCTCGCAGATTGGGAACGGACTTTGCCTGCGGATGCGCCTAATGTATTTGCATTAAACATTGGAGATTATGAACTGGCTAACTACCTAGAAACACTGGATAAAAATGGAGTGACGCGGTCACAAGCATTTCCAATTATTCGAGGACGACTCACAGAGATTAATGGCCAAAACGTTAAAGACGTTGAATATGAAGGGGAAGGCTCTGACGCAATCCGTCGAGAGCTTAACTTAACATGGGGTGATCAGTTACCAGAATATAATGACGTTCTTTCAGGAAAATGGACGAACGCAAACAGTGTTTCTGTTGAGGCAGATGTCGCGCGCGATTTGGGTATTCAACTTGGAGACAAATTAAGGTTTGTTATCAACAGCCAAAACTTTGATGCGACGGTGGATACCATTCGCCATGTTGAGTGGCGAGATATGAAGCCTAACTTCTATTTCATCTTTTCTTCTGATGTGATG
>NZ_JAWOTS010000262.1:0-1280 GCF_033338975.1 Vibrio sp. Vb0349 | reverse complement strand
AGCAACTGCCTGTGGAACTCACGTTCGACATCGGCCACCAAACCGTCACGCTGGAGCAACTCAACCAACTGCAACCGGGGTACGTTTTCGAGCTCAACCAACCGGTGTCTAAGCCCGTGACACTGCGCGCGAATGGTAAAATCATTGGTGAATGTGAACTGGTAAACGTCAACGATCATTTAGGTGTACGTGTGCTTGAGTTATTCGGCGGCACTCAGGAGCCGGCATGATTCAGTTACCTGATGAGCTAAACCTCATTGTCAGCCTAGCACTGCTGGCATTGATCCCGTTTATCGCCATGATGGCGACCTCATTTGTAAAACTCGCGGTCGTGTTTTCGCTGCTGCGAAATGCGCTTGGCGTACAACAGATTCCGCCGAATATGGCGCTGTATGGCTTGGCGATCATTTTGTCGATTTTCATCATGGCACCGGTTGGCTTTGAAACGTACGACTACGTAAAACAGCACGACATTTCTTTGGAAGACTCTGCCAGCGTTGAGGGCCTGATTGAAAGTGGTTTACAGCCGTATCGCGAGTTTTTGAAAAAGCACATCCGTGAAACCGAAGCGATATTTTTTACCGACGCAGCACGCACGCTGTGGCCACAAAAATACGTGGACCGTTTGGAATCCGACAGCTTATTGCTGTTGCTGCCTGCATTTACGGTCAGCGAGTTAACGCGGGCTTTTGAAATCGGCTTCCTACTCTACTTGCCGTTTATCGCTATCGATTTGATTGTTTCCAATATTCTGCTCGCAATGGGGATGATGATGGTGTCACCGATGACCATTTCTCTGCCCTTCAAGTTACTGCTTTTCGTTTTGCTTGATGGCTGGACAAAACTCACGCACGGCTTAGTGCTGAGTTACGGTTGATGAAGGAGAGAGAATGAATCCTGCAGAAATCATCCATTTCACAACGCAAGCACTCACTTTGGTTCTGTTCTTGTCGCTACCACCAATTTTGGTCGCAGCATTAGTCGGCACCTTAGTGTCGCTGATCCAAGCACTGACTCAGGTACAAGAGCAAACGTTAGGGTTTGTCGTGAAGCTCATTGCCGTGATCATCACCTTGTTCATCACAACGCAGTGGCTAGGTGCAGAGCTGCATGCTTTTGCCTCACTCGCTCTGGATAAAATTCCACAAATACGATGAGTTACGACGATTTACACCAAGCTTTGTTTCTTTATAGCTTAACGCTGCCTAGGCTCATGGCATGCTTTATCTTTCTGCCTATTTTGAGTAAACAGATGCTTGGCGGCGCAATGATCCGTAACG
>NZ_JAWOTS010000261.1:0-1280 GCF_033338975.1 Vibrio sp. Vb0349 | reverse complement strand
AAATTCGTATTCCAAAGCCTTACTTGAGGACTTTATTGAACGCTTTACATCGATTTACGACATCATTGGTCTAAAGGCTCTTCCTTTAGAAGATCGCTCAGAGGAAAGCGTAGAAGCGCTTAAAAGCTATTACTCAAAGATAGGCTTTAAGGACGTTGGTATTGATGATTTGATGCTCTGGCCAGCGTTAGAAGAACCAAACTGGAACGAAGCCTAAGTTAGACATCGCATCTCATGATGCGACTTACCTTCCCACACCTATCTCAGCTTGGTGACTGATGCTTGCTCTTGGAAAATGATTGGTGACATGTTCGATAACACGATGACGGCTCAAGCAGGCCTCCATCAACACCGACAAGAACCGGAGAAGCCACAAACCAGTCATTAATCACTCAGATAATGAGGGCTTAACCAGCAGCTTCTCGCTTCTCTTTTGTTACCAACCAACACAAGAGTGACCCAACCGTCACCATAACAACGCCTTGCCAGAAACCGTTGCTCAACGTAACACCAAGGATAAGCGACGAAAACAGCGCAGAGAAAATCGGCGTGAAGTAAGACAAAGTCGCCAAAAAGACCATGTTCCCGCCAACAATGGCGATGTTCCATAAGCCATAACCACCCGCCATCAACGCTGCCGATGCAAACAGATATCCAAGAGCTGACCATGAGAACGTCATTGTAGGCTCATCCGCAAATGCGTACTTCACCCAAAGCGAAACCGCAGTTGCGATAAAAAACAACGTGATCGCATTGTGCTTCGATTGCTGTCGCTGTGTGAGATTACAATAAACCGCCCAAATCACCGCGCCAGTGAACGCCATGAAGTACACCAGCGGATTGCTGCTTACGTTCGAGATGATTTGTGTCGGGGATAAACCGTTATCGCCGCTCACTGTCCAAGCCACACCAATAAACGCGAGGGTTACTGCTGGATACAACAGCCAACTTGGCTTTTTGTTGCTACCCAACACTGCAAACAACACCGTCAGTGCTGGCCATAAATAGTTGACGATAGATACCTCAATCGCTTGAGCTCGCGAATTCGAATACCCAAGAGCAAGCGCAAGAAAGATCTCGTAGCAAACAAACATTGCGCCGCCAACTATCAGATACTTCGGAGAAAAGTAAGATAACTTTGGGATGCCCACCACAATCAATAAAAAGATTGAACTTAGCGAATACAACATCGCCGCCCCACCTACTGGCCCTAAACTTTCGGTTACGAGCCTTGCAATACCCAGTAAGCAACTCCAAGAGAGGATGGCAATGCAGCCATA
>NZ_JAWOTS010000260.1:0-1282 GCF_033338975.1 Vibrio sp. Vb0349 | reverse complement strand
CATGCCGAGTAGAATTTTCTTTCCTGCTAGTGTTTGCATGTGAGATCTCCAATTTTTCTGGCAGCGAGTTTAGCATAACGGACTGTTTCAGCACCCAAGCAAATCAAATCCACATCAAACTCCGCGGCATTAGTTACGCAAGTGGAGAAAAAACTCCCGCCTATCTCACAGACAATTTGAGCTGATTTTGCAAGATTGAAAAGAAAAAAGAGGTGGTACAAACATGGTGTTGAAAAGTCGAAACAAATTGCTGCTGATAACCTTAATTCCTCTGTTGTTGATCACGACATTGATCTCTGTGGTGTATTACATCAACAGCAGTAAGAGTTTGGAGGCGGAGCTCGTCCGAGACAGACAGGAGCTGATTGATGCGCGTAAGAAAGAGCTAAAAGCCTACATGATGATGGGTGTAACGGCGATTAAGCCGCTGTATGACTCTGACGTTAATGGCAGTAATAAACAAGCGGCGAAAGAAATCTTAAAAGCGATGCGCTTTGAAAGTGATGGGTACTTTTTCGCATATGATTCTCAAGGTATCAATACCTTACATGCCATCAAACCGTCGCTGGAAGGTAAAAATCTGTATGACCTTAAAGATGAAAATGGCGTAGCGGTGATTGCTGGCTTGATTGATGCGTCGCAAAAAGGCGATGGTTTTTTATATTTCTCTTGGCACAAACCAACCATCAACGCTCAGGCACCGAAATTGGGTTACGCTGAGTATCTACAAAAATGGGACTGGGTGCTTGGTACTGGGATCTACATTGATGACATCGACCAACAAGTTGCCATGCAGCGTGAATTGCGCACGCAAGAGTTAAATCAACACACTTTATCTGCGGTGACAATCTCGGTGATTGGCCTGATTATTACCAGCATCTTAACCAGCATTGCTGTTTCGAAAGGCATTAAACCACTTCAGCACGTCGCCGATTCTCTCAAAGATGTTGCTGCGGGTGGCGGTGACTTAACTGCGCGTCTAAAAGTGGAAAGTAAAGACGAAGTTGGCGAAGTCGCGGCTGCCTTTAATGAGTTTATGGATAAACTTCACCCACTGATGCAGGACATTCATCAATCTGCTTCTGCCGTTCAAACAGTTTCTGAAGAACTGAATGATCAAACGCGCACAGCGAGCGGTCAAATGCAGAGTCACTGTTTGGAAACGGATAAAGTGGTGACAGCCGTAACAGAGATGAGCATGACGGCAAAAGAAGTCGCGAGCAATACAAATGCCACTGCGCAGGCCATTGACGATGCGAACGATCAGGTCACCGAAGCCCAG
>NZ_JAWOTS010000259.1:0-1283 GCF_033338975.1 Vibrio sp. Vb0349 | reverse complement strand
CCATAAAAACCGAGCGCATTGACCATCAACGGTAGGTCACGATGGTACAACTGCTCTTGCAAGTTTTTCGAGCCAGTACTGATGATGACTTTCTTCCCACTCAACAGCGCTGGGACAAGATAGGCAAATGTTTTACCGGTACCAGTTCCTGCCTCTACCACCAACTGACTTTGTTCTTTGATCGCACTACTGACGGCTTCAGCCATGTCTATTTGTGGCTGACGAGCCTGAAAACCCGGAATCGCTTTACCTAAAGCGCCATCAGAGGAAAATGTTTTTGCGATCATGCCTGACATCTGGTTAGAAAAATTGTCGTGAGTATATCAGACGTTTGGGAGAGACATCAGCCCGTAAGATGGCCAGCTTACGGCCCCAACACAGATAATTTGTTGAAACCATGGCAAGAATAGATTATTTATGAAGTCAGATTGCAGTACGGTTGACCCTTTTGGGGAAAACACATATTTCGTACGCTAGAAAAATAATGCATGGAAGTATCTGATTTATGGAAAAGAAAACACTGTTGACCCATTGCTCTGACGCACCGGGTTTGATCTCTAAAATTACTAATATCTGTTACAAACATCAGCTCAACATCGTTCATAATAACGAATTTGTTGATAACACCAGTGGGCACTTTTTCATGCGAACGGAGTTGGAGGGGTACTTCAACGACCAAACGTTTCTTGCCGATTTAGACCAAGCTCTACCGCAAGGTGCAAAACGCACTCTCATTGGCTCTCGCCGTAAACGCATCGTGATTCTCGTAACGAAAGAAGCACACTGTTTAGGTGATATTCTGATGAAAAATTACGATGGCAGTTTAGATGTAGAAATCGCCGCCGTGGTGGGTAACTACGATAAGTTGCAAGGCCTCACTGAACGTTTTGATATCCCTTACCACTATGTGACGCACGAAGATCTAAGCCGTGAAGAACACGAGCAAAAGATGTTAGAGGTGATCGATCAATACGATGCAGATTACTTGGTGCTAGCGAAATACATGCGCGTTCTCACGCCAACGTTTGTTGAAAAATACCGCCATAAGATCATCAACATTCACCACAGTTTCTTGCCTGCTTTCATCGGTGCTAAGCCTTATCAGCAAGCTTACGACCGTGGCGTAAAAATTATTGGCGCAACAGCCCACTTCGTGACAAACGACCTAGATGAAGGCCCGATCATCAAGCAGGATGTTATTCCAGTCGATCACACATTCAGCGCACAAGATATGGCTCAAGCAGGCCGCGATGTTGAAAAGAATGTTTTGAGTAAAGCTCTGA
>NZ_JAWOTS010000258.1:0-1287 GCF_033338975.1 Vibrio sp. Vb0349 | reverse complement strand
TCGGCACCGACTAAAGATGCAACGAAACGCTACTACCAACAGCTAAACCGTTACAGTGCCAACCTAGCGCTTCTGTCTGATATCTCAATGGCGGTACTTGGTGGTTCGTTGAAACGTAAAGAGCGCTTATCTGCGCGTTTAGGTGACATTCTCAGTCAGCTATACCTAAGCTCCGCGACGCTAAAACGTTTTGAACAAGATGGTCGTCCAGCTGAAGATTTGGCTTTGGTTCACTGGGGTCTACAAGATAGCTTAAAACAAGCAGAAATCGCCGTTGATGAGTTCCTAGCAAACTTCCCGAACAAAGTCATTGGCCGCACACTTCGCGTTCTGATTGTGCCATTCGGTCGTGTACGCAAAGCACCAAGTGACAAGCTAGACAGCAAAGTGGCACGTATTCTACAAACCCCAAGTGCAACACGCTCGCGCATTGGCCGTGGCCAGTACCTAGAGCCAACAGAGCACAACCCAGCAGGTAAGATTGAGTTAGCACTGTCTGTGATTCTTCAAGCTGAGCCTGTGTTCGACAAAGTTTGTAAAGCGCAAGGTAAACGTCGTCCATTCCTCCGCTTGGATATGATTGCTCAAGAAGGTCTAGAGCAAGGCGTGATCACTCAAGAAGAAGCAGAACTGCTGAGAGAAGCCGAGCAACATCGTCTCGATACCATTAACGTTGACGATTTTGAGCCGGAACTATTGGCAGCAAAGCCACTTTACCCTCAAATGGATAGCGTTGCTTAAAAACCAATAAGAAAGACAAAAACGGGAGCTTTGGCTCCCGTTTTCTTGTGCTCTGACTCCAAATAACGCCCCCTCCCTTTCGACGCATCCGATGCTCACTCTCAGACAACCGTTGTAACCACAGCCAAACCAATTGATCGCGATATGAGTGATAAATAGCTCACAGACCTTACCCATTAACGATGTATACTTTACCGTATCTCAACCACATATATGGAAAATCTGTTGGCTAGACTCTTATTCGCTCAGTGGTTCCCAGGACTCATTCAACTTAAAAACTATCAAAAAGAATGGCTCGTGAATGACTTTAGAGCAGCATTTTCTGTTGTTGCTGTTGCACTACCTGTTGCTATTGCTTATGCACAGCTAACTGGCGTTTCTGCTATCGTCGGCCTCTACTCATGCGTGCTGCCGATGCTGGTTTACGCTTTGATGGGCACTTCCCGACAACTCATTGTTGGCCCGGACGCCGCAACCTGTGCCGTCATCGCCGCCGTCGTTACCCCAATTGCCGCTGGCGACCCAACCAAACACTGGCAGCTCGTC
>NZ_JAWOTS010000257.1:0-1288 GCF_033338975.1 Vibrio sp. Vb0349 | reverse complement strand
CGAACTGAATTTCTCTTCCGATATCGACCTGATTTTTACTTACCCTGAAAACGGCGAAACCCAAGGTGCCCGCCGCAGTATCGCCAATGCGCAGTTCTTTACTCGTCTTGGTCAGCGGATCATCAAAGCACTCGATCAACAGACGTTTGATGGTTTTTGTTATCGCGTCGACATGCGGTTGCGTCCGTTTGGAGAAAGCGGCCCGTTGGTCATGAGCTATGCTGCGTTGGAAGATTACTACCAAGAGCAAGGACGAGACTGGGAACGTTACGCGATGATCAAAGCGCGCGTGATGGGATGCGAAATGTATCCGCAATATCAAGAGCTACGCAAAATGTTGCGTCCGTTTGTGTTCCGTCGTTACATCGACTTTAGTGCGATTCAGTCGTTGCGCCGCATGAAATCAATGATCAGCAGTGAAGTGCGCCGTCGCGGTTTAACCAACAACATTAAGCTTGGTGCGGGTGGGATTCGTGAAATTGAGTTTATCGCGCAAGTATTCCAACTGATTCGTGGCGGCAGAGAACCCTCTTTGCGCAATCGTGGTTTGCTCGAAACCTTAAATGGTATTGAAGATCTTGCACTGTTAACCCCGCAAGAAGTCAGCAATCTGGAAGCGGCATATAAATATTTACGCCAGCTAGAAAATCTACTGCAAGCAATGGCAGACAAGCAGACTCAAACGCTGCCCGATTGCGACATTGAGCGTTTAAAACTGGCAACTGCGATGCAGCTAGAGTCGTGGGAGCTGCTCATCGAACAAACTCAGCAGCACATGAACAAAGTGCATCAAGTATTTGAAACCTTGATTGGTGACGACGAAGAAGATGAGGGCAGCACGATTGCTCGTCATTTCCATGAATTATGGGATATGGCCAATAAACAAGATGTGCTAGAGCTGATTTTAGAGCAGGACATTCAAGTTGAAGAGCCCGCCATATTCTCTAAAGCTATCATCAACTTTAAAGCCGACTTGGCCAAGAAAACGCTCGGCCCCCGTGGGCGAGAAGTCTTAAATCGCTTGATGCCAAAAGTGTTTGACGCGGTGTTTGCCCACCCAGACGCTCAATTTGGTTTACCGCGAGTGTTGCATTTACTACACAATATTTGCACGCGCACGACGTACTTAGAATTGTTGGATGAACACCCTGCCGCATTGGTGCAGTTGGTGCGCTTGTGTACCGCAAGTCCAATGATTTCCGAACAGTTGTCTCGTTATCCAATCCTTCTGGATGAGTTGATAGATCCCCAACAGCTGTACAACCCAATCCCACTCGATAGCTATAGA
>NZ_JAWOTS010000256.1:0-1291 GCF_033338975.1 Vibrio sp. Vb0349 | reverse complement strand
CGTCATCGCCATACCTGTTTCAGGGTACTTCGCCATCATACTGGTCAATACGGCTGTCATGATCACCGTCATCGGCCCCGTGGGCTCTGAGATAAGTGTATTTGAGCCACCAAATAAGGAGGCAAACAAGCCAACCATTATGGCGCCCCAAAGGCCAGCTTCTGCACCCGCCCCTGAAGCAACCCCGAACGCCAACGCCAAAGGGAGAGAAATAATGGCCGTGGTCACCCCGCCAAATATATCCCCTTTGAAATTGATATCTTTAAAACGACTACCGAACACCGTTTAGCTCCCTGCATTAACTTCAAAATTAAATAAGTAAAATGTCATTACTTTAACGAGGAATGTGAAAAATTAAACCATAAATAAATTATGGCTTAATTCGTTATCTAATAAGCGGTCTGAATTGTACGAATTTATTTCCAAGAACACGTCAGATGAGTCCTGTCTGACGCATATTTAACGGGATCGAAATTGTAACATTGTGTATAGTTACAACGCTGATCGCTTGATATGTTTCAATTGCGATGAGTGCTTTTGTCATTTAAGGGAAGTAGTTTGCAAGATGCCGGAAATTAAACAGTTATTTGAGAATAATTCAAAATGGTCGGAAGAAATCAAATCTGATCGTCCTGAATATTTCGCTAAGCTCGCCGAAGGCCAAAAGCCTGATTTTCTTTGGATTGGCTGCTCCGATAGTCGAGTACCCGCAGAACGATTAACCGGCCTTTACTCCGGTGAATTATTTGTTCACCGCAATGTTGCAAACCAAGTCATTCACACAGACCTCAATTGCCTTTCCGTTGTTCAATACGCCGTTGATGTACTCAAGGTGAAGCACATTATTGTGTGTGGTCACTACGGTTGCGGCGGTGTTAACGCAGCGATAGATAACCCTCAACTCGGGCTTATCAATAACTGGCTACTGCACATCAGAGATCTTTACTTCAAGCATCGTTCTTACTTAGATCAAATGCCTGTTGAAGATCGTGCCGATAAGCTTGGTGAAATTAACGTTGCAGAACAAGTTTATAACCTAGGCAATTCAACCATCATGCAAAACGCGTGGGAGCGCGGGCAAGATGTCGAAATTCACGGTGTCGTATACGGAATTGAAGATGGTCGCCTTGAATATTTGGGTATTCGCTCTAATTCTAAAGAGACCGTTGAAGCATCGTACCAGAAAGCACTGTCGACGATTTTAAACCCTGACAATAAGCTTCTGTGTCGCTAAGCCATAAAATCTGAATAAATAAAAAACGCCCATTTATATGGGCGTTTTTTTGTATTT
>NZ_JAWOTS010000255.1:0-1291 GCF_033338975.1 Vibrio sp. Vb0349 | reverse complement strand
TGACCCGTCCTGATATGGGTTGACACTTTTTAACTAAAACGCTCGATGTACTTCATCGGGCGTTTTGTATTTTAAAGCCGTATGAGGCCTCATTTGATTATAGATATCTACGGACTCTGCTACCATCGTCCTTGCTTCTTTCAGATCTTTCGGTTTCTTCAGCAAGAGCTCCATTTTGAGTATCCCATTTACACGCTCAGCTAAAGCATTCTGATAACAGTCATACCCGTCAGTCATTGAGCAAGTCACTCTATGTTTCTTATGGATATCTTGATATTCCTTCGAACAGTATTGTGAGCCTCTATCTGAGTGGTGTATTAGCTTTTCTTCACTCTGCCGTTGCCTGAGAGCTGAGATAAATGCCCGCTTAACAGATTGAGTTTTCATGTTGTCATCCACATAAAAACCAACAATCTTCCTTGAATAAGCGTCTGTAACCAAGCTGAGATAACTCTCTCCATTTTGAGTTGGCAAGTAAGTAATATCAGCAACCCACAGTTGTTCTGGCTTCGTTGGTGTCAGCCCATCTTTCACTTTGTTTGGGTGACAGAAAAATCGATGACGGCTGTCAGTCGTTCGGTGATAGGCTCGTCTTGCTCTCACTAACAGCCGATGCTTTCTGAGAAGTTCAAAGAGCTTATCGCGACCTATTTGAATGCCCTTTGTTGCTGCTAAGAACTTCAGTTTACGCGTGCCAATGCGTGGCTGCTTCAGCCTGACTTCACGGACAAAGCCAATGACAGCATGCTCATGATGTTCACAACGAGATTGAGTTTGGCATTGCTTATAATAAGCTTGGCGAGAGATTTGTACTAACTGACAAAACTTCGTAACGCTCAAACCTACTATGGTTTTCTCTTGGACAACGCTTCTTTGTGCTTTTTTGTCACTCTAACACCATAGTCACGTTCCATAACGTTCACGACAGCTTCAAAGAAGTCGGCTTTGAGTTGAGCATCTTCGAGCTGCTTCTCAAGCTCTTTAATACGTTGCTCTGGTGTAGGAGGTGAATTGAACTCGGCCATAGAGTCTCCTTTGGACATAAAGTTAGGTGTCCCTTTAGACCAATCTAGTCGACCATGCTTACGAAGCCAAACCAAAACCGTAGAGCAACCTTGGATGCCATACTTCTCTTGGGCTTGTTTGTAAGTGAGGCTTCCTTTTTCAACCTCATCAACTACAGTGAGTTTAAAAGCGAGGGAGTAATCGCGCTGAGTTCTTTTAGTTGTTGATTTCATAACACTCTCCAATTTTGGGGGTGGAAAGTGTCAACCTTATTTAGGACGGCACA
>NZ_JAWOTS010000254.1:0-1294 GCF_033338975.1 Vibrio sp. Vb0349 | reverse complement strand
AGTTATTATATTTTGGCCGGAAACCCAGAATTGACACCTTGCTTCTAATCTTACAAATGAGTGCTGGTGCATATAAAGATTAACGGTTATTAAATTCTATTATGGTGAGATTTTGGTTTATATCGACAAGCGATGAAGAATTAGAATTGTGTTATCTTAAAAATTAAATACTATGTTAATTACGTGTTGTACGTGGAACGTTATTGCTGTCCATCTGTAGAATAAATATAAGCCGAAAATTTAAACGTACACATAAGAAGTTGTGTAAAAATAAATCATAATAAGACGATAAAAATAATTTATGGGAGCCTAAATGAAAAGCAGTAAGTGGGCCGGTCTTATCGGTTTAATGTTATTGACTGGATGCGCTCAATCCGTGGGGACTGCACAGCCATTTTCCGTTCAGAGCCAAGCGAATGTATATGGGTGGATTTCTGTCGAAGGATACCATCCTCCAGTTTCAACCTATATAGAGGTGGAGATGTGTCAAGCTTTTGAAAATCAATGTCTTACTGTTGCTTCTCAGCAATATCAAGGTGTTCAGTTACCAGTTCAATATTCTTTTCTTATTGCGCCAATTCAAGCCGGGAAAGGAGAAATGAAAGTGATAGGGAAACTCTATTCTCAAGGTCAAATTATCGCCCAAAATGAGCAGAAATATATATTCAGAGAGGGAAGTAAGAAAGTGGATTTAAGACTTTTTCCTATAGAAATAGAAACAAAAAAGTAATCGGTTACATTTAATTAGCGCTATCTAATTTATTAAATGTGAATAGAAATAGCCAATTCAATGTGAAAGAATTGTTGAGCGTTTTTATAAATAAAATTGCGAAAAATGAGTCATCGGGACAGTTGGAAATTATATTAATAACTATTGCCACAAGCGTGTGATTTATGATTATATCCTACGCCTTGAACACGTTGGCTTAGCGTTTTGGATTAAAAAACAAACAATTTGAAGGTTTTGGAAATGTGGTTTTCCTAATTTTCATTATCATATTAGTAATTTAATTTATTCTAATATAAAAACAAAGTCAGAGTTTAAATAGCATAACGTTATTTAATAAAAATAGACTTATAAGAAAGTAAAAGCGCTATCTGAAAATAAAAAACTACTCATTCAGAAGCCTGTATTTGAGCTTAGGCTGCTTAATTCCTCGAAGGAATGGCAGTTTCTAAGCTATTCGCTATTTATTTCGGGGGGTATGGTAAGTGATATGAACTTCTATGCTCTTTTCTTTGCTTCTTTAATTGAAATTGTACTGCTTAGGAAATAACAACAAACAAAGTAGTG
>NZ_JAWOTS010000253.1:0-1297 GCF_033338975.1 Vibrio sp. Vb0349 | reverse complement strand
TCATCTTGTTTATTTAAGTGGACCTGTACGTGAGGTGATTCGTCGCGGAACAGAAGTGAGTTATATCGAAACTGGCGTGGAACCGTTCACTATCGAATCAGGCAAAATGGTTGCACCAACGATACCGATGCTTAACACCAATATCGACGAGCTAAACCTGTATTACGACTACGTTCAAGTAGGGCGTGCGCGTGAAGCCGGTGTTCCAACTCAGGTATTACGCATTGTGCCGAAAGACGGACTACGTTATTCCTATGTCCTTTGGATTGACGAAAAGAGCAAATTGCCACTTCGCGCCGATCTTGTCGATCGTGATGGCGAGATGCTAGAGCAATACCGCACGATCTCTTACACAGTAAACCCTAAAATTGCAGAGTTGATGAGCGGCCTTGAAGACGTTCAACTTCCTGCTGTGCTTACAATGCCGAAAGGTGAAATTGGCACGAGCAATTGGACTGTGGGCTGGACTCCAGACGGTTTTCATCCAAACGATCTCAACCGCTACCGTATGGCATCAACAGACCAAATGGTAGAAAGTCAGTTGTATTCTGATGGCTTGTTCAACTTCTCTGTTTACGTAGCAAACAAAGATGAGCATTCAGTAAAAGGACAACTGGTTCGGCAAGGCCGTAGAACCTTACACAGTTTGGTGAATGGTGATTATGAAATCTCGGTGGTCGGAGATATTCCGCCAGCTACGGCGCAGCGCATTGCTCAATCTGTCACATTTAATGTAACAAAGAGTAAGCAATAATGATGACTGCGTTAGCTACCGTGACCGGAGTAGAGCGTCACGGTAAGCAGTACGAGATAGATTTAAGCTGCGAGCAGCAAACGAGTTGCAGCAGCTGCTCCTCGCAAAAAAGTTGTGGCACAGGTGTTGTCACTAAAGCGATAGGTAATAAGAGCCTGTCGTGGCATCTGCGCACAGAAAAAAACGTGCAAGTCGGTCAAGTCGTGGAAATCGGCTTTCCTGAATCCAGCCTTATCAAGTCAGCCATGGCAGTGTATCTACTGCCTTTATTTGGTTTGATTCTTGGTGCTATGGTTGGTCATTTCTTACTGACTCCTTTGACCGCTGGTGGAGAAGGCATTGTTATTCTCGCATCCGTGCTATTTGCAGGCGGTGGTATGTGGTTCGCAAAACGCCTATCAAAACCGCTTGAAGATGAGTCAAAACGCCAAGTCACCCTCATTCGAGTTCTCGGTGAACCTATCCAATAAGCTCTACACTTTAAATTAGGTGCGCCCGTTAACGAAATTCGGTAGAATCTGCCAACTTGATTGAAATGCCGTC
>NZ_JAWOTS010000252.1:0-1297 GCF_033338975.1 Vibrio sp. Vb0349 | reverse complement strand
TTACATAGTCAGAAACTATGACAGAAAGCGCGATATAAAAAAGCCGAAACCTGAGTTTCGGCTCTCTTCATATCCAAGTCACCTGCTGTGCAGTTTAACTTGACTAGCTCACTCGCTCAATATTTGCGCCAAGTGCAGCCAGTTTATTTTCAATTTTGTCATAACCGCGATCGATGTGATAAATACGATCTACGATGGTTTCGCCTTTCGCGATACAACCAGCAATCACCAAACTTGCCGAAGCACGTAGATCCGTAGCCATCACTTGTGCACCACTTAGAGATTCAACGTCACCACAAATAACCGTATTACCTTCAATCTCCGCTTTCGCCCCCATACGCATCAGCTCAGGCACGTGCATAAAGCGGTTTTCAAAGATAGTTTCAGTGATCACGCCGCCGCCTTTCGCCATCATGTTCAAGAGCGTAAATTGCGCTTGCATGTCTGTCGGGAAACCAGGGTGAGGCGCAGTACGGATACTCACCGCTTTTAACTCGCGGTCTGTCATATCAACAGAGATCCAGTCTTCGCCTGTCTCCACCAATGCGCCCGCTTCTTCTAGCTTCGCTAGAACCGCTTCAAGCAAGTGACCGTTGGTATTACGACAAACCACTTTACCGCCAGATACCGCTGCAGCTACTAGGAATGTCCCCGTTTCAATACGGTCTGCTACGACACTGTGCTTGCCGCCACCTAAGCGCTCAACACCTTCGATAGTGATAGTGTCTGTACCCGCGCCAGAGATTTTCGCGCCAAGTTTATTTAGGAAATCCGCCGTATCGACGATTTCAGGTTCGCGCGCTGCGTTGTCTAACGTTGTAGTACCTTCAGCCAGAGCTGCTGCACACATGATGGTAATGGTCGCGCCAACGCTCACTTTGTCCATCACGATGTGCGCGCCTTTCAGACGACCATCAACTTCAGCTTTCACGTAACCATCTTCAAGTGTGATGGTTGCGCCTAGTTGTTCCAGGCCAGTAATGTGCAAGTCAACTGGACGTGCGCCGATAGCACAACCACCAGGTAGAGAAACTTGACCTTGACCAAAACGAGCCACAAGTGGGCCTAACGCCCAGATAGAAGCACGCATGGTTTTAACTAAATCATAAGGAGCGCAATATTCATTGATGCTGCTTGGATCGACGTGAACAGAACCGTTACGGCTTACTTTAGCGCCAAGGCGTTTTAGTAGCTCCATGGTTGTGTCGATATCGCGAAGATGTGGTACGTTTGCCACTTCTACAGGCTCTTCAGCCAAGATAGACGCAAATAAAATAGGCAGTGCTGCGTTTTTTGC
>NZ_JAWOTS010000251.1:0-1297 GCF_033338975.1 Vibrio sp. Vb0349 | reverse complement strand
CGTAATAACTAATGACGCTATAAAGTTTTTTGTTATTATCAGATAATTGTCAGTAGTACATGGACTTAACCGTAGTCGTTTCATGGGAATCTTGGAATCCGATATTCAGTCGCAGCTGCATCAGCTGAGTTGTCAACTTGACCAACTCAGGCTGACACATCGTGATACTTCGCTCAAATTTAAGCGAGAACAACAAGTTCTCAAGCGCGTTGTGGCATCTTTGTCGTCTGCTTGCCAAGGCTCAAACACCCAAGTTGCTAACTATCTGTTTGAAATTCAGCAAGAGCTGCAACATCAAAAAGACATCAGCACTCTGATCCCGCGTTTGGCGGTGCTTGAAAGAATGCTCAAACAGCAGTCGAAAACGATGGATAAACAGAACGGCTACCTCGATGAAGAAATCAAACACAGCGGTGAGACACTCCAACGTGTTACGGGTTTGCCAGCGCAGTTAAAACGCGAACTGCGCAACTTAATGAGCTTCTCCGAAGTACACGCAGGGAAGAAAGTCGATCAAGCTACCCGTCTACTGAGCATCTACGAACGCGCGATTAAAATCATCACTTCGAACTCACGTTTACAACTCAGCGAATTCGAAAACAACCCAGACAAATCTCAACTGGAATGCCTCGCCGTCGATCTGCAACATACGATTACAGAACTTGATTTTGAAGGCGAATGTGGCGAGAGACTGCTTGATATTCGTGCAAAACTGTTGCTTGGCGTGAATGCAGAATCCTTAATCGAGCTGACGTTAAGCACTCTGAAGTTAGTCGTCGAAGCGACTAAGTTTGAGCGCAAAGCATCAAGCCAATTTCTCGATCAGTTAAACTCAGCGCTGGCGAGTAACCTCAAAACCGTCCATCAAAACGTCGATCAACACCATACTTATTTTGAGCATCGCCAAGAGCTGAATGCAGAAATGAATGGTTTGGTTGAGCTCAGCCAACAATCTCTCGACCAAGCACAGGATTTAGCAGAACTCAAACAAGAAGTCGCTCCATTGCTGGCAAAAATGGCCTCGTTAACCGAGCGCCTCAAGATGACGGAAGAGAGAGAACAGGCCCTGCAAGAACGTTTAAGCTACAGCAAAAATCAGCTTGAAGCGGTGTTTGAAACCACACAAGATTACCGCCGCCGCTTAGACGACCAGACACAGCGAATGTTGCTTGATCCACTCACGAAGGTTTACAACCGAACAGCATTTAACGATCGTCTTGAGCTCGAATACCGTCGTTGGATTCGCTCTCAACAAAATCTACGAGTGGTACTGTTTGATGTCGATAACTTCAAAGCC
>NZ_JAWOTS010000250.1:0-1298 GCF_033338975.1 Vibrio sp. Vb0349 | reverse complement strand
GCGCGAACGCAATTCGCCCCTGGTCTTTAGGCCCAAACACAGCGATAACTGGCGTTAATATCGACAACACCATCGCGGTGGTCGCGGTATTCGACATAAACATCGAGAATATTGCGGTGATCAGCATCAGGCCTAACATGACAAACTTAGGGTTTTGCCCAAACGGCTTGAGCAACACCCTAGCGAGGTTCACATCCAAACGATATTTGGTTGCGGCCATTGCTAAGAAAAAACCACCTAAAAATAGCATGATGATTGGGCTTGCAAAGGTAGCCATGATTTCGTGATATTGCAGTAGTTCGCCAAAATGAGGTTGCCCTTCTTGTGTTCGAAACAAGACAATGCCTTTGTTCGAAACGAGCAATAACTCAAGCACGATGATCACCACCGACGTGGCATAAATTGGAATAGGCTCGAACACCCAACAGAGCGCTGCCAGCAAAAAGATCGCGATAACTCGCTGTTGGACGATGGTGATGCCGTCAAAAGGAAACGCTGACAAAGGCATCAGCCAAATAAGTAACGGAATCACCGTTGGGATGATGTATTTGAGATATGGGCGCATAGTACTACTACTCTTCCTGAGTTGGTTGGCCATGACATTAGGCATTTCGAGCCACATTCAGTCATCTTTCTATCAATCTGATTTTTATGAACAACTTTGCGGTTGTGAGATAGAAACATACCTGTTTGATAACTCTGAGTAGAGATTATGTACACTGTTTTGAAACGAAATTTTGGTCTTAGATCAATGAACTGGAATTCACATCAGAAAACATCTCTTATCTGTGTCCAAGCTCACTAATTACGCGATAGATACTTCTTCATCACATAATTAGTTAAGTGTTGCCCTCTCACTTCAACTTCTTGATGTTTAATCACTTTAAATCCCATCCGTTCAAAGAACGGACGAGCAGTGATACTGACCTCTGAGTACAAATACGGTAACGCTAATGACTCCGCTTGAGAGAAAATATGAGCCATCAATGCGCGGCCAACACCTGTCCCTTGATGCTGCTGATGGCAAAAGAAATGGTCAATGAAACCATCTGGCTGTAAGTCCGCATAACCGACAATCTGACCTTCAATTTCGGCAATAAATGGGGTGATGGTGTCCATCCTCGCTTGCCAAGTTTTTGGTTCAAAATCATCGGGAGCCCAAGCTTTCACTTGATCTGTTTGGTAATCGCGGCAGTTTACTTCTCGAACCGTATGGTAGAAGAGCGTCCATAGTGTTGGCGCATCATCAGCGCGATAGCTGCGTATTGAAAGCATCATTACAATGTTCCAGACAGACG
>NZ_JAWOTS010000249.1:0-1298 GCF_033338975.1 Vibrio sp. Vb0349 | reverse complement strand
TATGGCGTACTGGGCTCATCGGGATGTCGTTTCTTTGATACTCGATTAGCTTCCAGCATCACCATGCGTGGGCATGAAATCATGAAGCAAACTAAAGTGCTGATTGAAAACAAAGGCTATCAAGTGATTTATGGAGATACAGACTCAACATTTGTCTCTTTGAATGGTTCATACAGCCAAGCGGAAGCGGATGAAGTCGGCAATCACTTGGTTGAATACATAAACTCTTGGTGGCAAGAGCATCTTCGCGCTGAGTACAACCTCACTTCAATGCTTGAAATTGAATATGAAACTCACTACCGCAAGTTTCTGATGCCAACTATTCGTGGCGCGGAAACAGGCTCGAAAAAACGTTATGCGGGTTTAATTGGTGAAGGAGAGCAAGAGCGCATTGTATTCAAAGGGCTAGAAAGTGCGCGTACCGACTGGACGCCATTAGCGCAAAAATTCCAAAACACGCTCTATCGAATGGTATTTCACGGCGAAGACCCGAGTGACTATGTGCGTGAAGTAGTAGAAAAAACCAATAATGGGGAGTTTGATGACCAATTGGTTTATCAAAAGCGACTACGCCGAAAGCTGCATGAGTACCAAAAAAACATCCCACCTCAAGTGCGTGCAGCACGTTTGGCCGACGACATTAATGCCAAGCTTGGCCGACCTTTACAGTATCAAAATCGTGGGCGCATAGAGTATTTGATTACCCTAAATGGCCCTGAGCCTCATGAATACCGTAACAGTCCTATCGACTACCAGCACTACATCGACAAGCAGCTAAAGCCTGTTGCAGATGCGATTCTGCCATTTATCGGCACAGACTTTGAAACCCTCTCAGCACCACAGATGGGACTGTTCTAACCAATACGAAACTCAGTCTTTTGGTACTGCTTCACGAGCCAGCCACCGAAAGCATCAATTAGGCCAATGACCGAACGCTTGGGAATTGGCCTTCCAGATAACAATATGCAGAGGCGGTCAATCTCCAGTTTTTTCTCGGGATGATATTGCAAAAACACTTCACCACATTCTATTGGATCATCAAACCAGCGCTTATCGCGATACATCACCAAAGAGTAAGAAGCTCTTAATAACTTTTTAGCGATGACTACCTGCGCACGAACTTGCTCCTCAAGGCTTGTCGCCTGAACAATCTTAGCTCGATACACCGCCAGCCATTCTTCAACATCCATATTCCAGTGCTTAGCAATTTCCCAACTCGGCACATAGTCGCCAAAACAATCAGCCAAGTCATCGCCATGCACACAAACACAGCAGTGCTTGAGCATAAAGCCCCAAGT
>NZ_JAWOTS010000248.1:0-1300 GCF_033338975.1 Vibrio sp. Vb0349 | reverse complement strand
AAGTCAGGTCTAGGTCGTCAATTGGTGAGTAACTGATCCCGAAGTTAAAAGATACAGACTTTTCTGCATCCAGATCTTCATTGGATGTGCGAGTAACGTCATATTGAGTTTCCGGACATTCTGAAGCTGATATGCCATTCTGGCTACAGAATACGTAGTCTTTCGCATAGTCAGATGAGAAGCTATCAGCTCCGTATAGATCCGATAGGGTTGGAGCTCGGAAACCAAGACCTGCACCAGTACGGAACATCAAGTTGTCTAACGGCTGGTAACGGAAAGATACTTTTGGTGAGATTTCATCTCCAAAGTCACTGTAATGGTCGTAACGAGCTGCAATGTTCATCTCTAGTTCATCAGTAAACGCAATGAGAGATTCAGCATAAATTGCGTATGTTTCGCGGTCACCACCAGCGGAGTTCCCCGAACTGCCAATGATATTACCCGCTTCACTTTGTGGATCGTATTGGTCAAAGTAGTCGTAAGTTGTGTACTCTGCCCCTACATATAGTGGGATAACAATGTTTCCCACTTCTGCTAGATCAAATTGAAGTCCACCATAAACTTGGTGCATTTCCATTTGAGTTTCGCGCCCTGTTCCTGCTGACAGTTGGCTAGTCGCATCGGCACTGAATTCGCCATTTACAAACTGACCTGAGTTTGCCAGCTGTTCAGCTGGAGAGCGGAACACATAGCCAGTACCAGTTTCGTTACTATTCGAGAAGTTTAGGTGGTAACCAGTTTCCCAAATGACTTCACCAAATGAATCTGTGTAAAGTGTGCCATCTAAGCCGGCTTTTAAGTCTGCTTGGAAATCGGTAACACTATTGTCACGTGTACCAACATTGTTGAATCGGTAATAAACAGCAGCAGGACCTTTAGTTGCATCTAAGCCATTTTCGGCAAAGAATGCTGCGCCACCAGTAGTTGTTGGATCGACTTCGAAATAACCAGCCGCTGGCGCGAAGCGTCCAAAGCTTTCATTTCGGTTTAAAAGAACCTGAGCGTTAAACGTGGTGTCATCAGATAAGAAAATGTTACCGTTCATAAAAACGGTGTTGCGTTCTAGAGATGCTGTTTGAGCAGCTTCCGATGTGTAGTCGTAGCCGCAGATATCACCTAAGCCAGGGTAGTTCGTTAACCCTACAAAACCTTTTGAAGGATCACATGACGCGTTAGTGTCGTAGCCCTTAAGTGCTTTCAACTGACCATCATGATAAACGTTACGCCCGTAAATACTAACGCCTGACATATCGAAGTAGTTTGCAGAGCCAGTGTTAGTTGAGCTTAGGTAATCACGATC
>NZ_JAWOTS010000247.1:0-1301 GCF_033338975.1 Vibrio sp. Vb0349 | reverse complement strand
AGCCAACTGTGCACATGAATCCGGTTTTGATTAAGCCAAATAGCGACACAGGTGCTCAGATCATTCTTCAAGGCAAGGCTTTGTCGAATATGGATGCCGCCAGTTTCCATGACTACAAAAAAGTGGCCATGAACACGGTGTTGGATTCGTTTTCTAAGCTGACTAAAGAGTTTGATTCGATCATGATCGAAGGTGCTGGTAGCCCAGCGGAAATCAACTTGAGAGAAGGCGATATCGCAAACATGGGGTTTGCGGAAGCAGCCGATGTGCCAGTGATCATTGTTGCGGATATTGATCGTGGCGGTGTGTTTGCGCATTTATACGGAACATTGGCGTTACTTTCTGAATCTGAACAGGCGAGAGTAAAAGGGTTTGTCATTAATCGCTTTCGTGGCGATATTCGTTTGCTGCAATCAGGTCTGGATTGGCTAGAAGAAAAAACGGGTAAGCCTGTTTTAGGCGTGTTGCCATATCTGCACGGCTTGAACCTAGAAGCCGAAGACGCCATTACTGCACAGCAGGAGTTGAACTCTGAAGTTAAGTTAAATGTGGTTGTTCCGGTGTTAACGCGCATTAGCAATCATACTGACTTTGATGTTTTACGCTTAAATCCCGACATTAATCTTCGCTATGTTGGGAAAGGTGAGAAGATCGATAAAGCCGATCTCATCATTTTACCGGGAACGAAATCAGTACGAGACGATTTGGCATATCTAAAAAGCCAAGGTTGGGATAAAGACATTCTGCGCCACATTCGTTTAGGTGGAAAAGTAATGGGCATTTGTGGTGGCTACCAGATGCTTGGTAAAACGATTGATGATCCAGACGGTGTAGAAGGTGAACCGGGTTCAAGCGAAGGTTTGGGACTATTGAATGTTCATACCGTGCTGACTGGTAGTAAACAGCTCACCAAGACTGAAGCTGTGCTCAATCTCAATAACCAAAAAGCGAAGGTGAAAGGTTATGAGATTCATGTTGGTAGAAGCCAGGTACTTGACGAACAGCCGCTTGAACTCGACAACGGAGAATGTGACGGTGCCATTAGTGAATGTGGCCAAATTATGGGAACCTACTTGCACGGATGTTTTGACGAAGCGGAAGCGCTAAACCTCATTACTGAGTGGGTGAATGGCACTCAGGTCAAACAGCAAGATTTTGAAGTATTGAAAGAACAAGGTATTAACCGTATTGCGGATGCGATAGAACAACACATGAACCTTGACTTTCTGTTTAAATAACTCGTTAACCAAACGCTATCTTTAACCAAACTTTCTCTCGGCTCCTTTTTCAAAAAACGGATC
>NZ_JAWOTS010000246.1:0-1302 GCF_033338975.1 Vibrio sp. Vb0349 | reverse complement strand
TTACATGGTGAGGCGGTGTCTTCTGGTACGGTGATGGCGGCCAAAACGTCACTTCTGCGTGGACTGATTTCTGAAGAGCAGTTTGAGCGTATTGTGGCATTGTTGCGCAGAGCGAAATTGCCAGTCCATACACCCGACAGCATGAGTTTTGATGACTTTATCAAGCATATGATGCGTGATAAAAAAGTGCTGTCAGGTCAATTGCGCTTAGTTCTACCAACCGGAATTGGCAGTGCGGAAGTGATAGCCGATACTTCACAAGAAGTGATTCAGCTGGCTATTGATTTCGGTCGCAATATTTAACCTTGTAATGACGCCATCTGGCGTCATTCTTGTTGTTTAAGAAGGTTATTAGATGAGTTTTGCTCACGTTCTGGAACTAGATTCTCAAACCGAGTTATTGGATAGATTGGAGTTGTTGACCAACTTTGGATCCAACCTTATTGCGATCAATGGCCCTGATGGGTATGGAAAATCTTGGCTGGCGCAACGATACCTTGAGCTGGGTGCGAGTAACAAAAATCAATGTTTGTTACTTTGCCATGCGACCCAAGATGACGTGCAGCGTCGCGTCCTCATCTTGAGTCAGCTGGTTTCCGATGCATTGTTTAATCAACAAGAGCCTTTACTCGACAGTCTAGAGCGTATTCTCGAAGGTGAGCCTTGCGATATTGCGATTGTTATTGATGACGCTCATTTACTTAGTGAAACGCTCGTTTCGGAGTTATGGACGTTAGTCTTAGAGGCGCATGAAAAGCCGAACTGGACGATCAACGTGTTGCTTTTTACTCAGTCTGGGCGTTTGGAGTCGGTCTTGTCTCGGTTGAGTTATGGGCAAGAACTTAAGCCAGTTGAACTTGATATCGATATGCTATCCGAAGTGGAAGCGCGTCGTTTCTTCGAATCACTAGTGGTTAGGTATGTCGATGACGATGCGGAGAAACGTGTTCGAGATGCATTTAAGAAAGTCGACCCGATTCCGGGTGACATCATGGCATTAGGAGAGATGAAAGTGGAAAAAAGGATCATTATCCGTTCAATTGTCGGATCGCCACTCAACATCGCATTAGTGGTTTTGGTGCTACTGTTGCTGGCCGCTGGTGGTTATTGGTGGATGTTTAATCAGCCAAGCCCAGATGACAAAGCGCAGCAGATCACGGGAAGCATCGAGCAAACTGCCATTCCGACACTCACTGAGCCGACTCTTTCGCCATCAGAATCTAATTTAACCTCAGTGACTGACGGCTTGCCAAATGATGGCGATTTATCAGGCGATTTATCAGATGCTACTGACGATTCCAA
>NZ_JAWOTS010000245.1:0-1302 GCF_033338975.1 Vibrio sp. Vb0349 | reverse complement strand
ATATTCACTACGAAGCCCTTTCTCGATTCAAAGTGAAGAACACCCAAAGGTTCATCGAAACACTCATCAGCAATGGACTGCTTTTGATCCACACGATCTTGGTGATCCGAGCAATTTACGCCAAACAGCCGACTTTGTTGGTGCCCATCAGCATCAATGTGTGCCCTTCTCTTCTACGAGGTAGAAACTTCTCGACTCTTTATCAAGAACTCGCGAGCAGAGACTGCCGTTTACTGACCATCGAAATCACGGAGAACGCGTCCATGTACTACACATCCGAGATCTACGACAACGTCGCGAAACTAAAATTACTGAGCTGCAAAATCAGCATTGATGACTTTGGTACTGGCAACAACAACGTGTCACTTATCAGCAAAATCAATCCAGATTATTTGAAAATAGATCGGGAGTTTGTGATTGGTTTAAAGTCGGACGATAAGAAAGTGGAAACGCTGCGTCAGTTGATTGCGATGGGAAACACTTACCGCTGCACAGTCATCGTCGAAGGCGTCGAAACCGCAGATAGTGCTCACTTACTCACAACGTTAGGAGCCTACATTCATCAAGGTTACTTCTATCCTCTGCATTTCTAGCTTTTCTTAATGCCGCGAGTTACTTAAACTAGCTGATACCCAAATGACTTCATAATGTATTCGCGCTAAGTGTGCGAAGTGATTTGGGTATCACTAGCGTCTATAACTGGATGAAAGTTAAAGACGTTCGTACATTTTTGTTAGGTGGTGAGACCATCCACCACCCACTCGTGATTGAAACCATGATTGCTATTAAACCAACCAAACTGAAAGATTTTTCGAGTTTGATGCAATTGGACGTGCAGGAAGAGCAAATAGGATTTGCCAAGCCGTTTGAACAGGCTTACCAAAAGCGAAACAAGTCAGAAGTATTTTTTACTATTTATTCGGACTACCTAACCGTTGGCTACCTGATCATTGATAAAGGTTTTGCTCAGCATGCTCCTTTTGCAATGCGGCATGAGTTGGGCCTTAATTATTTGATGATTGATCGCCGCTTTCAACGCCAAGGTATTGGTGCAGAGGCGCTGAAAAAACTGTTTGTGTACGCATATACCATCGACCCAGAGAGCACCTCGCTTTGCGTGACAGTACCAAATAGCCATCAAGGTGCACTCGACTTTTTCTCGGCTTGTGGCTTTACGAATACAGAAAAAGCCATTTATGGCGAGCAAGAAAAAGAATGGTTGATGCGTCACCCGCTTGGTTAAACGCTCAATAACCAAACGCTAGATAAAACAAAGGCAAGCGATAGGCTTGCCTTTGTTAT
>NZ_JAWOTS010000244.1:0-1306 GCF_033338975.1 Vibrio sp. Vb0349 | reverse complement strand
AAACGCTGCGCCTCAAGACATTATCTTGCTGGCAGGTAAGGGCCACGAAGACTACCAAATTCGTAATGGCGAAACGATTCATTATTCCGACCGCGAATCCGCAATGCAGCTTTTAGGATTATCTTCATGATCAAGGTTACTTTATCTCAAATTGCAGAAATCACTGGCGGAGCGTTATTTGGTAACGATCTGACTATCGACGCAGTGTCCACTGACACGCGAACGATCGACAATGGTGCGCTGTTTGTTGCGATTGTCGGTGAACGATTCGATGCTCATAATTTTTGTCAGCAAGCATTTGAAGCGGGGGCTGGTGCCTTATTGGTTGAAAAGCGTCTTGATGTGAATGCGCCGCAAGTCGTGGTATCGGATACCAAAATCGCACTGGGCGAGTTAGCTTCTTGGGTGCACCATTCTTGCCAAACGCCTACCGTTGCGATAACTGGCAGCTGTGGAAAGACCACGGTGAAAGAGATGGTTGCCAGCATTCTTCAGCAAAAAGGCAACGTGTTGTTCACGGCAGGTAACTTCAATAATGATATTGGTGTTCCGCTGACCTTGTTGCGTTCTCAGCAAGATGACGATTACGCGGTGATTGAGCTAGGCGCAAACCATATTGGTGAAATTGCTTACACTACCCAGCTTGTGAAACCGGATGTTGCGCTGGTAAATAATGTTGCGGCGGCGCATTTGGAAGGCTTTGGTTCTATTGAGGGCGTAAAGCAAGCCAAAGGTGAAATCTATCAAGGGTTACAGGCTGGTGGCATTGCCATCGTCAATCTCGATAGTAACGGTGACGCGCTGTGGCAATCGGTTCTTGCAGATAAAAAAGTGATCACTTTCTCGCATAATAATTCGCAAGCGGACTTTTACGCATCGAACGTGACAATGAATGAGGAAGGTAAAGCGAGCTTTACTTTGCATATTTCATCAGATTCGCGAGAAATTGAACTGTCACTTGGTATTATTGGTCAACATAACGTTGCAAATGCCATTGCGGCCTCGATCATTGCGCTACACATGGGAGCAACCGTTGAAGAGATTCAGTTTGGTCTTTTAAACCTTAACAAAGTAAAAGGCCGAGTGGATGTAGAGCAACTCAGCTCGACGATCAAGTTGATCGATGACAGCTACAATGCAAGCGTACCTGCGATGAAAGCGGCGGTTGATTTGCTTGGGGCGTTTCACGGTCAGCGCTGGTTGATTTTAGGCAATATGGCGGAATTGGGTGAGGAAAGTCTTGCACTTCACCGTCAAGTCGGGGAACATGCTGCCCCACAAAAATTTGAACATCTTCTCACATATG
>NZ_JAWOTS010000243.1:0-1309 GCF_033338975.1 Vibrio sp. Vb0349 | reverse complement strand
AAAGATTTGTTGATGGCAGCACCGGCAGGCCCTCGTGCGACGCTGGGTCTCGATCCGGGTCTGCGTACAGGCTCTAAAATCGCTATTGTCGACCCTACTGGTAAAGTGCTTGCAACAGAAACCATCTACCCTCACCCACCACAAAAGCAATACGACAAATCAGCGCAAATCGTTGATCAGTTGGTGCGCAAATACAACGTGGATTTGATTGCAATAGGTAACGGCACGGCTTCGCGTGAAACCGACAGCTTTGTCGCAGACGTGATCAAACGCGGCAACCTGAAAGTTCAGAAGATCATCGTAAGTGAAGCGGGGGCATCGGTTTACTCAGCATCTGAGCTTGCAGCGAAAGAGTTCCCAAATATGGACGTATCTCTGCGTGGTGCGGTGTCGATTGCTCGTCGTCTGCAAGACCCGCTAGCGGAGCTCGTTAAAATCGATCCTAAATCGATCGGTGTGGGCCAATATCAGCACGATGTTAGCCAATCTATGCTGGCAAAACGTCTTGATGCGATTGTCGAAGACTGTGTAAACGCGGTGGGTGTTGATGTGAACACTGCCTCTGCAGCGCTACTGACGCGCGTTGCAGGCTTGTCGAGCACCATCGCACAGAACATTGTCGACTTCCGTGATGAAAACGGTCGTTTCGAAGCACGTACAACTTTGAAGAAAGTGCCTCGTTTAGGTCCTAAAGCGTTCGAGCAGTGTGCGGGTTTCCTTCGTATTATGGATGGTAAAAACCCACTGGATGCCTCTGCAGTGCACCCAGAAGCCTACCCAGTAGTCAAAGCGATTGCCGAGAAGAACAGTAAAGACATCAAAGCACTGATTGGCGATTCGACGTTCCTTAAAGGTCTGCACGCGGTGGATTACACCGATGAGCACTTCGGTGTCCCAACGGTGACCGATATCATCAAAGAGCTGGACAAACCAGGCCGAGACCCTCGTCCGGAGTTCAAAACCGCAACCTTCGCTGAAGGCGTTAACTCGGTTGCAGATCTAGAACCGGGCATGATTCTCGAAGGCGTCGTATCGAACGTGGCCAACTTTGGTGCTTTCGTCGATATTGGTGTTCACCAAGATGGTTTAGTGCATATCTCAGCCCTGACGGATCGTTTCGTTTCTGATCCGCGTGAAGTGGTGAAAGCAGGCGACATCGTTAAAGTGAAAGTGATGGAAGTGGACGTACAGCGCAAGCGTATCGGTCTATCGATGCGTTTAAACGACGAGCCGGGTCAAGACAACCGCAGCCAACGCTCATCAGCAGCGCAGCGTCGTAATGACCAATCACAACGTCGTCAACCTCGCC
>NZ_JAWOTS010000242.1:0-1312 GCF_033338975.1 Vibrio sp. Vb0349 | reverse complement strand
TCATTACGGTAATCTAAGCCGCCTCCAATACTCAGTTCATCATTGATGCTGTATGAGTTTAGCCAAATTGCATTGAACTGTTCGATGGCCACGTGATCGCCGGTCGACTTACTTTGGCCCGATTTAAGGTCATAGTTGTCTTGTTGACCGTAAGCTAACTTCAACTCAGAAGTGTAAACATCTTTAGAATACTCAAGTGACAAATCTGCACCTACGTATTCCACTTCACCCGTTTTCTTTTCGTGCTTATCTACTGTTCCCCACCCAGGATTGCCATAACTGCTGTTGTCATAGTCGTATTCGTTGCTGTATGTACTAAAGCCAACGTAACCAGAAAAATTATCAGAAAAGTTTTGCTGGTAACCTAATTTAAGGTTCAACGTTTCAAATCCGTGCTCATCGCCATCATTCAAACCCGGCAAAGGTTTAACGTTAAAACCATCCGTTTTCTCGTAACCTAATACCCCTTTGATGTGCTTACCTTCACCTACAGGTTTAGATACGGCAAACGTGCCTTTTTTATGATTGTTGGAGCCATAACCCGCCGACACTCGGCTTGCATCATCATCAATACTTGCTCGAGTAATAATGTTGATTACGCCGGAAATCGCCTCTGAGCCATAGATAGATGCGCGTGCGCCGCGAATGTAGTCGATACGTTCAATAGAGTTGATTGGAAATTGGTTGAAATCGATACCGCCCATGATTGCGCGAGGCATACGTACACCATCAACCAAAACCAACACTTGGGTGGCACTGCCACCGCGAACAAAAATCGATGCGCTTTGGCCACGGCCACCATATTGAGCAACCTCAATACTAGGCAAAGTACGGAACACATCAAACAAACTGTCAGCTTGCTGACGGCGAATATCTTCTTTCGTTACTGTCACGGTTTGAGCTAGAACAGCACCATCGATTTGCTTGAATCGATTCGCAGTAACAACGAGCGTTTCGTCAACGGAGGTTTCTTGGGCCTGTAGATAAGAGACAGGTGAAAGCAGCGATGCCAAAGTGATCGCCAATGCGGATTTTTTCATTATATTGTCCTAAATCGCGTAATTCCTTCCGAGCCCTGCCTCCTTAGGCAGTCCAATGCTGTGGCTCAGTTGCTGGCAGGTATTCGGACTGAAGAGCGAGGTTTACACCACCTAGTTGCTCGACTTCCCACATAAACTAATGCAGTGTCGTGATGAGCGTTCGTTCTCTTTTACCGCTGCGCGTCAGTTCTGGATTTTCACCAGATTCCCATTTCAGCCATCTAGATTGCTAGATGCCACCAGCTTGAGGCAAATATTATTCAGCTATTGAT
>NZ_JAWOTS010000241.1:0-1314 GCF_033338975.1 Vibrio sp. Vb0349 | reverse complement strand
CACCGGGGTAGATCGACACCGTATCGTCAAAATCGACATCAGTTTGAACTCCACTAGCTTGATAGGCAGATAAGGAGTTCAGTTTGAACTCCACTAGCTTGATAGGCAGATAAGGAGTTAGAGCCAATGTTGTTGACCGTTACAGTCCACGTTGAGAATGGATTTCCGGTCACATCGGTGTTGTTAAAAGCAGACGAGAGATCGTTCGCCAAGCCATTGTTGGTAAGTAACGTGTTGATGTTCTGGGTAACGTGGTAACCATGTGCAATCGCACCACCGTTGTTACTGACTTTGATTTCGAAATTGAGCTTACCGTTGATTAAATAAGGTGTCGAAGACAAAAGTGTATGGGTAAGCGTAACGTTCGGCGTCGCTGGAGGCGTGACAAGAACATTGCTTTCTACAGGGCCATCGCGCGTTAACGCCGACGCCTTAGTTGTAATGTCAGAAACCAGATCATTCGCAACGGTCGCTTTGATGGTGTAAGTGATGTAACCACCCACGGATAGCTCCGCATTCTCTACCGACAAATCATCTGCTTTCGAAAATGTTCCCGTATTACTCCCAGAAGAAGCGATAGCACTGATCTCGACATGACTAAAAACTGGAGCGTTGGCACCGCTTAGAACCTCACCAGTAAGAGACAGAAAAGGTTGGGTTATGTCTAAGCCTTTTACTGCAAACAGGCCAGTATTTTTTGCGGTGAGCGTGTACGTCAAAACGTTTGCGACTTGATATTCAGCTGGCGTTACCGCTGCATCTAGCGTGTATTTGTATTCGGCAGGTTCAAACGTGACGCTGGTTGTATCAACGAATGTATTCTCTGCCCCAGCAATCATCGCTTTTACTTGTGCGCCACCTAATACGATGTTTTCAGCACTCTCATGAGACACTGTCGCGCTAACATGATAAGTAACTCGACCAAATGGCAGCAATGTCGCGCCAGTCACTTCTAAGTTCGCATTGCTAGATGCGTAACTACCAGCGATTGAACCTAGACTGTGAGTGTCTGATATCGATACGCTCTGAAAGGCTTTTTGGTCGCCCGACATGACATCCCAAACCGCGTTTATCACTGAGACATCTGCAATTGTGTCCGCCGTTGTATTTTTTACCTCAATCGAGTATGAAATTTCTTCACCATTTTCATAATGACTCCCAGAAGCAGGACTAAATGAAATTTCCACCTCTCCTGCTGCTAGAGCGTTTGCAGAGGTAAATAAGGCAACTAAGAGTAAGGTAAAACAACGCTGAACCATCGACACAGTACTTTCCAATTTATATAAAATTCTTATGAATTACCGAGAGTAAAAT
>NZ_JAWOTS010000240.1:0-1318 GCF_033338975.1 Vibrio sp. Vb0349 | reverse complement strand
AAAGTCATTCTTGATCCAAGCTTTGACGAAGCCATTGCGTTCATTGTCCCGCATCGTGATGTTTCAAGCTCTGAGTTAACCAACTTTATTACCACCATTGACGAAGTTGAACGTCAAACTGGATTAGACTTTTTTGCTCAAACGCCAGATAGCATCGAAGACAACATGGAATCAGTAAAATGGGAAGAGATGTGGCCAACCAACCAGTAATTGAGTGACTATCGCGATTCCTAAACCGCAATAAAAAAGCGCCTGAAGTAGGCGCTTTTTTAATAATGTTCAACCACATAGAAACGATAGCTTAGTGCGGAGAGATGTTAGATAGACACTGAATGTGAATCGTGATCTCTTCACGGTCATGATACAGATGCTTCGCTTGCAGCTTGAATTTCACCTTGTTCTCAATCAAGAACATTTTTAGATTTTCAAGATCTTGCAGTACTTCATCGTAACGACCTTTCATTGGCAATTTCAGGTTAAAGATGGCTTCTTTCGCCCAACCTTTAAGCAGCCATTGGCCCATAAGATGTGCCACGCGAGCTGGTTTCTCAACCATATCACACACAATCCAAGTCACGTTCTTACGGTCTGGTTCAAACTTAAAGCCATCCACCATGTGGTGCTTAATTTGACCGGTTTCCATCAAGCTGTCTGCCATCATGCCATTATCAACACAATGAACGAACATAGAACGTTTCACTAATTGGTACGTCCAACCACCTGGACATGCACCTAAGTCAACGCCCCACATGCCTGGCGCTAAACGCTCATCCCACTCATCTCGCGGAATAAATACGTGGAAAGCTTCTTCCAGTTTTAGCGTTGAGCGGCTTGGTGCGTCTGCTGGGAATTTCAAGCGAGGGATACCCATAAAGAACTGCGAGTTGTTGCCTGGTAGAGAGTACCCCACGTAGCAATGACCCGGTGCGACAAAACAGATGTGTAGCACTGGCTTCTTCGCGTTGTCTTTATTCCACATCAAGCCTTTTCCACGCAACGCTTGGCGCATTGGCACGGTGAACTTGCGGCAGAACTTCAATAGCTCTTTTGCTTCGTTCGTGTCTGGCGTTTCGATACGTAGATCGCCACAACGTGGGAACGATTCAAACTCTGACAGCTCGGCAAGAATTGGGCTGATGCGGTCTTCACTTGGCAGCGCTTCAAATTCAGCCGCTACAGCAAACATCTGACGCGCAAAAATCAATGAGCTAAAGTCTAAACCTTTAACTAGCTTCTCTGCGTCTCCATCTTGGTAACACTCGAAGACAACATAACCTGAGTTTCTCTTCACACGAGGGAAGCCATACACTTCCAACTG
>NZ_JAWOTS010000239.1:0-1318 GCF_033338975.1 Vibrio sp. Vb0349 | reverse complement strand
GACGCACAATGAAGCTAGTGAGCTGTTCGGCCCATTTTAAGCGGCCATACACGCCATCTAAATCGAAAAATATTGATGCATTTAGTAACGCTTTCGGGTTGGGATCGTCAATCCAGTCAGCGAAACATTCTTCCCATTCGGAGCGAGTCATTCGCCACATCGGGTTTGTGGCCATGATGTCACCGGTACAATATTTGTAACCACAAGCGTCAAGGCCGTCACTGACAAACTTGGCGAGATCTTCAAAGTACTTGCCATGTTTCTCTTCTTGATAGGATTCGTCCAGAATAATGGCGTTGTCTTGGTCGGTAACCAGCAACTGTTCGTCGCGTCCCATTGAACCTAATGCGAGGAAACAATAAGGAATCGGAGGCGCACCGAGTTCTTCTTCTGCCAACTCCAACAAACGCTGTTTGAAACTTCGGCCAATTACTGACATCGCGCTGCCAACCATGTGTGAATTGGCGTCTTCGTTAACCAGACGTACGAAGCTGCTTTTGACTTCTTCTGCGACTGTTGCTAAATCTTCGATGCTTTGCTGCTGAAAAATGCTGCTTACGAGAAGCAGTGAGTTTTGCGATTCATAACGAACAATATCGGTAGTTTCGATGATGCCTATCGGCAGTTGATTTTTGACCACCGGCAGATGATGCACATTGTAGCGTAACATCGTTAGCATGGCTTCGTAGATGTAAGCATTATGGTCGAGAGAAATCACTTCCGTCGTCATGACCGTTGAAACATCATCTTGAGGAGACAAGCCTTCCGCAAGCACTCGAGTACATAAATCTCGGTCAGTAATGATGCCTAAAACGGGCGATTGCGGGTCATCTTCGTCAAGGACAAAATCGGGGTCGACAATCAAGAGTGATGAAATGTTGTCCTGAGCCATTAACTGCGCTGCTTGTTGGATTGTTTGGCCGCGGTTTATGGTCGGGGCATCGCCAGTAAGTAGGGTCTTGACTTTAGAGGTGGTTAAGTCGTTTGCGTCTTTGTTTTCTGAAATGGTTTGGCGCAAGCGGGCGCTGTTTTCTACTTCAACAAAATCGGCGAAAGAGTCGAAGTTGTCGTAGATATCTTGAAACACCTCGACCGGAATGCAGTAGAGTAGGGTGTCTTCAATAGCTTTTACCGGGAAACGAACTTTGTTGTTGGTAAGCAGCCCCATTTGACCGAATAAGTCGCCTTCATCGAGACGGGTATAAAGCTCACCCTTGCGGCGATAAACTTCCACCACGCCACTTCTTATCACGAAGAGATCTTGAATATGGTCACCGAAGTGAATGATTGGGGTATCTTGTCGGTAGTAAGAGATTTC
>NZ_JAWOTS010000238.1:0-1318 GCF_033338975.1 Vibrio sp. Vb0349 | reverse complement strand
TTTCACGACGATCTTGTTCAGAAAAACCTAGATCACTACACAGGCCATGACGAACATTGTCACCGTCCAACAAATAAGTGTGGTAGCCCAACTCAGCTAAACGATTCTCCAGCGCGCCCGCGACGGTTGACTTACCTGCACCAGATAAACCAGTAAACCAAAGCACTGCTGGTTTCTGTTTTTTCAGCTCAGCACGAAACTGTTTATCAACCGTGTGCTGATGCCAGACAATGTTTTCATCTTTTACCGGTGTTTCAGCGGTCATAACGAATCCTTGTATTTATCGGAATTAAAACGGAAAGAAGACCGGAATCAATGTCAGTACCAATACGGAATACACAATCGAAATCGGCACACCAATTCGCACATAGTCGGTCAATTTGTAATTACCTACACTGTAAACCAACAAGTTGGTTTGATACCCGTAGGGAGAAATAAAGCTCGCGCTTGCGCCAAACAATACCGCCATAATAAATGGCATCGGATCCACTCCGTACCCGACAGCCATGCTATAGCCAATCGGAAATGCTAACGCGGCAGCGGCATTGTTGGTCACCAATTCAGTCAGCACCAAGGTCATGATGTATGTGGCCACCAGCGCACCAAATACGCCCCAGCCGTTAAACGCTTCGATAAACATTTCGCCCATCCTGACGGACAAGCCCGATGAAATCATCAGCTGCGCAATAGAGAGCGCAGAGCCCACAATCACCACAATATCAATGGGAAAACGGCGGCGAAGCTCAGAGATTTGCACTATGCCAAACGCAATGAGTGCAATGATGTATACCGCGAGCCCTTTAATGATCGGCACAAGTTCTAGTAGTGCACAGGCGATAACCGCAGCAAAACCAATCAACACAATCGTCGATTTATTGGAGTCCAAACGTGCGCTGGAATCTAAGTCGTGCACTAACACAAATTCTTTACGGTGCGCTCGACGCTCAGACTCAAAACGCTTGCCCGGCACCAACACTAAAGTATCGCCCGGAGCTAAGGTAATACTGCCCAATCCACCTTCTAAACGCTCATGCCCACGACGAATGGCGACAACAACCGCATCAAAACGATCGCGGAAGCGGCTTTCTTTCAAGGTCTTATGGCAGAAGGTTGCAGAGGAGCTGACCACCACTTCAATAAAGTTTTGACCATTCAAATGCTGTTGCCCAAACAGCGTCAGCCCCGGAATTTCTTGCAAGGTCGCTACACTTTCGACATCGCCACAAAACAACAGACGATCTTTCGCTTTCAGCACGAAGTCGGGGCCAACTGACGATACCGTCACGCCATCACGAACCACCTCTGCAAGAAACAACTT
>NZ_JAWOTS010000237.1:0-1319 GCF_033338975.1 Vibrio sp. Vb0349 | reverse complement strand
CTAGCCAATATTTACCAAGCCTTGTTAATGGGCATCAACACCATTGACAGCGCTGTTGCTGGTTTAGGGGGCTGCCCTTACGCGAAAGGTGCCAGTGGGAATGTCGCAACGGAAGATGTGCTTTATCTGTGTGAACAGCTCGGGATTGAAACGGGGGTCGATCTCAACATCATCAATGAAGCAGGTTGGCAAATTTGCCGTGCGTTAGGTAAACGTCCGTCTTCCAAAGTAGCACTCGCTCTGGGTGATCCGCACAGCTTGTAAAAGACTCCATCCGCGATAAGCAACCAATAAATACAAACGGGCATGCGTAACAACATGCCCGTTTTATTAGGGCCAAGTACGATTCACAAAAGCACTAACCAGAGGCGTGCTTTTCAGCCATTTGAATATGGCGTCCCCACTTCGCAATCATATCGAGTAAATCGCTTTTCTGAACTGGTTTCGTCAGGTAATCATTCATCCCTAGTGCAATACTCTTTTGCTGCTCTTCTTGCATCGCGTGAGCAGAAAACGCCACGATTGGACACCAAGGAAACTCACCGTTTTCCTGCAACTCACGAATGTCTTTTGTCACACCAAAACCATCTTTGTTTGGCATAGAAATATCGGTAATCACCAAATCAGGGGAAAGCTGCTTGTAGAGTTCAACGGCCTCGACACCATCTTCCGCCAACGTCAGTTTCACACCGGTGTCTTGCAACATTTTTTCAATCAATATTCGATTGATATGGCTGTCTTCTGCAACCAAAAGGTGCAAATTAGAAAAATCTGGATTGTCTTGTGAGGAAAGCGCTCGACGCTTTTGTATTTTGCTAGAAAGCAGAGTTTGCAGTTTATGCTGCGTGACAGGTTGCGGCAGTAAACGATCCCGTTCGCACGACCATGCCAGCCCTTCCTCCATCACACAAGGGGCGAGAAACAGTACCCGTTTGGCGGCTGATTCTGTCGCATCAAGCTCATAGAGCGCATCTCTATCCTGAGCATTGTTCACGCTCGCGATGATGCGGTCAAAATCGTCCAAATCTCTGCCCAAAGACTGCGCCGCAGACCAATCGTTGCGATGAGTCACCTCGATGCCAATCTCTTTAGCTAAGCGCATCAAGTGTTCCACGCGCGGTTGATAATCATCAATCAACAATAGTCGATTTGCATTCAGTTCTACCGGTTCAGAATGAGGCTGACTTCGTTTAGGCAACTGCAAACTAAAGCTAAAACACGATCCTTTGCCAAAATCCGAGCGCACACAAAGCTCACCGTTGTACATGCTGATCAAACGTTTTGAGATTGCCAACCCTAAGCCCGTTCCTTCCTGTCGC
>NZ_JAWOTS010000236.1:0-1323 GCF_033338975.1 Vibrio sp. Vb0349 | reverse complement strand
TGGCAAGCTCGACAGCGACACCATTGCAAGTGCAGGCATGGATTTCGAAACCATGTTGGATGTCGGTGATGACTGGGATGGTTTTAAGCCAGCATCAGACATGCCTGAACCATCGGTTACGGAAGAAGTCCCTGAAGACCAGCAAGAAGTGTGGAGTTCGAGCGAAGCGCTGACTCAACCTGAAATCGCGCAAGAGAACTGGGCCGAGCAGGAAGATCTTGATGACTTTGACCCTAAGAAAAATCAGTTTATGACTATTGATGAACTGATGGCTCAAGTGGACAAAGAAGGTGGTGAGTTTGAAGAGCAAGAACTGATGCTCGATGTCGGTTTGAATGAGTTCCCTGATGTGATTGGTGATATCGGTGACGTTGATGTAGATACCAATGCAGAAGCAGCAGGTAAGTTGGACCTTGCTAAAATCTATCTTGAAATGAACGATCCTCAAGGTGCGATCAAACTGTTAGAAGAGGCGATAGTTTACGGTGAAGATGACATTCGCCGAGAAGCGAAAAACCTCATCGATACCATAAACGGTCGATAAATCAAAAACGGTAGCGAGAGCTGCCCTTTTTGTATCTGAAGGGACTTGAGTATATACTTCCCGCCCCATTTTAGAGTTCGAAGGTTAAGATGAGAATCGCATTAGGTATCGAATACAACGGTACAAATTATTTTGGTTGGCAACGCCAAAGAGAAGTGAAAAGTGTTCAAGAAGAACTAGAGAAAGCGTTGTCCATCGTTGCGAACCACCCTGTCGAAGTGCAGTGTGCAGGTCGTACTGATGCGGGTGTACATGGTACGGGACAAGTTGTTCACTTTGATACCAACGTTAATCGAAAAATGGTGGCTTGGACGATGGGCGCAAATGCGAACATGCCAAGTGACATCGCTGTTCGCTGGGCAAAAGAAGTTCCTGATGACTTCCATGCGCGATTCTCAGCAACAGCGCGTCGTTACCGCTACATCATTTTTAATCACGCATTGCGCCCAGGCATTTTGAACTCGGGTGTGAGCCATTATCACGGCGAGCTAGATGAAAAGAAAATGCATGAAGCCGGGCAATATTTGTTAGGTGAAAATGACTTTTCATCATTCCGTGCAGCGCATTGTCAGTCGTTGAGTCCGTGCCGTAATTTGATGCACGTAAACGTCACTCGTCATGGTGATTATGTTGTTATCGACATTAAAGCGAACGCGTTCGTTCACCACATGGTTCGAAACATCACAGGTAGCCTGATTAAAGTTGGTCGTGGTGAAGAAAAACCAGAGTGGATCAAGTGGTTGCTTGAGGCAAAAGATCGCAAACTTGCAGGTGCAACA
>NZ_JAWOTS010000235.1:0-1323 GCF_033338975.1 Vibrio sp. Vb0349 | reverse complement strand
TCAAGTAGCCGATGAAAAATCCCAAAAGCAGATAAAGCCTCTTATATTTCACTTCGTTTTAATCAAAATAATAAAGTTAATTACACATGAAAAAAGCTGTCCTTTTGTTAGCTGCTGTTTCAGCATTCGCGCAAGCAAATCAAACTGATGTCGAGAAAAAAGACGTATCAGGCTTTTACCTTGGTGGTGGTATCGGGGTTACAACTGTCTATGACGACAGTGTTTGGCCGTATGCGGTTAATCTGGATTCTAACGACTCCACATACAAACTGTTTGGCGGTTACCAGTTCAACCGTATCGTCGCAATCGAAGCGCAATACACACGCTACGGTGATATTTTTGACAAGTTTGAAGATGCACCGCGCACAATGGTAAAACCTGAAAACATCGCTCTAATGGCGAACCTAGGTTACACCTTTGACAGTGGCTGGCGTCCGTTTGCGACGGTCGGCCTTGGTCGTACCGAACTTGATTTTGGCTCTTCGTCAAAAGCAGAAACGTCATTCCGTGCAGGTGTTGGTGGCGAATACTCACCTAAAGCGATCGAGAATCTGAATTTCCGCATCGCGTATGAAGTAGACACATTTGTAATTGACGAAACTTACGATGACTTAACCATCATGCTCGGCTCGCTTTACGCTGGCGTCTCTTACAAGTTCTAAAACGAAAAAAGCCCTGAGGAAATCCCTCAGGGCTAGGCAGGAAGCTGACTTAGATAAGTCAGGAGTCCTTATGCAGTGGTCGGTTTAATCCTAAATAGAATCGCAAACATTACTGGTACAACAATCAATGTTAGTACCGTTGCAAAACCAAGACCTGCCATAATCGTTATTGCCATCGAGCCAAAGAAGGCGTCAAACACGAGTGGAATCATACCTAGAATCGTTGTCAGCGCCGCCATGCTTACTGGACGCACACGGCTGATCGCGCTATCTACAATCGCAAGATATGGATCTTTGCCAGACTCTAATTCCAAGTTAATTTGATCAAGTAACACAATGCCGTTTTTCAAAATCATCCCGCTCAAGCTCAGCAATCCAAGGAATGCAGTGAAGCTGAATGGCATGTTAGTTGTCAGTAGACCAAACGCCACACCAATAATGGAAAGCGGAACCGTAAACCAAATCACCAACGGTTTTTTGATTGAGTTAAACAGTAAAATGGTGATGATGAACATCAGCAAGTAGCCCATTGGCAGAGAACCAAATAGCCCTTCTTGCGCATCTTTCGATGATTCGTATTCCCCACCCCAAGTAATTTCGTACCCTTCAGGGATGTGCAAAGCCATCACTTTTGGTTGTACGCGAGCAAACAAACTTGCCG
>NZ_JAWOTS010000234.1:0-1326 GCF_033338975.1 Vibrio sp. Vb0349 | reverse complement strand
CAGCTTAATTTCATTTTGGTCAACATCAGTGGTCGGCTCTTGATTGCTCGACGTAGGTAGAAGATCGACCGTGCGAATATCTAATGCCAAGTTATGAATGGTTAAGTCTGCCACGACGGGCTTAAACTGAAGTAATGATTGAATCAAATCGAATTCAATTTGAATTTCATCAACGGCGAATCGAGCTTCTTGGTTATTCGGTAAGTTAGCTTCTAAGCCGAGTAACGCGATAGAGGGATGGCTATTACGCCAAGAACCAGCAACGCTGGAGATAGAAAAGTCAAAACCTGTGCCTTGTTTGACCCAGGTTTTGATCTCATCTTGGAAGTGGTTAAGTTGTGGCAATGTGACGCGTAGAGTGGTCACTAGAATGGCTAAAAAAACCAAGACAGTGACTAACGTCCACGCGCAAAAACGCCCAAAACGGTTAACACCAGAATTCACAAATGTTCCAATTACATCATCACGACGTCAAACTGTTCCTGAATGTACAGGGGTTCAGCCTGAATACGGACTTGCTTACCAATAAATACTTCAAGTTCAGCCAGCGCATGAGACTCATCACCCAAAAGCGCTTCTGCAACAAATGGCGATGCGTATACGACAAAGTTGTCGGCATCGTACGCTCGGTTTACACGAGTGATCTCGCGCAGAATCTCGTAACACACCGTTTCAACCGTTTTCACGGTGCCACGGCCTTCACAAGTAGGACAACCAGAACAAAGAATATGTTCAATACTTTCGCGCGTACGCTTACGCGTCATTTCAACCAGACCTAACTGCGTAAAGCCATTGATGTTGGTTTTCACGCGGTCTTTCGACAATGCAGCTTCTAACGAAGTTAGTACTCGCTGACGATGCTCTTCTGACGCCATATCGATAAAGTCGATAATGATGATGCCACCTAGGTTACGCAGACGTAACTGGCGAGCAATGGCTTGAGTCGCTTCAATATTGGTATTAAAGATGGTCTCTTCTAAGTTACGACGACCAACAAACGCACCCGTGTTGATGTCGATGGTGGTCATCGCTTCTGTTTGATCGATGATTAAGTAACCACCCGACTTGAGCTCAACTTTGCGCTCCAAAGAGCGTTGAATTTCGTTCTCAGTGTCGTACATATCAAAGATAGGCTTGTCACCTTCGTAAAGCTCAAGCTTATCGGTCAGCTCCGGTACGTACTCAGAAGTAAACTCTTTGAGGTTCTCATATTCTAAACGTGAATCGACCAAAATCTTGTCGAGTTCCGTTCCAACGAAGTCACGCAAAATACGTTGTGCAAGACCAAGCTCGCCATACAGCGTTGAACGTGTCTTGTACTTAGAA
>NZ_JAWOTS010000233.1:0-1328 GCF_033338975.1 Vibrio sp. Vb0349 | reverse complement strand
CAGGGCCTGATTATGATCCTCGCCAACGCCCTTGGTTTATCGCGGCCAAAAACAAAGGCGATTTGGTGGTTACCGACCCTTATGTTGATGCTTCATCTAAGAATGTGATCATCTCTGTTGGTACGCCAGTAAAACAAAACGGCCAGTTCTTAGCGGGCATGTTTTACGACCTAGAGCTAACTACCCTTTCCGACCTAGTTAACCAAGTGAACCTGTTTGATGCTGGTTACTTGTTCTTAGTCACTGACGATGGTACGACGATTGCGCACCCGCAAAGTAAGTACAACGGTGAAAAGCTCAATAGCTACCTACCGCAAGTTGACTTAAATAAGGCGACTCAACACATCGAAGTTGATAACAATCCTTACATGGTTAGCCTTACTCATATCCCAAGTGAGAACTGGTACGTGGGCGCAATCATTGATGAAACGGCAGCTTACTCAGTGGTTGGAGAGCTACGTAATAGCGCGATCATTTACTCAATCATCGCTGTACTTGCTTCAGTTATCGCATTAACACTTCTGATCAGAGCCCTAATGCGCCCGCTAGATACACTAAACACGGCAATTAAAGACGTCGCATCTGGCAAAGGTGATTTAACGCAACGCCTAGAAACTGACACCGATCAGGAGTTTTCTGAGCTAGCGAAAAACTTCAACACCTTTATGGAAAATCTTCAGCAGCAGATCATTGAATCGAAATCGATCTCTGATCAGATTCTTATTGGCACTCAAATCACGGCAGAAGGCGCACGCGACTCCGCTGGTGCCATTCAAACTCAGCTTCAAGAATTGGAGCAACTGGCAACCGCAATGCACGAAATGTCTGTCACCGCGACAGAAGTTGCGAACAACGCACAAGGCGCCGCAAGCGCTGCGAAAGAAGCCGATCAAGCAACCATTGAAGGTTCATCAGTGGTGAGCGAATCAACACAAACCATTAATATGCTCTCAGACAGCATCGATTTGGCTGTTGAAGAAGTTCAAGTGTTAGAGTCAGCAACAGCAAACATCGAAACGATTCTTAAAGTTATCAACGATATTGCAGACCAAACCAACCTACTTGCATTGAATGCTGCAATCGAGGCTGCACGCGCAGGTGAATCTGGTCGTGGTTTTGCTGTAGTGGCCGATGAAGTTCGCACACTGGCACAACGTACACAGGAATCGACAACAGAAATTCGCAGCATGATTGAACAGCTACAATCTGGCGCGTCTTCAGTGGCAAGCGCGATGCATCAAAGCAAAGGCAGTGCTGTAGAAGCGGTAGAAAAAGCCGATTTGGCGAATGATGCGCTACAACGCATTCGTGATGCGATTCAACGGATC
>NZ_JAWOTS010000232.1:0-1335 GCF_033338975.1 Vibrio sp. Vb0349 | reverse complement strand
TTGCTGATAACTCATCCTAAGCTACCAAATCTTCATCCTGAAGATACCTAGTCCATTAGGCTTTTTTCCTGTTCCCGCCAACATCCTGTCGACACAATCAGTATTGATGTTTTGCTGATTACTCTCAATCAGCTAGGTAAAAAAACTTTGGCAGCGAATATTATGAAAAATACTATAAGTGTTAATTTTCAATTTGTTATATACATTTTTTGATTTTGTCTTAGTCAAAGATGGTCGTTTTGCTTACATCGCTTGTGAGAGATCTCGCACAAGGTGTCGAGCAAATGTCCGAATTGGCGTCGTTTTTATCCTGTTTAAGAATTTGCTCAAGATCACAACTCGATTTGTAACCATAAAATTTGGCGATGGTGTTAGGTGGGATTTCCATTTCTCTGATAGCGAATTTTGCCCATTCATCGCGTGTCTTGTGCAGGATTTGGCGTAGCTTGATAGTGAAGTGGCTCATAAAAGCTTCCTTAGTTAGCTTGTCTTTACAAGGCAAGAATAAGGAGAGGGGCAACACCAAGTTGATAGTATGCCGTTTAATATCAATACTATTTCGGCGTGATGAAGATTATGTCGGCAATACTGATATTATTTGAGCGTGAAACAATACTATCTTGTGGAGTAGCCAATGGCGCACATCGAAAAAGTACCGCAGAGACCAGGTTTTTCTTGGCGCTATCGTCGCATTGATGAGGTAGAGAAAGAGTACGACCTCCATTTTCACGATGATGTGTTTGAGTTGGTCATCCATCGACACTTCACTGGCAGTTTGCATATTGGTCATCACGAATTAGAAGTGACTCACAACCAAATGCTATTGATCGCGCCTGGTGTGCCTCATTCAATTCACTCCACATTGGTCGAAAGCAAGTGCGAGACTCATGTGATTTGGTTTAAGCGTGAGTGGATTGCCAATTTGATGTTCTATTGCGCAGAGCTTAGAAAGCTTGACCCGCTTTTAAAGGCGGCCAATAAAGGTGTGGTGTTTTCTGAACGGACAGCTCAGCATGTTGTGGATCTTCTGCATGAGCTCATGACGTTTCCTGCAATGGAGCAACTATCGAGATTTCTCCATGTTTTGTCTCTGATTGCTCACGATGAAGGAGCAAAAACACTGATGACTCACTCATACTTATCGATGAGTGAACACGAGCTACAGGAAAGAGAGCGCGTGGCAAGTGTTAACGCGTATCTCGAACAACACTTTGCAACTAAGGTGACGCTCGCAGACTTGGCGAACTACTTATCGCTGAGTGAAAGTGCGGTCACAAGATTGTTTCAAAAGCACTTTAACGAGCCGTTTAGCCAACGTCTAATGAAATTGCGGAT